>DATNDO010000001.1:0-3775 GCA_035606955.1 Candidatus Angelobacter sp.
ATTTTGCTTTTCTAGTGTCTTGGGGCTGTAA
Source organism: Candidatus Angelobacter sp. (assembly GCA_035606955.1). Classification (GTDB taxonomy): domain Bacteria; phylum Acidobacteriota; class Terriglobia; order Acidiferrales; family UBA7541; genus DAHUXN01. The sequence continues at coordinate 32 of DATNDO010000001.1, forward strand.
AAATTCTGCTTGACATATTCCTATATGGGAATGTATTATTTGATCGTGCCGCGCGCCACTACCACTTCCGACGTCTTCAATGCGGTGGCCGAAATTCGCCGCCGGGAAATCCTGAGCTATCTTGCGGTCCGGGAACGTCCCGTTGGCGACATCGTGGTGACGCTGCGCCTGGCGCAGCCCTCCGTCTCCAAGCATCTTCGCGTGCTGCGCGACGTAGGGCTCGTGCGCGCACGACGTGAGGGCCGGCGCATGCTTTATCGCACCAATGCCGCGGCCATCCGGCCGTTGCATGAATGGACCGAAACCTTCGAACGCTTCTGGGGACATCAGTTGCTTCGCGTCAAGGAACGCGCCGAGGCAAAAGCCGAAGAAAAAGAACGGAAATCCGATTCAGCCAAATCATTTCACAAGGAGGAAGTATGAGTCCCGCAACAGCAACACAGGCAGTCGAAAATCTGGTTTTGAACGTGACGCAGGAAATCCAAGTACACGCGCCGCTCGACACAAGTTTCGCTGCGCTGCTCGAGCAGCTCGGCCCGGGAGCCGACACACCCGACGGCAAAGCGATGCCGATGAAACTCGAAGCGTGGCCCGGCGGCCGATGGTACCGCGATCTGGGCGACGGCAATGGCCACTTCTGGGGAACTGTGCAGGCCATCAAGCGGCCGACGCTCCTCGAAATCTGCGGGCCGCTGTTTATGTCCTACGCGGTTGTTTCCAATCTTCAATATCGGCTGAGCGAAACGGAAGGCGGCACGCTGATCGCGTTCCACCACTTTGCTCTGGGCGCCATTCCGGACGACGTCCGGCCACGCATCGGCACGGGCTGGACGCACATTCTCAACGGCATTCGCGCGCGGGCCGAAGCGCGTCGCTGAAAAAGTGCTCCAAGGGAGCGCAGTGTACTCTGCGCCCTTTGCGCGCGAGAGTAGTGCTCAGGTTTTAATGAGACGCAGCGATGTGTAGTTCTAGTGTGCGGGCAAATATCCATATTCTTGAGAGGAGACCCAAAATGGCGGCTATCGTTGAGTCCATCCTGAATGAATTCCGTGAAGAAGTGCCGGCGACGCGGCGCGTGCTTGAGAGAATCCCAGCTGACAAGCTCGGTTGGAAGCCGCATCCGAAATCGCGATCGCTCGGCGAGTTGGCCATGCACGTTGCTAACATCCCCGGCATGACCGAGCGAATCGTAAAATTCGACGAGTTCAGCGCTGGCAGCGTCCCGCCGGTGCCTGCAAATAGCGTAGAAGAGATTCGATCCACCTTTGAGAAAAATGTTCTGACGGCCGAAGAGTTGCTGAGCAACATGACCGAGGAAACGGCTTTAGGGAGCTGGCGGCTCACTTTCAAAGGAAAGGAAATCTTCAAAAAGCCGCGCGTCAAGGCGCTGCGCACCAACCTGCTGAATCACTTGTATCACCACCGTGGTCAATTATCGGTTTACCTGCGGCTGCTGGATGTGCCGGTTCCGGTGGTCTATGGACCGACTGCGGACGAAAACCCGTTCGCTTAGTTTTAAAGCCAGGACGATTCGGCTGCCGAATCGGCGGGTGTGCTACGATGCGCCGGGAAGAAGGAGAAGTTCTTTATGGCCATCGTGGACGTCAGCAAGCTGCGCGTCATCGAGCGGTTGCCGGGTTGGCACGGACGCTATTTCCACTCGGCGAGCATGACCTTCGCGCATTATGATTTCGTGCGTGGCGCGTCCATTCACGAGCATTTCCATCCCGAGGAAGAAGTCTACGAAGTGATCGAGGGAGAACTTGAGGTGACAATCGACGGTGTCGCGCAGATCGTTCGTGCCGGGGTCGTGGCCATTGTGCCCTCTGGCGTCCGCCATTCGGTGAAGGCGCTCACCGATGGCCGCGCAATCATCGTCGACCATCCGTTGCGGCAGGGTTTCGATTAGGAGATCTCTATGCAAACGAGGTTTTTCGAGTTCAAACAGGTTGTTCTGGATTCGGCAGTGGCTCCGCTGTCTCCTTGACGGGCTTGAAGTAGAGCCAGCGTAGCAGGAGATACCACACCAGAAGAAGTATAAGGAACCTCTCCAATTCGGGCAATGCATCTTGAAATGACAAGCCTGCCGAAGGCGTGGTACGCGGTACGATCGACTGATAATAGTTTCGCGAAATCCACACTGCGACGGGAGCAGCGAAGATTTCCACGAAGTGCTGGATGACTTGCGCCAGTAGAAATCCGAGAGCGATTGCGCCCACGTAGCTCTCGACCAAAGTCCGCTTCAATCGCTCAAACATGATTTCTTCTTGTCAACTGGAATGCGGTAGTGGCTCAAGCTGCGGAACGGTCCCACGCGATACACCCAGCGGGATAGAAACCAAGCTCCGCCAAAGCTGATAAGCGCGATGAAAAAATATGTAAGCGTATTGAACAACATAAGGCGGTTCGCAAAATCGAGTTTAGACGGAATGTAGGGAACACCACCTATTGCCACGGCAGTCAGCAAGAAATCAACGACCCGTGAAAGCGGCTCCCATGGAATTCGGATTGCTGAGGAAAGCGCCCAAAAGAGGAGCACCGCGATAGCGACGGCCGCGACATGGGAGTCAGCCAGAATTTGGCGAAGAGACCGTCTCACGTTTCACCGTTGGCTGACATCGGCGTCAGGTGCGCATGCCCGTCTCGAGCGCGTCGTAGAACAAATCCAAATCCGTCGGCTGCGTGAAGATGTGCGTGGAGATCCGGAAATGCTCGGGCCCACCGGCGACGCGGAGATCGCGAGCTGCGCACTCATCGGCGACTTTTTTCAGCCCGCCTGTCGTGGAACCAGCGGGGATCGGCGGGTTCGGTTCGAAACAGACCATCGCGCCAAAAAACGGATCGCTGCTGGCGTTGACGATTTTCAAGTTCGAATATTTCGCGACGCGGTCGCGCACCTGCGTCGCCAGTTCGTGTTCCCGCGCGTAGATACGTTGCGCGCCAATCTGGTTGAAGAAATCGATGGCCGCGTGCAGGCCCACCATGACGGATAAATTCGAAGTGCCGATCCAGGAAAAGCGATAGGCCTTCAGATCGTAATTATTCCAATTCGCAGTGGCCGTGTGCGCCCACAAGTCCTTCAAATGCTCTTCGCGGATATAGAGAAAACCCGTGCCCTTCGGAGCCATCAGCCATTTGTGCGGGCTTGAGCCGTAGAAATCGCAACCCATGTCGCGCAGGTCGAGCGGAATCTGGCCGATGGCATGCGCGCCGTCGACGGCGGAAAGCGCGCCGTGTTTTCGCGCCACCGCGCAGATTTCCTTTGCCGGCAGGACTACACCTGTGGCCGTGGTGATGTGGCTGAAAAAAATCATGCGCGTTTGCGGCGTCATAGCGCGTTCGAAGAGATCGACGATTTCATCTTTCGACGCGGGCGGTTTGGGGAGCGTCACTTTGTTGATCTTCACTCCGTAGCGCGCGACTTTTACGTCCCACGGGCAATAGCCTCCAGGATGCTCTTGGTCAGTCATCAGGACTTGCTCGCCCGGCTTCATGTCGATGCCGTTGGCGATAATGTTGTTGGCCTCCGTGGCATTGCGGACAAGTGCGAGTTCGTCAGTTTTAACATTCACAAATTTGGCGAGGGCTTCGCACGTAGCATGCAGGTGCTCATTTTCGTCATAGCCGAACCAGGGATAGGTGGGCTCGCGAAACTCCTCGGCGGAGAGAATGTGGTCAATCATGGCGCGCAAGACGGGCAATGGCGTGCAGCCGACCGAGCCGCAATTTAAATCCACTCGATCG
>DATNDO010000012.1:0-11980 GCA_035606955.1 Candidatus Angelobacter sp.
TCGCGGATTTCTTCTTTGTATTTTTGGTAGCCGCCAAAGTCCATACGCGCGCGGCGTTCAGCCTCGGCGCGGGAAAGCCCGGTGCGTTCGAGATCATCAGCGCGGTTCTGGATGTGCGAGCGAAGCTCCTCTTCCACGTCGCGTTCAATGTGCGAACGGCGAAAAACTGCCGAAACAAAAGAGCGAAGTGATACAAGGAGCTTCATATTTCCTCCAGCCACGAGATCAATTCACTCCTCACGCAGAAGCTCCACGGGGTTAATCGAGAGCGCACGTTGCGCGGGAATCCAAGTGGCGACGAGGCCGACTAGAACCATGGCCAGCACAACGCCAGCCAGGACAAGCGGATCCCGCGGCGTGGCCTCATATACGATGGAGGCGAGGACGCGGCTCGCCAAAATTCCCAGGAGCAATCCTGCCACGGAACCAAAAGCGAGCAGCTTGACGGCGCGTCCCAAGGCTGCCTTCAGTACTTCCTCGCGCTGCGCGCCGAGGGCGATGCGGATTCCCAATTCGCGCTTGCGCCTGCTTACTGAATAGGCCGCCATTCCAAAGATGCCGGTGACGGAGAGTAGCGCGCCCATGATGCCCAGAACACCGAGTGACGCCGTCGCCATACGCGGGCCGAACAAAGGGTCCTCAAGCGCTTTATCCCAGGTTTCGATGTAGGAAGGCAGCCCCGAATCGATATCCCGCAGCTTGCTCCGTATGGCCGCGGCCAGCTGCTCGGAATTGCCGCGCGAGCGCAACACCAGCATAGTTTCACTCGAGGGCGATTGCAGGATTGGAAGAAACATGGCTGGTTGTGGATCTTCGGTGAGGCCGCCGTATTTTCCGTCTTCTGCAACACCCACTACCTGGATGCGCGCTCCATCACGCAGCTTGAAATATTGACCCATCGCCTTTATTACTGAGCCGAAGAGTTTGCGCGCAAACAGTTGATTGACCACGGCGACGCGCGGCGCAGTTTTGTCGTCCTTCCACGTGAATTCCCTGCCGGCGAGCAACGCTGTGCCTGCGGCCTGGAAGTAGTCGGGAGAGATACTCATGACGACGGCCTCAGCAGCGGCATTCGACGCTCGCAGATCTGCTGTCTTGTCGGTGAAGACATTCGAGTCAGTAGTTGAGCCCGAGGCTAAAGGCGGGCTGTCAGCCAATGCCACAGAGCTTACGCCCGGAAGTGCCTTCATCGCATCGAGCATCCGCTTCTGCATTGCGGGTTGTTGATCACGATGGTAGCCGGCCGTATTCAGGTCTGTATCTACCAGTATGACGTTTTGCGGCGTAAAACCGAAATTGCCGTGGGCCGAGCGAACCAGCCCGCGCACGGCGACGAACGAAGAAGTGACGAGCACGGCGCAGAGGGCGATTTGCGCGGTGAGCAGGCAGTCGCGGACACTAACGCCACGTCCAACCATGGCAAGCAACCCTGATTTGATGACGCCGTAGGGGTTCATGCGGAGAATCTGCCTGACCGGAACCGCGCCAAAGAGCAACCCGCTGACCAAGCTCAAAAGCAAAGCCATTCCATAAACATGAGCATCCGGGTTGACGGCCACGTAAACCGGATATCTGGGCAGTGGGTGCCATGCGCTCAGGAACCGCAACAACACGACGCTGCCCCACAAACCCAACGCGCCTCCCATTAGCGAAATGACCATGGCTTCCGTGAATAGTTGGCGAAGGACACGCACGGGGCCCGCTCCCAGTGCGAGGCGCAGAGCAACTTCCCGGGAACGGTCCGCCGCGCGAGCGGCGAACAGGCTGCCAAGATTGGCGCATGCCGCGAGAAGAACCAGTAGTGCGAGCAACATCAGAGCCGTAAGAAAAGCACGGATCGGACCGCCGGCGTAATCACCGTAGAGAGTTGGGCGCGCCAGTGCGAAGGTCATCTTGCCCTCGTCTTTGGGATAGGTCTTCTGCAGATAGGCGCCAATGGTGTTCAGGTCGGCAGCGGCCTGCGTCGGAGTAACTCCGGGTTTGAGATGTCCAAACGTTTCCCAAATCCAGTTGTTTCCGCGCGCGTTCAGAAAATTCGAGCCGGCTATCTGCTCCTGGTTCACCAGGGGCACAAAGAAGTCCGGCGAGCCAAACAGCAAGGTGCCGTGAAATCCGAGCGGCGCTACGCCAATGATGGTGAAGGGATGTTTATTCAGTTGAACCATGCGGCCGGCAACGCCGGGATCATCGTGAAAATGGGTGTGCCAAAAGGCGTAGTTGAGGACGACATAGGGTGCGCTGTTGGGGCCACGCTCGTCGGAGGCGTGGAAAAAACGGCCCAAATACGGGTGAAGGCGAAGCACATCGAAATAGTTCCCTGTAACTTCGTAGAACCAAACGCGGTCTGGATTATCACCTGTGTCGAATCCTGCCTGATCAATGTCATAACCTGCCAGATCGTCAAAACTGTGATTGCGGTCGCGGAAATCGAGATAGTTGGGGTAGGAATCGTTCCCCAACTTATCACTGGTCCGCTCGATTCCGTAAAGGCTTTGCGGCTCAGGCACATTCAGAGGGCGCAGGATCATTGCATTCAAGACAGCAAAAACAACGGCATTGGCGCCGATGCCGAGAGCCAGCGTGAATACCGCGGCGAAGGCGAAGCTGGGAGATTTGCGCAGCACGCGGAAGGCGTAACGAATGTCTTGCAGCAGAGTTTCGACGAAGTGCGCGCCGAGGGATTCGCGGATTTCTTCCTTATATTTTTGGTAGCCGCCGAATTCGATGCGCGCGCGCCGTTCGGCTTCAGCGCGAGGCACGCCGGAACGCTCGAGATCATCGGCGCGATTCTCGATGTGCGACCGAAGCTCCTCTTCCATATCGTTCTCAACCTGAGAACGATTAAGAAACTTGGCGGCGACGGAGCGAAAGTAGGCCGGCAGCTTCATATTTCCCCCCTGCACGCGCATTCGAACCTGTACTGCCAAACTACTCGTACCGCAAGGCAACCATAGGATCCACGCGCATGGCCCGTCGCGCGGGAATCCAGCACGCCGCTAGCGCAACCGCGGCGAGCAGCGCCACGCTGAGCGCAAACGTCATGGCGTCACGTGCCGGGAGATCGAACAGCAAGCTTTGCACGAATCGAGTCGTCGCCCACGTGATTGCCAATCCCGCCGCAACTCCCGCGAGCAGAAGCATGGCCAACTCGCGCATCACCAGGCGCAGAATGGCGTCGCGCTGTGCCCCCAGCGCCATGCGGATGCCGATCTCCTTCCGCCGTTGCAGCAACACATAGGCGAGCACACCGTAGAATCCGATCATTGCCAGCAGTAACGCCAGCGCGCCGAAAAATCCTGAAAGTGTTGCCAGCAGCCGCTCCTGGGTGAGCGAATCGTCCACCTGTTGCGCAAGGGTTGTGAACTGGATTGCCGCGGATTTGCTCACGCCCAGGATGGTTCCTTCGACGGGTTTTGCGAATTGTGCAGCCCGAGTTTCCGTGCGCATCTCGATACTGGCGCGCTCGACGGTCCCCTCGGTCTGCGCGAGCGGAAAGTACGCCGTCGGTGGAGCGTCTTCGCGCAGCGTGTCGTATTTCGCGTCGCCCGTGACTCCCACGATCAGAAATGGCGGGCCAAGAACAGTCGCCGTCGCGTATTGGCGAAATGCTCTTCCGACCGGATCAATCCCTCGATAAAACTTGCGCGCCAGAGCTTGATTCACGATCGCTACTTGCGGCGCGCCCGCCTTGTCTTGCGCATTGAAATCGCGCCCTTCAATCAGCCGCGAACGCAGCGTAGCGAAGTAATCGGGAGTGACGTAATTCAGGTACACGTCTCGGTCGTCGCCCTTCGGCGCGTTCGGACCGTCCACGACGATGAAATCGTCCCGTACCCCGCCGCTGATCGGCGTCATCACGGACTCGCTCGCCGAAATCACGCCCGGCAGCGCCCGCACCCGGCGCAGCATTTCTTCCCGCATGGTCGCAAGTTGCGCGCCAGCCTGGCCCGCGTCATGCAAATCCACGTTGGCAAGCAACACGTTGCTGCGGTCAAACCCCACAGGGAGATTCACCAGGTTTGCAAAACTGCGCACAAAAAGCCCCGTCGTCGCCACCAGCACGAGCGAAATCGCCAACTGCGCCGACACCATCCATCGCCCCGCGCGGAATCTGCTATCGCCTTGTGTTTTTGCTGACGATGTACCTTTCATCGCATCAGCCAACGACACGCGCGTTGCACGAAATGCCGGCAACACACCGAACAGCAGACCCGTAAGGATTGCTACGGCAGCCGTGAAGATCAAAACCCGGCTGTCCAGCGTCAGGTCCAGTGATATCTTGTTCCTCCCGGTCGAAATGTAGTCGACCACCAGCCTGCTGCCCCATTGCGCGAACAATATCCCTAGCAGCGCGCCTGAGCAGGAGAGTAGCACGCTCTCGGTGAGCAGTTGCCGCACCAGCCGCGGCCGCGACGCCCCCAGCGCCAGTCGCACGCCGATTTCTTTCGACCGCGATGCAGCACGCGCCAGCATCAGGCTGGCGATGTTCGTGCATGCCAGCAGCAACACAAATCCTGCAATCGCCATCAGCGTCTTGAGCGGCAGATCGTACTGGCTGCGCAAGTTCGAGATTCCTGTGCCCGCAGGCAGCGCTGTCAGCGTCCATCCCAAGTATCTTTTCTGGTCGCTCGGCTTCCAGTTCGTGGGCACGGTCTCCGCAAAAATCCGCGGCGAAAGGACGGCGAGCCGCGCCATAATCTGCTCATTGTTGATTCCCGGCTTTTGTCGGGCAATCACGTGGAACCACCAGGCCGAGCGCTGGTCGAGCGACGAGTTCTTCCCTTCGACGATGGTTTCCGAACAGATCGGTGCAGCGACGTCAAAAGCACGCCCTACTTCAGCCCCGAAAAATCCCGCCGCCGAAACGCCGATAATCTCAAATGGATGACCGTTAATCGAAATGGTTCTCCCGTCGACCGGCGCGCCGCCGAAATGCTGCTGCCAGAACCCGTATCCCAGCACGGCAACACCCGGGCAGCCACGCTTATCGTCGTCCGGCGCGATCAGCCGCCCTTCCGCGGGGCGCACGCCGAGCGTCGGGAAATAACTCCCGCTGACATAAATCCCGCGTGCGTCTTCCGCGACGCCGCTCGACGCCAGATTGAATTGTGTGTTTCCCCACGCGAAAATGCCGGCGAAAATGTCCTGCCGCGCGCGCAGCGACTCCCAGAGCGGGTTCGTATAGATTGTGCGCGGACTCCGCCCAAAGCCGTGCGTCATCATTCCCACTTGCATCAACTGCTCGGGTTTTTGCACCGGCAGCAACCGAAACATCACCGTATCCATCAGGCTGAAAATCGCGGTGTTGGCGCCGATGCCGAGGGCGAGAGTTAGCACAGCGACAGCGGCGAATCCGGGTGATTTGCGTAACATGCGCGCGGCGTAGCGAATGTCTTGCACCAGAGTTTCCAGGAAGTGCGCGCCGAGGGATTCGCGAATTTCTTCTTTGTATTTTTGGTAGCCGCCAAATTCGACGCGCGCGCGGCGCTCGGCTTCGGCGCGAGGCAGGCCGGAGCGTTCGAGATCATCGGCGCGATTCTCGATGTGCGAGCGAAGCTCATCGTCCACGTCATTCTCGACCCGAGAACGACGAAGAAACTTAGCGGCAACAGAACGAAAGTAGGCCAGGAACTTCATACTTCCTCCGGTTGTGTGGCAAGGGCGGAAGCGATGGCCGCCGCGAGGCGGTTCCATCCATCCGCTTCCTCTCGCAGCCGCTTGCGGCCCGCGGCGGTCAGTTCGTAAAATTTGGCGCGACGATTATTCTCCGACGTGCCCCAGCTTGCTTTAAGCAGTCCCTGCCGCACCAGGCGAAACAGACCAGGATAGAGCGCGCCCTGTTCGATCAGCAGCGCGTTGCCGGAGATTTGTCCGATGCGCAGAAGAATGCCGTAGCCGTGGAGCGGGCCGAGCGAAACGGCCCTAAGTATGAGAAGATCGAGAGTGCCGGGAAGAAGCTGCGCTTGAGTTGCCATGCGTCCTCCTGATTTGGTTAGGAGGGTAAGGCGATCTCTCCTAAGTTGTCAAGGAGAAAGTTCGACAGGCACAACGCGCTTTCGCATTCCTTCAATTGAGCCGCCTCTGCTTTCCACAGCCGTCACGTCTATCGCTGCCGCACGCATCGTGCTAGCGTTGTTAGAGCGAGAATTCGATGACACGAACGACGACGCGAGCGACCATCCGCTGGCCGTGCGGTACCGCAAGCCATTTCCCGGATTCTTGCCCCAAGATCCGTCAAATCTCTAATCGCTTTCTAATCCACTGTCCGGAATTAGAAACCGAGCTAACTTGCACAAAACAAATACCCGACACCATTCTAATCGCCAATATTTCGCGTTTTTAAAATTGCCGGACACTTTTTTTCGCCCCCTCTCTGTTAGAGGCACAACGCGCTCGTCTGGCATCTTGTCCAAAGCCCAAGGACGAAGGTTGGCGTCACCGGTCCCGAGGGAAGGCCTCGCGTCAGTCCCGACAATCCGCATCGGGACCCTTCCTTCGTCAGGGCGAACAGGATGAGCTACAAGACACAGAAATGCTAGGACTTCAGGATGTTCAGGAATTTGCGCGGGTCGTTGTCGAAGCCCGGGAAGACCGGGCTCAAGTCGCCAGTTCCGAGATGTTTGGAAATGATTTCTCCGAGGACGCTGCGAAAGTCCGTGGTGACGGCCAAGTCGCGATTCTGGTAAAGCTGCTCATCACTCATGCCGGGCCATTTCGTGTAAACGTGGCCGCCCTTCACCTGCCCGCCCATCACGAACATGGAATTCGCGTGGCCGTGGTCCGTGCCGCGGTTGCCATTTTCGTGCGCAGTGCGTCCGAATTCTGACATGCTGACAAAAACGACGTCGTCCATTTGATCGCCCATGTCCTGATGGAATGCCGCGAGGCCCTGGCCGAGATCGCGAAGCAGATTCGAGAGCTGGCCTTCGACGCCGCCTTCGTTAACGTGATTGTCCCAGCCGCCGCTATCGAGGAATGCGACTTCCATCCCGATGTCGGCTTTGATCAGCTCAGCAATTTCCTGAAGGCTTTTGCCGTAACGGCTCTTGGGATATTGCGCCCCGTTTGCAGGCTGATAATTACCAGGATCAAGTTTCTTAAGCGAGTCGATGGCTTCGAATGTTTCCTGGCCAACACCATGGAGAGCTTGATCGACGCTGCTGGCGTACATAGATTCGAAATCGCCTTCGGTGACTTGTGGATTGCCGAAAATGCGAAACTGCTTGAGGTCAGGAATTGCAATAGCCGAGGCGCTGCCGCGAAGAGTGAGCGGCAAGTACGGGCCGAACGCAACAGCGCGAAAGGCGGAGGACTTTGGGCTCGGCGTCTCCTGCAAGGAACGGTTCAGCCAGCCGTCATTTGTGCTGGATTTTCCCGGCGTCCCGGACTCCATAAAATCCTGTGCGTCGAAGTGCGAACGGCTGGGGTCGGGCGAGCCAACCGCCTGCACAATCGCGAGCTGTCCGGAATGAAAAAGAGGCTCAAGCGGTTGAAGGCTTGGGTGCAAACCGAAAAAGCCGTCGAGATCGATTGCAGCATCGGCGCCGCCGTTTTTCGGTTGAGGAATCGCGATGGTGGGGCGCAGGCGATAATAATTCGGCTCGGCAAAAGGCACGACGACGTTCAAGCCGTCCATCGCGCCGCGTTGAAAGAGGACGACGAGCTTCTTTTTATTGGGCGCGGGAGTATCGGCAATGGCGCGCTGAAGGAAGGAGGGCATGGCGGTCATGCCGATCATGGCTACGCCGCCGCCTTTCAGGAATATGCGTCGCGACATTCTCATGGCAAGTCTCCTTCCAATACTGCACTGCTAACGTCGCTGAAATTCGGGTGCGCCGAGAACGAGGCCGGCGATCAAACCTTCGTTCACATGCTTGACTGGGTCGTCGAGGCGCGCCTGGAGAATCTGCGGATCGGAGAGATGCTTCTCCAGAGTTTCACGCGTTTGCACGGAAACCTGGCCGCCGAGAAAATCTCCGAGAGCGCGAGAGAGCACCAAACTTGGATCCGAGTCTGCGTCCTGACCAAACAGGCCAGAGAGATCTGTGTTTACGCCGGGCATGTGGTTGGTGGCGAGCGTCAGCGCAAAATTCAGGCGATTGAGAAGCGCGCCGGCGTTGACCCAAACATCGGCTGTGTCGGCGTAACCCGTGGGCGGCTCGCATTGATAGAGCGGCTCACCCATGCGGCCGACCCATTGAACAAGCTGCGGAGAAATCGTGGTTTGGGCGTCGAGTGCGCGAGCCGCGCTGACGGCAACTTCGAAAGGCGTCTTCACTTTTGCGCGATAAGCGTCACGCGACCAGAATTCCGGAGAATAAATCATGGTCTTCAATACGGCGCGCGTGTCGCCGTCACTGGAGAGAAAAGTTTGCGCCATGCGGTTGACGAGCGATTGCGGCGGATTGTCGGAGACGAAATGTTGGGCGAGTTGGGAGGAAATGTGATGCGCGGTCGCGTCACTCGTGGCGAGCATGTGGAGAGCTTCCAGGCCGTCTTTCATTCCTCCGTAATTAAATGTCTTGCCCATGACGACTTTGGGGGAGCGGTCATGGATGCGGTCATCGAAGAAAAATTGCGGGTCTTTCCGCGGCGCGCGAATCGTCCAGCCGGTAAGGCAATCGGCCATTTGAATCACGTCTGCCTGCGTATAACCGCCGTTTACGCCGACCGTGTGGAGTTCCATCACTTCGCGGCCGTAATTTTCATTTAGGCCGCGATCCTGTTTTTTGGGAGGACCTTGCAGCGATTGTCCATTTGGGAAACGTCCTGCTTGCGGGAATTGACGCGGCGCGGGCGTCTCCATGCCCATAAACAAGCCCTGAAAGCGCTGGCGGCGGAGAGCGAGTTCCTGCTGCATGTGCTGGAAAGCAATCGGGTCTGCGCTGAGCCAATTGTCGAGATAAAAAAGCATCGCGGGACTTTTAGCGGTGGCGTCCAGCAGATTTTCGAACTTGCCCATGGCGTTGGGCCGAATCGTACGCTCGACATAATCGGTGAGCAGCCAGCGATCGGCGCCTTTTGTGACGTTGACGTTGAAATGGTTGAACCAGAAATTGGACATCACTTCGTAAAGCTGGCGATTGCTGTAAATCGCGCGGTCAATGGTCGCGAGGTCGAGCTCCGCTTGAATGCGCTGCGGACCCGGCATGGTTTCGAACTGAATCATGGACGGGTCAATTCCCTGCTGGCGCATTTCCTGGCGCTTGGCTTGCATATCCTGCTGATTTTGCTGGCGAACTTCCTCGGGAGTCAGGCCCTGACGTTTGGCGGTCTGATTCGGCGGCGGATATTTATCCAACAATTGTTCCGAAGACATTTTGAGGGTTTTGAATTCCGCGAGCTTGTCATCCAGAGCTGAATCATCGATTGAATTGTAGTTGAGTTGCTGGTCGATCCATTTCTCGAGGCCTATTCTGCGGATGCGGTCGACGTCGCCGGGACGCGGGCCGTAAGCGAGGCGGTCGAGGGCGTGCATGATGGCTTCGTCTTCCGTGAGTTGCGTGATGGGCAGTTTGCCCTTGAAAGATTTGGAGAGATTGTATTCGGAGTTTCCTGTGGCGGATGGGCTTTCACTTTTTCCGGCTTGGACGCCGGGTACGATGACCGCCAGAGAAAGTGCCAAAGTCGCGCTTAGGAGCGCTATTCCGAAAGCTTCAAGACGGTTTCGGAGGATTATGTTTGCGCGACGGCGGTGATGGGCAAGGGTTCGTTGGCGCGACGAGTGCAAAATCTGCGCGATACGCAAAGTTTTCTCCCTTATGTAAGAGTTTAACCCTGCCGTCGGGCAAAAGTTGTGCAGCGCTCCGGAGGGAAGGCTTAGGCGGCAACCTGTACGAAGGGACAGGTTCGCGAATTCCTGGCGCGCGTTATTTGGGGGAGCGGAAGGCGTCGAGCGACCATGTGTCGGCGGATTCGTCGTGCTTCAAAACGTATAGGTTTCCGTCGTCAGCGAGGACGCGAAAGTAGGTGACGCCGGGCGAGTACCATTTGTCGTCGAGACGCTCGACGATGTAAGTGCGGTCGCCGATAGAGAATTTTAGCGGACGTTCATCGGCGCGATGGCCCGAGTAGCATTCGACGTGGAGGTCGCTCATGGCTCTCCGGATGGAGATGTAATTTTACCGCGCGGCGAAAGCGGCGGTCAAAAGACTAAGGAAAAGACAGATTCCCTGCCTGCGGCAAGCGGGTTCGTCCCTTCTAAACATTCGGGACGCAAAATGCGCGTCGCATGGCTCCTCGGAATGACAGTCATTGCACGGTGTGACGGATCGCGAGTGCTGAGGGCACATGCAGGCCGGACCGCTTGTCGCTATGAGTGGCTAGGCGTAGACTCTTTGAGAATCGCAAAATCAGGCGCATTCATTCCACGGGAGGAATGCTTTCGTGACAACGCCAGCCAAGACCATCAGCGAGGGAACGCGCAGCGAGCAAATCATCCGCAAACATAAGGAATTTTTGTGGCCGGCGGTGACGAATTACTACAAACAGCCGCTCGTCGCTGATCACGCTTCGATGCAATATTTGTGGGACCTCGAAGGACGAAAGTATCTGGATTTTTTTGGCGGCATCGTGACGATTGGCGTCGGGCACTGCAATCCGAAGGTGACGTCGAAAATCAAAGCGCAGGTCGACAAGCTGCAACACACGTCAACCGTATTCCCGAATGAAGCGATCGTGAATCTGGCGGAAAAGTTGGCGGAGATTACTCCCGGGAAATTACAGAAGAGCTTTTTCTCGAATTCGGGGACGGAGGCGAACGAGACCGCGATTTTGCTGGCGCGCATGGCAAGCGACAGCTACGACATTGTGGCGTTGCGGCACGGATATGCTGGAGCGTCGACGCTGGCAAAGGGCGTAACGGCGCACGCTCCGTGGCGCAAGGGAGGAGTCATCAACGTCGGCGTGTCGCATGCGATCAATGCGTATTGTTACCGGTGCCCGCTGCATTTGACGTATCCGGACTGCGGAGTGGCGTGCGCGAGCGACGTTGAAAATCTGATTCAGACGGGGACGAGAGGAAGCATTGCGGCGTTTATCGCGGAGCCGATACAAGGCGTGGGAGGATTTATCACTCCTCCGCCGGAATATTTCAAGATCGTTTACAAAATCGTGAAGAACTACGGTGGACTTTATATTTCGGACGAAGTGCAGACGGGATTTGGACGCACGGGGAAGAAATGGTTCGGCATCGAGCAGTGGGAAGTGACGCCGGACATTATTACTTGCGCGAAAAGCATGGGGAATGGCGTGCCCGTGGGCGCAACGATTACGACGAGCGAGTTGGCGGATAAATTCCAGGGGCTGACGATTTCGACCTTTGGCGGCAATCCGGTGACGTCGGTGGCGGCGCGCGCGGTGATTGAAGTGATCGAGGAAGAGAATCTGCGGGAAAATACGCACGTAGTGGGCGGATATTTTCGTAAGCGGCTGGAGGAATTGAAAGAGAAGCATTCCCTTATTGGCGATGTCCGCGGAATGGGAATGATGCAAGGGATTGAGTTGGTGAAGGATCGCAAAACGAAAGAGCCTGCGGCGGAAGCGACGGGGCAACTTCTCGAGCGCGCGCGAGAGAATGGGTTGCTGATCGGCAAGGGCGGACTTTTCGGCAATGTGATACGCATGGCGCCGCCGATGAATATTTCGAAAGCGGATGTGGATGAAGGCATTCGCATGCTGGATAAATCGGTGAGCGAAGTGCGAATCTGAATCGCAAATTACACGTGTCCGCTAAGGACGAAGAACGATGGCGACCGCGGTGAGTTCAACGCAGGCGTGCCGGAATTTTATCGACGGTAAATGGATCGAGTCGAAGTCGGCGAAGATTGCCGAGCGGCGAAATCCGGCGAACACGGATGAAGTGGTGGCGCGCGTGCCGCTGTCGAGCCGCGAAGAAATGCGCCAGGCCATTGCCGCGGCGAAGGCTGCGTTCCCCGCCTGGCGAGATACGCCGGCGCCAAATCGCGGGAAGATTCTCTTC
>DATNDO010000029.1:0-34469 GCA_035606955.1 Candidatus Angelobacter sp.
TTGTTGGGCAAGGGATCCAACGAACCGAGGGTGATCAGAAATCTATGTGGCCTTCGAAAATGCGCACGGCCGAGCCGCTGACGCGCGGCACGAGCTTTCCTTTTTCATTGGCAACCTCGACGTGAATTTCGCTGGGACGCCCCATCTCAACGCCTTGCGTTATCGAGAGATGCTCGCCGGCTTTCAGCTTGTTGTGGCGCACCAAATATGCGCCGAGTGAGCCGCCCGCGGAGCCTGTCGCCGGATCCTCGATGATTTCCCATGGCAACATGCCGCGCGCAAAAGCCTTCCCGCGTCCGCCAAGCGCGAAGCAATAAGCCATCGTGCTGTTGCCATTGAGCGCGTGAAACAGCGCGCGCATGTTCATGTGGATGCGCTTCAGCGTTGCCTTGCTTCGCAGCGGAACCATCAAATTAAAAATTCCGGTGGACACAGATTCAATCGGCAAATTGGAATCGATGTCGCTGGCACGCAAGCCGAGCGCTTCGGCCAGTGTTTCGCGCGAAAACTTCGGAGTCTTGAAGCGCGCCTCTTTCTGCGTCATTGTCACGCGCACAGGCCTTCCGCCGCGAAACGTAATTTCGACAGGCAGTATTCCCGCGCCCGTTTGCTGCTGAATTTGCACTTGGCCTTCCGAGGCGGGCACCACGCCCAGTTCCGCGAGCAGAAACCAAGTGCCAATCACGGGATGCCCAGCGAAGGGCAGTTCGCGCGTCGTGGTAAAAATTCTGAGCCGCGCAAGGGCGCGATTGTTGGTGGGCCGCTGCACGAACACAGTCTCCGCCAAATTCATTTCCCGAGCAATCGCCTGCATCTGCGGACGAGACAAATTGTCGCCGTCAGTGATGACGGCGAGCGCGTTCCCTTCGAATGGCTTCGAGGTGAAAACGTCGATCTGGTACAGGCGTCGTTTCAAATCAATCTCCGCTGGGCCGGTGAGGGCTCGTTAGGACTCCAATTCTGCCACTGGTTCTGTGATTTTGCGCATTTTGGTTTTCATTATTGGTTTGGCATGAGCATGACAATTTGGCTCGTCGAAATGTTGAGAGGCTAAAGCTTCCTCACGGTCGCGCATACTGCGTCGAGTACGCGCTTCGTCGTTTCGGAGCGCGTCGTCTCCGCGTAGACTCGCAACATCTCTTCCGTTCCTGAAACGCGCACCAGCAACCAGCCGATGTCGCCTAGAAATATTTTCTCGCCGTCCATACTTTCTTTGCGCACCACGGGCCATTCGAGCAGCTTCGTCATTTTCGTTGAACGAAAAAGCGCAATGGCCTTTTCTTTTTGCCCGGGACGCAATTCCAGATCGACGCGCCCGTAATGGTGCTCGCCAAATTCCTTTTCGAGCATGCGCACCAGTTCGCCGAGCCGCTTGCCGTGCCATGCCATCACTTCGGCAAGCAGCAAGGCACTCACAGTGGCGTCGCGTTCCGGCAAATACAGTTTCGTGGCGATGCCGCCACTCTCTTCTCCGCCAATCAGGATGTCGCGCTCGAGCATCAATTCGCAAACATATTTGAAGCCGATGGGTGTCTCGTAAACCTTGCGGCCAAATTGTCGGGCGATCTGGTCAATCATCTTCGTCGTCGAAAACGTTTTGACCACGTCGCCTTTGAGCTTCCGTGTGCCCGCCAAATGCCAGAAGAGGATGGAAAAAATCTGGTGCGGTGTGATGAACGTTCCGTCCGCGTCGACTGCCCCAATGCGGTCGCCATCGCCGTCGGCGGCAAATCCCGCGTCATATCCGCCGTTTGCCACTGCCTCCCTCAACGCGGCGATATGTGGTTCAATCGGTTCGGGATTCACGCCGCCGAAAAGCGGATCGCAATTTCCACGGATTTCGTCACACGCAATCCCATGTCGCAGAAAAAGTTCGTGCAGTAGCCCCGCAGCGGATCCGTGCATCGGGTCGGCCACAAAGCGGAATTTCGTTCCGCGCAGGCGTTTCCAGTCGACGAGCTTGTCGAGCGTTTCCAAATACGGCTCGCGCACATTCAACGAATGGATTAAATCGTTGCGCGGAAACATCTCGGTCGCGTTGCTCTTGAGTACAGCCTCCAGTTCTTCTTCGATCTGGGCGGTAATTGCGGGGGATCCGGAGCTGCCATAGCTCGCCTTGTACTTCACGCCATTCCAGCGATAGGGATTGTGGCTCGCGGTGATCATGATGCCGCCGGCGGCGCCACGCTGCCGCACCAGCAGAGAAATCGCAGGTGTTGGACAGGGTGCGTCCGCCAACCAAACGGGCGTTCCGGTGGCAGCGACGACTTCCGCCGCCGCGCGCGCGAACATCAGGCCGTCGAATCGCGCGTCATAGCCGATCAGAACACCATTTTTCGGATTCTCGGCGCGAATGACGTATCGCGCGATCGCTGCGGCGACTTTGTGAACATTTGCAACTGTGAAATCCTCGGCGATCACGCCGCGCCAGCCGTCGGTCCCGAAGTGGATTTGCGTCACGGTTGAAAAGTATATGCGGTTGTCCAGCTTAGAGTAAATCTCGTCGTCCGTTCTCTTCCAACCATTTCACGATTTTGCCTACGTCTTGGGCTCTTTCGCGCGGGCAAATTAGCAAAGCGTCATTCGTCTCCACAACTACGAGGTCGCGCACGCCAATCGCCGCGACGAATTTCTTACGGCTCCACAAAAAATTGTCTGTCGCATCGAGCGCAAACGAATCTCCCAGCGACACATTCTCACCCTGCTTGCGCGCCAGTAGCTCATGAACTGCAGCCCAAGAGCCGATGTCGCTCCAGCCGATTTTCGCGGGGAGCACGAAAACACGTTCGGTTCCGTGCTTCCTGGATTTTCGGTGCGCAGCGCGCGAACGAGTCGCCGGCTCCATAATGGCGTAATCCACGGAAATGTTCTCGAGCCGCGGATAGATCCGGTGGAGGGCTCGCGCATATTCGGGCGTGCCGATGAACTGCTGCAACTCGCCAAGCGCACGCCACGTTTTCGGGAGATATTTCCGCAAGCATTCCAGAAAAGTGGAAACGCGCCAGAAAAACATCCCCGCGTTCCAGAAATATCGCCCCGACGTCACGTATCTTTTCGCGCGCGCCGCGTTCGGCTTCTCCGTAAATCGCTGCACAATGTATGCTGGCACTCCGTCAAACCGTACCGCCACTTCCGCGCGCTCGATGTAGCCGAATCCCGTCTCCGGATGCGATGGCGGAATTCCCAGCACCACGAGGTTTCCTGGGTCGCTGGCAATCTTCATTGCCGCGCGAACGACTTTGCGATACTGCGTCGCGTCGGCAATGTGATGATCCGCTGGTAGAACGGCCATCAACGCGTCGCCATGCTCTTGCGCCAGATGAATCGCCGCGAGTCCGATAGCTGCCGCGGTGTTGCGACCAACGGGCTCAGCCAAAATTTGTTTGCGCGGGGCGCGTGGCAACTCGCGCTGCACGCCCGCCGCCTGCTCTTCGTTGGTTACAACCCACAGGCGATTTTCTGCGAACAGAGGAGCCAGGCGATCCGCTGTTTCGCGCAACATGCTTTTCGAACTCACAATGTCGAGAAGCTGTTTCGGCGTTCGCGTCCGGCTGCGCGGCCAAAAGCGCGTGCCTCGCCCACCGGCCAGCAGCACAGCGCACGCAGTGATTTTCTGGGAGTTCTTCATATCGAACGGCCGTTTGGCACATGAGCGTGCAACATTGTAGTTCGTGTCGCCGGCACGAAGCGACAATCGCGCACTATCGCCGGCACGAGCCACGCTTGCGCGCGCGAATATTCGATTTCCGCGTCCGGAATGTTAATTTTTCCAGCTCCCTCGATAATGATGAGGACTTCCATCAAGCCTGCGGGTTTCACTCGACGCAGAGGTGCGGCGAAAACTGACTTCATCACAACGAAATGGGAGCATTCGACCAGCGTATTGACCGCATTGTGAGTTTCATTCAGTTCCACCCGCGCCATTTTGCCGCCGCGTTGTTCGACGAGACGAATCACGTCCAGAGATTTCTCAATGTGCAGCTCGCGCGGTTTGCCTTCAGGCGTCAGCCGATTGAAATCGAAGACGCGATACGTGATGTCTGAATTCTGCTGAATCTCGCAAATCGTCATGCCCGGCCCGATCGTGTGTACAGTACTAGCAGGAACGAAAATCGCGTCGCCTGCGTGCACTGCGATGCGCTCGACGCATTCTTCCGCGGTTCCATCGGCGATCGCGCGACGAAAAGTTTCGCGAGTCACACCTGATTTGAGCCCAACGCGCACTTCCGCGCCCGTGCGCGCGGAGATGATGTACCACATTTCCGTTTTCCCCACACCGCCGGCTGCGGCCTCATTTTGTCGCGCGTAATCGTCGTCGGGATGCACTTGCACGGAAAGTTTTTGTTCAGGGAAAATGAATTTCGTCAGCAGGGGGAACGGCCTATCGCGCGAGACATTGTGTCCCGACCAATCGTCGCTCATGTGTGGCCACGCATCGCCGAGTTTTTGCCCGGCGAATGGCCCGTCGGCGAATCGGCAGTCGCTCCCCGTGAGCCACACTTCGCCAATGGGCTCTGGCAACGATTGCTTGTCGGGAAAAAGTGGCGCGAGGTTCCGCGCGCCCCAAATGCGCGGCACAAATTGCGGTTCCAGCCGGACGGGCCGCGGGTTCACGACTTATCCGCGAGTTGCGGCCGAGCTCACGGCCGTCTCGGCGCGAAAAAAGCTGGACATCCGCCGCAGGCCCTCTTCGATGCGCTCCATCGATGTCGCGTAAGAAAGCCGCAAGTAGCCGGGCGCGCCGAAGGCTTCGCCGGGAATCACAACCACGTGCTCGCGTTCGAGCAACTCCTTGGCCACCTGCACCGTGTCGCACTGTGATGCGCCGCTCCTGCTTCCGGTCACTGCGCCCGCCACGTTGGGGAAAACATAAAAGCTTCCCTCAGGCTCGTGGCAGGTCACGCCCGGAATTTCGCGCAGGCCGGCGATGATCCGCGCGCGCCGCTTCGCAAATTCCGCGACCATTGTGTTCACCGAGTCCATGCCGCCGCGAAGCGCTTCCAATGCCGCGTATTGCGCGATCGAAGTTGGATTCGACGTGGACTGGCTCTGGAGTTTCAGCACGGCATCTGCTAGCTGTTGCGGCGCGAGCGTGTAGCCCATTCGCCATCCGGTCATCGCAAAAGTCTTCGAGAGCGAGCCGGAAATAATCACGTGGTCTTTTGCGCCGGGTAGACTCGCAATCGAAAATGGCTTCGCGTTGCCGTAGACGAAATGCGAATAGCACTCATCGGAAAGCAGCCAGATGTTGTGTTTCTTCGCGACGTCGAGAATCCTTGCGAATTCGTCCTCGGGAATCACGGCGCCAGTCGGATTCGACGGCGAGTTGATGATCAGAATTTTCGTGCGAGGCGTGATGGCCTTTTCGATCACCGCTGCGCGCGGTATGAAACCGTCCCGCGCATCCGTCTCGACAATCACCGGCGTGCCGTCGGCGCACTTGACGATGTCCGGATAGCTCACCCAGTACGGCGCAACGATCAGCACTTCATCGCCGGAATTAATCAGCGCCTGGGTCACATTATAAAGAGAATGTTTTCCGCCAGCATTGATGATGCACTCCTTCGCTTCGTAACGCGTGCCCAGATACTTCGCGTGCCATTCCACGGCGGCTTGCCGCAAGGGCATGATGCCACCCGACGCCGTGTATTTCGTCTTGTTTTCATCAAGAGCCTTTACAGCCGCGCGCTTGATGTGCTCCGGCGTCGGGAAATCCGGCTCGCCGGGGCCGAAATCCGCCACGTCGATTCCGCGTGCCACCAGTTTTTCTTTTTCCATCAGCACAGCCAGCGTGGCCGATGGTTCAATGCGTTTCACCCGGTCCGAAAGTTCCATTTTTATCCACCCCGTGGGTTGAAATTCAGCCTACTTTTGCTCTCAAGCGCTCTTCCACCACTGCCGGCACCAGATCTTTCACCGTTCCACCCAATCGCGCAATTTCCCGTACCAGACGTGAACTCAGATAGCTGTAAGTTTCAGCCGGCATCATAAACACCGTTTCGATTTTTGGTTCGAGTTTTCGGTTCATCAAGGCCATTTGCAGTTCGTATTCATAATCGGAAATCGCGCGAATGCCGCGCAGAACAACTTGCGCATTCTTTTGCCGCGCATAGGCCATCAACAGTCCTTCGAAGACGTCTATTTCCACGTTGGGCCACGGTCGCGTCACTTCCCGAAGCATCTCGAGGCGTTCGCTGACGGCGAACAGCGGATCCTTTTCCGAATTGTGCAACACGGCAACGATCAGGCGGTCAAAAATCTTCGCGCCGCGGCCAATCAGATCGAGATGGCCATTAGTGACCGGGTCGAACGATCCGGGATAAATCGCCAATATGGGTGTGGCTCCCACGCTCATCGAGCCGCATTCTAACCTAGAATCCTCACGGAGGCCGCCAGAATTCCGCGAACATTACAAATTCCAATTCCTATCACTTCGATTTCTTCGGGCGATGTCTTGAATGGCTGCCGCCGTGTGGCATTCTTCAGATACAATCTCGCAAGCACAAAATGGAACCTCAAAATCATCTCGCACTCCTCGAAATCGCGATTGCCGAGGCTCGACTTGGTCTTGCTGAAGGAGGCATTCCTATCGGCGCGGCGCTTTTTGACCGTAAGGGGAAACTTCTCGGGCGCGGTCACAACTGCCGCGTTCAGGAAAATGATCCTTCCATGCACGCGGAAACCGATGCTTTTCGCAAAGCCGGCAGGCAGCGCGGTTACCGCGATAAAATTATGGTCACCACGCTTGCGCCTTGCTGGTATTGCAGCGGTTTGGTGCGTCAATTTCGCATCGGCAAAGTAGTTGTTGGAGAGTCCGTGAACTTCAACGGGGGATTGGATTGGTTGCGCGAAAACGGCGTCGAGGTCATCGACCTCGCAAATCAGGAATGCATCAGCCTTCTCGCCGATTTCATCCAGAAAAACCCAGCTATCTGGCACGAGGATATCGGCGAAGAGTAGTCGCCCGCGCTTAGTCCTGCTTCATTCGTAACGCAGCGCCGTCATCGGATCGACGCGCATCGCCCGCCGTGCTGGGATGTAACACGCCGCAAGCGCGACGACCGCCAGTACAATTGCCACGCCTGCAAAGGTCAGCGGGTCCGTTGGCGT
Organism: Candidatus Angelobacter sp.; assembly: GCA_035606955.1. Taxonomy (GTDB): domain Bacteria; phylum Acidobacteriota; class Terriglobia; order Acidiferrales; family UBA7541; genus DAHUXN01. The sequence continues at coordinate 7,111 of DATNDO010000029.1, forward strand.
CACGTCAAAAAGCAGGCTTGACATCAAACGCGTCAGCGCGAGTGCGCCGCCAAGGCCGATAATAATTCCCGCCAGTGCCAACTTCGCGCCTTGGCCGACGACCAGCCGCACGACATCTCCTCGCTGGGCTCCCAACGCAATACGGATGCCGATCTCGTGTGTGCGCTGGCTTACCGTGTAAGCCATTACCCCGTAGATTCCCACTGCCGCAAGAATGAGTGCGAGACCCGCGAAGGCGCCGAGAAGAATCATGTTGAATCGTTCTTCGGCCAGTGACACCGATAGGAGTTCATCCATCGATTGAACCTTGTTCACTGGGATCTGCCGATCCAAGCTCCAAACCTGCTTCTTCGTTTCTTCGACCAGTCCAGCCGAGCCACTCCGCGAGCGAATGGCAATCGTCATCCAGCGTCTCCACGCTTCGTCGGACTGCGGAAAAGGCGCGTAGACCGCCGGATCAACAGGCTGATTCAGTCCCGAGTGCTTTACGTCGGCGACAACTCCGACAATCGTCATCCATTTGTTCGGGTCCGTGCGGCGCGCCCAGTCCACGTTCGCTCCCAGGGGGTTTTCGTTCGGGAAGAATTTCTTCGCCGCCGCCTCGTTGATAATCGCCACGAGCGACTGCCCTTCGCGATCCATGTCGGTGAAGTCGCGTCCGGCGCGAACTGGAATTTGCATTACGCGGAAATAATCGCCCATCACAGACAGACTCTGAATTTCAGGTTCATCTCCCACGGGTACCGCCGGCCGTCCTTCAATGACGAAATTGTGGCTCAGGTAACCTCCGCCGAGCGGAATATCGCTGATCATTGCAGCTTGCACTCCCGGCAGGGAATTCAAGCGACTGAGCAAGTCGCGCCTGAACTGGGTTTGCTTGGGAATCTCCGTATAGCGCGTTGCCGGCAATTGCAGATACATTGTCAGAACATTTGCCGGATTGAAGCCCGGATTGACGGCTCGCAATCGCGTAAACCCCTTAATCAATAATCCCGCGCCCGCCAGCAGGACGAGCGCCAGCGCGAACTGCGCGGCTACCAGGAATTTGCGGAAATGCTTCCCGGATTGCCCCTCGCTCGTGCTCCGTCCGCCCTCTTTCAACGCTTCCGCGACTTGCGCACTGCCCGCTGACCATGCGGGAGCGAGCCCAAAGACAATCCCGGTGAACACCGACACGCCGAGCACGAAGAGCAGCACACGCGCATCCATTTGAATCCCGCTAAAACGGTCGAGCGCCGCCGGTTTCAGCGATAGCAGGATGCCGGTTCCCCATTTCGCAAGGAGCAAGCCACCGGCTCCGCCAATCAACGACAGCAGCGCGCTCTCCGTCAGCGCTTGCCGAATCAGCCGGTTTCTTCCCGCGCCGAGCGCAGCGCGGATCACGAGCTCCTGACGCCGCGCTACCGCCCGCGTCATCAACAAGCTTGCGAAATTCGCGCACGCAATTAACAGTACGATTCCCACCGCGCCAAACAAAACAAGCAACGCTGTACGAACATCGCCTGTCAGCCACTGATGCAATGGCACCAAGGTTGTCCGTCGCCCTTTTTCGTTGTCAGGATATTGCTCTCCGAGGCGGCGGTCGATCTGGTTCATGTCCGCTTGCGCATGTGCAAGCGTCAGCCCCGCTTTCAAGCGCCAGTAGACGTGCATGAAATGAACGCCGCGAAAGGGAGCTGCCTCTGGATAACCTGCCCAGAGCGTGACGAAAACATCAGCATGCTCATTGGGCGGCGCGAAACTCGCCGGCATGACCCCAATCACCGTGTAGGAGTTTCCGTTCAGGGGGATCGTTTTGCCCAAGGCGTGCGGATCGCTGCCGAGAAATTCTTGCCAGAAAGTGTGGCTGAGCACTACGACGCGCGGTCCGCCCTGCACATCTTCTTCGCGCGACATGATCCGTCCGAGCATCGGGGAGACGCCGAGCGTTTCGAGAAACCCGGCATCGATGAGTCCGACATGAACCTGCACGGGCTCGGCTCCTCCCGTGTAGTCCATGGGCATCACATTGATTCCCCCGCCGTCGGAAAACGCACGTGTTTCGCGTTGAATGTCGATCACGTTCATCAGCGAGTCATTGTGATTCATCACGACGAGTCGTTGCGGATTCTGGTAGGGAAGCGGGCTGAGCAGCACACCGTCAATGACGCTGAAAATCGCCGTGTTCGCGCCGATGCCGAGGGCAAGCGTCAGCACGGCGACAATCGTGAAGCCCGGATTCTTGCGCAGCATGCGCGCGCCGTAGCGCAAGTCCTGCCACAGCGTTTCGAGGAAATGTCCCGCGCGGACCTCGCGCGTTTGCTCCTTCACCTGCTCCACGCCGCCCAAATCCATTTTCGCCTCCCGGCGCGCTTGCCGCGCATTCACGCCGCCGCGAATTTTTTCTTCAGCGAGCATCTCGACGTAGCCACGCACTTCCTCGTCGAGCAGCTCATCCGTCCGCCGCTTCCGCCAGAAATTTCGAACGGCATTCCTCAGCCACATCTGCCGCCGCCTTCGCTCGTGCGATTTATTCGGTCCCGGCCACCCGGTTACCCTTTGGAGGAAGGGCCACTAGGCGATTGTCACAGCTTTATTCGTACCTCAGCGCCACCATGGGATCGACTTTCATCGCTCTTCGCGTTGGCACGTAACACGCCGCAGTGCTCACCAGAATTAGAAAACTGGCCGTTGCCGCAAACGTTAACGGGTCCGTCGCGCTGATTCCGTACAGCATGATTGACAGCACGCGAGTCAATGCAAACGCGCCAACCAACCCCAGAGCGACGCCCGCGAGAGCCATGCCCAGCCCGCGTCGCATGACGAGCCGCGCAATGTCTCGTGAACTCGCGCCCAGTGCCATTCGGATTCCAATTTCGTGCGTGCGCTGAGCGACTGTGTATGCAATCACGCCGTACAGTCCGATCGACGCCAGGATCAATCCCAGCAGCCCGAATAGCCCGAACATCGCTCCAGCGGCGCGCGGAAGCAGCAGGGCGACGCTCGTCGCTTGCTGCACTGTTTCGAGATTCGTCACGGGAACTTTCGGATCGAGTTGCCGCGAAATATCCCGCATCGACGCCAGCGCCGCTCGCGGATCGCCCATGGTCCGCGCAATCACGATTCGGTCATCGATTTCCGCCTGTCGCATCGCACGGTAAACGTACGCCCGCGGCGCTTCTCCCAGCGTGATGTATTTCCCATCCGCCGCCACTCCTACCACCTCGTAATATTTCTTCGTTTCCCCAAACGATAGGCGTTTCCCAACTGGGTCTTGTCCCGGCCAGAATCGATTCGCCAGCGTCTGGTTCACCATCACAACGGGAGTCGATTTCGGATTGTCGTTATCATCGAACGCGCGGCCGCGCAAGACTGGAATCCGCATCGTTTTGAAATAATTTGTGTTCACCGTCGCCGTTGCGACGGACAGCTTCGCGCCCGCTTCATTTTCCTTGCCTTCCGGAGTGCACGCGCCGATTTGCACGGCGAAGGTTAGCGGCAGTCGATCGGTTTCACTGGCACTCTGAACTCCGGGTAGCGCTCCAATGCGCGCTATGAGTTGTTCGTAAAATGAGTTTGCTTGTTGCGCGTTATATCCCGCGAGCGATGGATTGAAACTCGCTGTTACCACGTCCAACGGGTCAAATCCCGGATTCACGCGCGACGCGTTCCACAAACTTCTTAGCGAGAGGCCCGCGCAAATCAGCAACACGAAGGAAATCGTTACTTGCGCCACCACCAATGTACTCAGCAGCCGGTGCTTGCCGCGCGCACCGGTTGCGGCTCCGGTTTCTTCTTTCAACGCGTCGGTCAAGCCCCGCTTCGATGTTTTCAAGGCGGGAATCATGCCGAACAGAAGGGTTGTTCCCAACACCACTGCCGCCGTGAATGCCAATACGCGCCCATCGATATCGAGTGTCAGGCCGAATCCGATTGGCAGGTCGGTATTGATATTCACGAGCGCTTGCGATGCCGCGCGGTTTAGCAGCGATGTGATTAGCAATGCCGCAGCGCCGCCGAGCAGAGACAGCAGCAAGTTTTCCGTCAATAACTGTCGCACCAGCCGCAAACGCCCGCCGCCCAACGCCGTCCGAATTGCAATTTCTCGCCGCCGTCCCGTTGCGCGCGCCATCAGCATCCCCGCGACATTTGCACACGCGATTAATAGAATCAGCCCCGCGAAGCCGAGCAATACTATGGACGTCGCGTACAGCACTTTGTCCGCTTCCGGGAAGATTTTCACTTGGCTTCCCGGCAGGAGAACGGCATCCCGATCCTTATTCGATTCTGGATAGGTCTTCGTCAATCGCGCCGCGATCGACTGCAGCTCTGCTTGCGCTTGTCTTACGGAAACGCCCGGCTTCAGCCGGCCCATTGAAAAAATCCACTGGCTTCCCCGGTCCTTGACCGGATTTCCCAGGTGCAACACGGAATCCATCGAAATGGGAACCCACAGTTTGGGCGCCACTGTTCGCATCAAGCCGTGGAAATCGGGCGGCGCGACGCCGGCAACCGTCATCGGATGTTCATTCAGAATAATTGTCTTTCCGATGATGTCTGGGTTGCTGCCGAATTTGCTCTGCCACATCGCATAGCTGAGCACCACTGCTGAGTCAGCGCCCGCCACGCGGTCCTGCGCCTCATCGAAACCGCGTCCCAGCCGCAGCCGCACGCCCAACACTCGGAAGTAATTTCCTGAGATTTCCTCTACGGGGATTAACGCGCTGTCGCCTTGCCCTTCCAGTGCGACTTGCGTTGGCGCGAAAGCAACCAAACCTGTCAACAATTTGGTCTGGTCGCGGTAATCCGCGTAGTCCGGATAGGCGAGCGGAATGTATTGCAGGATCGCTTCGTTCTTTGGCGGAGTGTTGTAGACATCCACCAATTCCTGGGGTGCTTCTACGGGAAGCGGTTTGTACAACACCGAATTGATGATGCTGAAAATCGCCGTGTTGGCGCCGATGCCGAGGACGAGCGTCAGTACGGCGACGATCGTGAAGCCGGGATTCTTGCGCAGCATTCGGGCGCCATAGCGCAAGTCCTGCCACAGCGTTTCGAGGAAATGTCCTGCGCGAACCTCGCGCGTTTGCTCCTTCACCTTCTCCACGCCGCCCAATTCCATCTTCGCCTCCCGGCGCGCTTGCGCTGAGCCCATGCCGCTGCGAATCTTTTCTTCGGCGAGCAACTCGGCGTACCCGCGCACTTCCTCGTCGAGCTCTGCATCGGTGCGCCGCTTGCGCCAGAAATTTCGAACTGCGTTCGTCAGCCACATGTTCCGCAGCCTCAGCTCTTGTCAGCCAGTTGCCATTAGTTACTCGCCACTGTCTTTTTAAGCTTCCAGTGCTCGCTCGATGGCCAGCGAAATTCTTCCCCAGCGCTGGGTCTCGGTTTCGAGCTGCCGGCGGCCCGCCTTTGTGAGCTGGTAATATTTCGCGCGCCGGTTATTTTCGGACTCGCCCCATGAGGAGCTAAGCCAGCCCTCCTCTTCCATGCGGTGCAGCCCGGGGAACAGCGAGCCCGGCTTCACTTGAAATGTTCCTTTTGTGATCTGCTCGATGCGCCGGGAAATTCCCAGTCCGTGCATTTCGCCCAAAGCGAGCGCCTTCATGATCAGCATGTCGAGCGTTCCTTGCAGCAATTCCATTTGCACTTGTGCCACCTCGTCTCCCATAGACGTTCTGTAGCGCCAGAGGTTAGCTCCGCTCCTATCGAATGTCAATACGTGGATCCGGGCTGAAATGTTCCATGGATGGTCGAACGGACGCGGAAGCAAAAAAGGTTGGATCCGCTTACGAGGGAGGAAGAAGCAGTGGAGAAAAAATCGATGATTCAGCGTTTTGGCATCAAGCGGTTGGCTTCGACGAACGGCATTACTTCTGCAAACACGGTGAAATCGCCGTCGTCGCGAAGGTGCTTAGTGATGCGCGAGACAACTGCCATCGTCACGCGCATGGGTCCGCCGCCAACGCTGACGCGCGCGACGCCCAGCTTTTGAAGTTCGCGCACGGACGGTGTTCCCGCACGCCCCAGAATGTTCAGCGGCCCGCGCACGCCGCGCGCCAGCCGTTCAATCGTGGCTGCGTCCTGCACGCCGGGAGCAAATAAAGACGCCGCCCCCGCACCTCGATACGCGTTCAGGCGCTCGATGGTGCGTTCGGCGCGCGTCGACGGTTCGCCAATCTCTTCCAGATAAATATCCGTGCGCGCGTTCAGCACCAGGTCGACGCCCATTTTTTTCGCGGCGTCGATCATCGCGCGAATTTTCTCTTTCTGCGTTGCGATTTCAAACAGTTCGCCGGAGCCTTCGCCAATCGCATCTTCCAAATTCAGTCCGACGGCGCCCGCTTCGATGACGCCGCGAGCCGTCGCGGCCATGTCTTCCGGAGTCTTGCCATAGCCCGCTTCCATGTCAGCGGTCACCGGTACGGAAACGGCGCGAACGATTCGCGCGACCACTTCGAGCATCTCGTCGCGCCCGATGACTTGCCCGTCGGGATATCCAAGTGAATTTGCGATGCCGGAACTGGTTGTGGCAATGGCAGGGAAGCCGGCATCTTCGAAAATGCGCGCGCTGGCAACGTCCCATGCATTGGGAAGCACAAGAATGCGCGGACCCTGATGCAGTGCAAGGAAGAGTTTGGCTTTCTCAGCTTGTGCCGGGGATGGCATCTCGATTAACGCGCGCGCGGCCGCACGATCGCGACCGCGAAGTGTCTAGTGCTCTTCTTCCGCGGAATGGGCGCCGACGGTTTCGTCCGGAATGTCGCCGACGCGCCCCTTGACGCGGTCGTAGACGCTGTAAGCGGACACCGAACCGAGCGCCTCGTTGTAATACGTGGGCACGCCGAGCGCGGAGCGCAACTCCTCGTTGAAGGTCCGCAGGTCGGCGAGCTCGCTGACGATGGCGGGCAGCTTGCGCTTGTCCCTGGTGATCAAAAATTTTTGATAGCCCGCATCCCAGAGTTGTGTGAACTGGCCCATTTTCATAATCGCGGGCAACTCGGTCATTTGATACTCGCCGTCGGGGGCTTTGCGGAATTCCGCTCCGCAATTATATTTCTCGACGCGCGCCACGCCGCCGGAGCTGCGTACGGTGAATCCAAATTGCGGCAGTGTCGCTTCGATTTGTTTTGCTGGAAATTTTGCGTTCACATACCACATAGCCACACCAGAGTAAGTATTTCCACACAGCCTTGTAAAGCCCAAAATTTCACGGCCAATAAGTTGCGCAAATTTTCCGCGACAGCGCGTCTCAGGCCGGAATCCCCTCAACAATACAAATAGGAGTTACAGTGGGCACTACTCGGCTTAACTTCCAGCCACCCGCCGCGAACAATTCGCGGAATTGATTTTCCGTGCGTTCTTTCCCGCCGGGGAAAATCAGCATTTGCAGGTCGAGGAACTTGCCCGGTTCGAAATCGTTGCCGGGACGGATTACGTTATCCACCACAAGCAGCTTGCCGCCTGGATCCACACCTTTTCGGCAGGATTCTAAGATCTTGACGCACAACTCATCGGGCCAGTCGTGGATGATGTGTTTCATAATGTACGCGTCGGCGCCCGCTGGAACCGAAGAAAACATATCACCAGAAGCAAGCGTGCACCGTTCCATCACCGGCTTCAACGGCCCATTCTTGGCTCCCTCAATGACGCGCGGCTCGTCGTAAAGCGTCCCCTTCATTTGCGGATTTCGCGCCAGTATTGTCGCCAGCAGAAGTCCATGCCCGCCGCCCACATCCACGATTGTGCGGATTCCCTCAAATGAATACGCGTCTACTACCGCAGGGCTGTCTCCCGCTGAGATGGAAGTCATGGCGTCGTTGAAGATTTGCCATTCGTCCGGATGCTGCTTGAAGTACTCGAAAATCGGCGCGCCGTAAATCTGTTCCAGGGCCTGCTTGCCCGTCCGCACGCAATATTCAAGCCGCGACCATCCGCGCCCGTGCCACTCCCTGCCTCCCATCATCGCCAATGCCCGCAAGCTGGGTTTCCCGTTGCTTCGCAAAACGGCCGACATCGGCGTCTCCGAAAACTTGCCATCGGGCCCTTCGGACAACACCCCCACGCTGGCCGTTGCGCGCATCAGCCGGTGGAGGGCATCTGGATCTGCTCCGATCTGGCTCGCCAGCTCGTTAGCCGATTTGGGACCGGCTTCGACAAGATCCGGAATCCCCATCTGCGCCAGGCACGAAACAGCGCCGGCAATATAGGAAGCGCTCAACAGTTGCATCACGCCCACATGGGCAGGAGGTTTCTGAGGCTGCGTTGTTGGTGATGTCATGAGTTCTCCATAGAGAGTTATTTTCGTTTCGAGTGCTCGGTATTATACGCAAAGTCTTCGCCTGGTTTATCTCTTTTTGCTGTCGCCGCGTGCAAATTATACTCGCATCTTGAGCGCGCAATATTCGTGTGATAAGGTTCGACCCATGAATCCCTACGCGTCGCATTTAGGGAACCGCGATCCTCAGCAAGTGATCGCCGCCACAGCCGGCCAACTCGCTTCCGCCATTCGCACGCTCGGCCCGGAACGCGCCGAGCAGCAGCCCGCTCCCGGGAAGTGGAGCGTACGCGAAATCATCTGCCACTTGGCGGATTGCGAAGTCGTCTTCGCCTACCGCCTGCGGCAGGCGCTGGCCGAGGACCATCACGTTATCCAGCCCTTCGATCAGGATAAGTGGGCGAAAGTCTACGCTGCGTACGACGCACCCGCTGCGCTTGCCGTGTTTTCATCGCTGCGTCGCTGGAATATGGCGCTGATCGGCAGTCTGAAGCCGGAAGCATTAGCCAAACGCCTCACGCATCCCGAGCGCGGCGAAATGCTGTACAAAGAGCTGGTCGAGACAATGGCCGGTCACGACATCAATCACCTCCGCCAAATCGAAACCATCACCACTCGCGTCGCCTCCGCGAATTAGCTTTTCCCCATCCAAATGTGAATTTTGGCAGCTTGGCCCGTGTCGGCGGCCATTCCCTACTAACTCGGGGGTATTTTTGGTAAGCTGAGGCATATTCGTTGAATACGCGGGATTCCTTCCTGCATCCAATACGCCCCGAGGCCCGGCTGTTGGCCTCTATTGGCGTTCTCAGGGCAGGCGGAAAGGGAACATGGCTTCAAGGCCGATCATCGAGGAAAAGGCGCATCTCCCGGCGAGGTTGGTGGGCAAGAGCCTAATCGACTTGGTTGGCAAGACGCCTCTTCTGCGTCTCGACCGTCTGAGTGGGGAATTCCCCAACGTTGAATTTTATGCCAAGACGGAGTGGGCGAACCCCGGCGGCTCGGTGAAAGACCGCGCAGCCCTCTACATGATCCGTGAAGGCGAGCGCAGCGGCGCTTTACGCCCCGGCAAGACGATTCTCGACGCGACCAGCGGAAACACTGGCATCGCCTTGGCCATGATCGGAACCGCGCTCGGCTATGCCGTCAAGCTCTGCATCCCTGCCACCGCATCGCTTGAACGCCTCGCAACTTTGCGTGCTCTCGGCGCGAACGTGATTTTGACACTGGGAGAAGAAGGTTCCGACGGCGCGATTCGTCGCGCGCGCGAGATCGCCGACGAAAATCCCGCAAAGTATTTCTACATTGACCAGTACAGCAATCCAGCCAACCCCCGCGCGCATTATGAAACCACGGCGCCAGAGATTTGGACGCAGACGAACGGTACGCTCACTCATTTCGTCGCCGGGTTGGGTACGAGCGGCACTTTCATGGGCGTGGCTCGGCGGTTGAAAGAACTAAACCCCGCCATTCGGGCCGTCAGCGTTCAGCCCGATGAAGCATTCCACGGACTCGAAGGACTGAAGCACATGGCCACGGCGATAGTGCCTGCAATTTACGATGCGTCGCTGGCGGACGCAAATATCACCGTGCGCACCGAAGAGGCGTTCGCGATTGTGCGAAAGCTCGCGCGCGAAACTGGGTTGCTCATCGGCGTTAGTTCAGGCGCGGCGGTGTGCGCATGCCGTAAAGTCGCCGAAGGACTTGAAAGCGGCGACCGAGCTGTGATTGTCACAATTTTCCCAGATTCAGGCGAACGCTACTTGAGCGAGCGCTTCTGGAGCGAAGAATAAAAAATCGAAATGCTGATACTGAAGCAATCTTTGTTCGAGCAAATTCAAGCGCACGGTGCGCGCGATTATCCTAATGAATGCTGCGGGGCATTGTTGGGGCAAGATGGGGGAACTGATCGCACCGTCCTTGGCCTGGTCCCGCTCGCGAATCAGCGTGACGATTCGCCGAGCAATCGCTTCGAGATCACTTCCGAAGATGTCCGTTTAGCCGAGAAGACAGCCAGCGACAAAGGTTGGGAACTGATCGGCTGGTATCATTCGCATCCGGATTCGCCCGCGCGTCCCAGTGATTTCGACCGCGAGCATGCGTGGCCCTGGTACAGCTACATTATTTTTCGCGTCGAAAAAGCTGAACCGCGGGAGATGCGTTCCTGGCGCCTCAACGATGACCGAACCTCGTACGCTGAAGAGGGCATCGAATACATTGCGGGCGCGCCCGCATGAATCCTGATCTGCAAAAGACTGAAGGAGATAATAATCATGGCTGTGAAGGTAATGATCCCGACGCCTCTCCGGCAATTCGCCGGTAAGCAGGAGAGCGTCAATCTCGAAGCCGGCACCGTGGGCGATGCATTGAATGCCCTCACGTCGCAATTCGGCGACCTGAAAAAGCATCTTTACTCCGATGACGGGCGATTGCGCAGCTTCGTCAACGTCTACGTAAACGATGAAGACATTCGCTATTTGCAAAGAGAAAAAACCGCCGTGCAGCAGGGAGACACGATTAGCATCGTGCCCTCCATCGCCGGCGGCGCTAAAGCTTGAAATCGGTACCGCAAAACCAAAGGACAACGAATCATGGCCACACGATTGACGCAACCCGCTCCTGCTCTCGCCGCCGAACCGGCGCTGAGCAAGCAAGAGGTTCTTCGCTACAGCCGGCACTTGATCATGCCGGAAGTCGGCATGGACGGTCAGCTCAAGCTGAAACGCGCGAAAGTGCTGATGATCGGCTCCGGCGGACTCGGCGCGCCGCTCGGACTTTATCTTGCGGCTGCGGGAGTCGGCGGCCTGGGCATCGTCGATTTCGATACGGTGGATTTTACGAATTTGCAGCGGCAAGTTACATTTGGCACCAGCGACGTCGGCCGCAAGAAACTCGAAGCGGCGCGCGAGCGCCTCTCGAATCTTAATCCTGAAATTCAAATTGACACGTACGAGACGCGGCTCACCAGCGAAAACGCCCTCGACATTGTGCGCGACTACGACATTGTCGTCGACGGCACGGATAATTTCCCCACGCGCTATCTGGTCAATGACGCCTGCGTGCTCCTCGGCAAACCCAATGTCTACGGTTCGATTTTTCGCTTCGAAGGCCAGGCAAGCATTTTTGGTTATCCCGGCGGCCCCTGCTATCGCTGTCTCTACCCGGAGCCGCCTCCACCCGGCCTCGTGCCCTCATGCGCCGAGGGCGGAGTTCTCGGCGTTTTGCCGGGTATCATCGGCTGCATTCAAGCTATGGAAACAATCAAGCTCATCATCGGCAAGGGCGACTCACTCGTTGGCCGCTTACTTCTGTTCGACGCTCTCGGTATGCGTTTCCGCGAATTGAAGCTTCGAAAGAATCCGGAGTGTCCGGTTTGCGGCGAGCATCCCACGGTGACAAAGCTCATCGACTACGCGGAATTCTGTGGCATTCGCGGTGAGGAAGCACCTGCGCAAACCGTCTCGGTTCCGGAAATCACGCCGAAGCAATTGAAGCAGCGCCTCGACCGTGGCGATGATATTTATATCCTCGACGTTCGCGAGCCGCACGAATACCAAATCTGCAATTTGCACGGCCATCTGATTCCGCTCGGCGACCTTCCGAAGCGCGTGAGCGAACTGGACAGCTCTCGCGAGGTAGTGGCACACTGCCGAAGCGGTAAGCGTTCCGGTGAGGCCGTCGAATTTCTGCTGAAAGCGGGATTCCGGAAAATTTCGAACTTGAAGGGCGGAATTCTCGCCTGGTCGGATGAAGTCGATCCCTCCGTCCCAAAATATTAGACCTGCTGCAGTAGCTTTTTGTTGTCGTCCCGCCCGCCCTGAGTTAGCCAAGGGAGGAGCAATAGCGACGAGGAATCTGCTTTTGTTGGAGCGCAGCAGTTCTCGAATTTACCAGTCATCAGCGGAGAGTTAAAAATGGCAGGCACCAAAATCCTAATCAAAGACAACGGCTCGATTCGCGTTGAAGGCGATTTCGAGATTGTGGATTCGCAAGGGCGCGTGTTCGGTCTTAATGGCCGCACTGCAGTTTCGCTTTGCCGTTGCGGCCACTCAGCCAATAAGCCGTTTTGCGATGGCTCTCACAAGGAGTGTGGCTTTGTAAGCCCCATCGAAGCCCACGATCTCCCACCAGTGCCGCCTCCGAAAATGTAGTGCCGGACTACTTGCCTCTGAGTACCGTTCTTGCAGGAATTTGCCGACACTGTTAGGGGAACCCTGGCGTTTCAGTCGGTAACAAATCTACCCGTCATAAGTTCCCTTTCTACTGAACTGCGTGTGCTATTGCCACTGTTAATGCTAGTAAACTAAATATGGTGAATAGTTTACAAAAATACTAGTACTGTGCCAGAACGGCCAACTGGTTGCTCTCTAAGCCTATGTCTAGGCACGGGATTCGTGTGTCTGTCGGGGGGCCATTGCAAAGGCCAGTCAGTTTGCTGAAACTCATCACGCGGTTGAAGTGGGTCATCGTATGGCTCTTTGTTGGAGCCTCGTTCCTAGTATTTCTCTGGACGCTTCGCCACAGCCATTTCTACCCCGACCCGCTTCTCGAGCGTTATCTCCAGCTTGCCAGCAGCGTCTTGGCATTCACATTTGCGGCGAACGCACTGGTGCGCTTCCGCGGCATGCACGACCGCATCACGCTTATCCTCGCATTCGCTTTTGGACTTGCCGGTCTCATCGAAATGGGCGCAAACCTCGCTCCCACCCTGGCAGGGCCTGCACTCACCGTCCCACTGGCGTGGATGGTTAGCCGGACGTTGCTTGCAATCCTGCTGGTGGCTGCGCTGCTCGTCGACCGCAATCTCCCACTTTCTCGCGAGCCAAACAAGGAAATCGCTTGGGCTCTGCTCATCGTGGGCGCGGTTTCGTATCTCACCAGCGTGGTCTTTTTTGCCGTTCCGACAACACCGAAGATTTATCCGCATGCCTTTATTCCGCGTCCGTGGGACTTGCTTCCCGCCGCAATTTACTTGTTTGCGGCAGTGGGATTTTGGAAGCGTCTCGCTCATCTCGATTCGCTCCTCGATCACGCGCTGTTCCTTTGCTGCGCGGCAAACGTGGCCTGCCACATTGCCATGAGCCAGTCTGCGATGCGCTTCGACGCGGCATCCGGCGCCGCTCAATTCTTCGAAGCCACGGGTTACGCCATTGTCCTGGCAGGCGCGCTTCTCGATAACGCCAAGCTATTCGATCAGGTCAGCCGCCTTGCCATCAGCGATCCGCTCACCGGTCTCGCGAACTATCGCCGCTTGCTCGAGGTCATGGAAGCCGAGCTGCAGCGCGCCCAGCGCACCGGCCGCGGATTTGCCGTCCTGCTTCTCGATCTCGACGGCCTGAAAAAAATAAACGACAACTACGGCCACTTGGTTGGCAGCCAAGCGCTCAAGCGTCTCGCCAACGTGCTTCGCTATCACTGCCGGGGCATGGACACCGCTGCCAGGTATGGCGGAGACGAGTTCGCGCTCGTTCTTCCGGAAGCCGAGGAGGCGGTCGCGGTTCAAGTCGCTCATCGCATTCGCAAGCGTTTACTCGAGGACGGCCTGGAGCCGCGCATTTCCGTCAGTGCCGGTGTCGCTGTTTTTCCGCGCGACGGGCTGACGATCGAAAAGCTGTTGCATTCGGCCGACAACGCGCTCTACGCGATGAAAGCCAATCGCAATTTGGAAGATGGAGAAAGTTTGTTCGACAATCCTGTCGGTAACCAGGGGGCTGGGGAATGGCAATCGGCGGAAAAAGGAAAACGAAAAACCATCAGGTAGAGCGGTGCGAACCACGCTTGCCCATGCAAGTCGGAGTGCGCATCTCCGGGAATACTTTCATGCCCGGATTGGAATCCACCTTCACCGAAAACGTCAGCTCGCGCGGTGCGCGCGTTCGCAGTGTCAGACGTTGGCGCGTCGGCGAAAGCATTTCCGTTCTTTCGCCTGAGGGTGGCTTCCGTTCGCTGGCGCGCGTTGCCTATTGCGAATCATCTCCTACGGGCTACACCATCGGAGTTGAGTTCCTTGAACTCGAAGGCCAGTGGGTGCTTGCTTCGGCATCGCCAACGGTCGCCTGAGATTTCTGAGGGCACCCCGCGGAAGATTGTCAGGAGGGCTTTGTGTCACCCGCTCTTCGTTGTTCAAATTCATCCTATTGCACGAACCCAACATTCGGGTCAGGCATCGCCGGCCCTTCCGGAATCGCTCCGAACTGCGCTTCATATCGCGTGATGTTTTCACCCAGAGCTCGCAGCAGGCGTTTCGCGTGTCCGGGGCTCACAATCACGCTGCTCACCAATTTTCCTTGCGGCACGTTCGGAAAAATATAAATGAAGTTGAGCGTGAACTCCTCCGCGTTGTGATGAATCATCGCGAGGTTCGTGTATTGCCCGACAAGCTCCTTTTCGTCGGCCTTGATTTGTACTTGCTGTTGCTGTGGCTTCGGCGCTTCGGTCATTGCATCATCCTCCCCACGCGTCTCCCGCTCACTATAACAGAACTCGTCCGCACGGATTGACATCGCACGCGCGATTTTTCTTTGCTCAACACTTCCCGCGCGGGAAACCGTTGACGCTCGCGCATGTTAAGTGTAGTTTATTTTGTTAGTTCAACACGGTTAACTCATGTCTCGTCCGAAGGACAACCGACCAACCTCCGCGTATCAGCCGGCTCAACCGACTACCGAATCTGCCGTCACTTCTTCGATCGCTCGTGAACTCGTTGGGCAGCTCACTCATGAAGATCGCGACCGCGCACGCGACCGTTGGCGTGTCGCCCGCGCCCGTTGGAAAGGCCGCGGCTGGAAGTCACTCGGTGGATTGCGTCTCCTCTGGCTTCTGGTTGGCCCCGGCGTGCTGGTGTTTCTCGGCGAGAACGATGCGCCAAGCATGCTTTCCTACTCCGCAACCGGCGCGCGTTTCGGCGTTGGCTTTTTCGTTCCTTTCGTCATTCTCACATTCGCGATCGGCCTGATCGTTCAGGAAATGACCGTGCGTTTGGGCGCCGTCACGCATCGCGGCCACGCCGAGCTCATCTTCGACCGTTTCGGAAAATTCTGGGGATTTTTCTCGATGGGCGACCTCGTTCTCGGGAATTTTCTCACGCTCGTCACCGAATTCATCGGCGTCCGCGCGGGCCTCGGTTTCTTCGGCATTCGCCCGTCCATCGCCGTGGGGGCTGCGCTTGTTTTCGTCCTCGCGGCGATCACCACCGGACGCTACTGGACTTGGGAGCGCATCACGCTCGGCCTTGCAATTTTCAACGGACTGTTCATCCCCGCTGCGCTGCTCGCGCATCCAAACTGGCCGCAAGTCGGGCATGCGCTTCTCACTTGGACGCCGTTGCCGCGCGGCGACCGCAGCGAAATCCTGCTGCTGATACTCGCGGACATCGGCGCCACCGTTACTCCATGGATGATCTTCTTTCAACAGAGCGCCGTTGTCGACAAAGGCATGCAGCCGCGCGATATCGCCGCAGGCCGACTGGATACAGTTTTGGGGACGCTGCTTGCATCAACGTTTGCAATTGCCGCCATTCTTGCTACGGTGCCGCTCTTCCACCACGGCATCAACGCCGCGGATTTTCAAGGAGCGCAATTTGCGCAAGCGCTCGAGCCGTGGATTGGCCATGTAGGCGCGTCTCTTTTCGCGCTGGGCATATTTGAAGCCGGAATCGTCGCGGCGATCGCGATCTCTACTTCTTCCGCGTACGCATTCGGGGAAGTTCTCGGCACGGCGCACAGTTTGAACCGCCCGATTCGCGAGGCTTGGCCGTTTTATCTTTTCTTGCTGGGCTCGGCGAGTGCGGCCGCGGCGCTCGTGTTGATTCCGCACGCGCCTCTCGAGTTCATCATTTTGACCGTCAATGTGATCGCTGTTCTCGCCATGCCGCCGGCACTCGCATTCTTGCTTTTGCTTGTGAATGACCGCGACCTGATGGGCGAACACGCCAACGGGTTCTGGGGAAATTTCGCCGGCGTAACCGTCACTGTGCTCTTGGTCTGCGCGGGGCTTGGCTTCGGTCTGTTCACAATTTTTCCAAAACTGTTAGGTGGCTGAGAGCAGAACCGTGTCGATTCGAGATAAACTGGAGCTGAATTGAAGCAGGAAAAAGCAAAACGCTACGCTCAAGCTCATGACCCGGGTTCCGCGGCGGCCCACGCGGAGCATCCCGATCTGCAGGATCCCAATGTCGTTCTGTCTCTTCTCGAAGCCGATCAAGTGGTCGCCGCAAAAACCCGCACGCGATTCGGCAAGCGCAAACTTTCCGTGGGCGCGCGCTTGTTGCTGTGGGGCTTGCGCGTCTATGTGTTCGTGATGCTTGTGATTGTCCTCATCTCCGTGATTCGCGCACTCCATGGTGGCCAGTGAAGGTGTCTTCACGCCCGATGCGCCGTTCAGCCAGGTTTCTTCGTTTTTCTATTCGCTCATACGAACGCCTTTTCGTTTGGGCGCTGCTCGTAGTTTTCGCTTTTGCATGTTTCGGTTGCGGCGGATGGAACGTCCCACCTGATGCGAACCAAATGAAAAATCCAGTGGCGCTGAATACCGTAACTTTCGACTCCGCACGCGTCCTTTATCGAAACGACTGCGCGAAATGCCACGGCGTCAACGGCGATGGGAAAAAGCCGCCGGACTCGATGTACTCCTACAGCACGAAACCGACGAATTTCACCGACGCCAAGCTTGTGGACGCGATGAGCGATGGCGAAATATTCTGGAAGATTACCAATGGCAGGAAGCCGATGCCCAGTTTCAAGATTCGCCTGACCGACGAACAGCGCTGGGATCTGGTGAACTTGATTCGGGTTTTCGCGCATCCGGCGAGCGCGCCAGCACGGGAGTAATCGTGCGTCTTTCAGTGCGCTGCCGTCGCTGAAGCGAGCGCTCCTGCGATCTTTTATTGCTTAATTTTCGCCAGGGCGTCGGCGACTTCCTTTGTATCGGGAAGCTGCAAAATCTCGTAATTCTTGAACCACGCCAGCTTTCCATTCCGATCCACGATCGCGATCGCGCGTCCGGTGATGCCTTTTTCCGGCAGATATACGCCGAACTTTTCCGCGACGGCTCCGCGCGGCTGAAAATCTGCCAACAGCGGATACCGTATGCCCATTTTCTCCGCCCACGCTTTGTGCGACCACACGCTGTCCACCGAAAGACCCAGCACTTGGGCGTCGAGCGTTTCGAATTTCTTCATGTCATTGACGAAGCAGGCGTGCTCGTTCGTGCACACCGGACTCCAGTCGAGCGGATAAAAAACAATCACGACATTCTTCTTTCCCTTGAAATCTCCCAGCTTCACGTCTTTTTGATCTTGATCCTTCAGCGTGAATTCTGGTGCGGTGGCTCCCACGGCAATCGGCATGTTTCCTCCTCGAATGTTTTTGTCGCTGATGATGGCGGCGAATACTTCGCCGGAAAGCAACTCATCATAACTGATGCACCGATACGAGACAAACAGGCGCGAGCGCATATATAATCTCGCGATGAAAATTTTGCGCTTCATCGTTCTTGCGGCCGTGCTTGGCGTGGCGGCTGGCGCTCAAGGCAAACTCGGAACGCCTCCCGCTGCCAAACCAGCTTCGACGAAACAGATGGTCTTACCGAGCCACGGCGGGATGCTGCTCGGCATTTTCTACCTTGCCGCTGGCGCAGGTCCGCATCCGACGGCGCTCCTCTTTCACGGCTTTCCCGGCTATGAGCAGAATCTTGACATCGCGCAGTATCTTCGCGCCCACGGCTGGAATGTGCTGGCCATGCATTACCGCGGCTCCTGGGGAGTGAAGGGCGATTTTTCTTTCGAACACGCTGCGGAAGACGCTGACACGCAGGTGCGCTTTGTCTTGGATTCAGTGAACGCGCAGAAATATGGCATCGATACGCGGCGCGTCATCGTCATCGGGCACAGCATGGGCGGGTACATGGCTGCTTCTGCGGCTGCGCATAATAAGGAAGTTGCGGCCGCGGTGCTCATCTCGGCATGGAACATCGGCGCTGACTACGCGTCACGGCACCATGGCGCGTCTGCGGCGTCGACTGTTGGGGACGAGGCAAAATCGCTCGCCAGCGACGATAATCTCTTGCCGCTTTCTGGAACCAGCGCTCAGGCGCTCGCCCATGAGATCTACGAACACCACTCGGCGTTGGACATGGACAATCTCGCTCCGACCATCGCTCCCCGGCCTGTCTTCGTCATCACCGCCAGCGAAGGTCTCGCCCCTTCCGATCACGCTTTCGCGGAAGCCTTGCGCAAAGCCGGAGATGCCCACGTCACGGAGCGCCACTGGGATACGGATCACAGTTACTCTGGCTATCGCGCGGAGCTTTCGGCCGCGATATTGGAGTGGACGCGGGAAACTCTGACGCCGCGTTGAAATTCCCGGCTGACGCGCAATGCCACGAATCTCCGTTCACGAAGCCTATCCGCAACTTTCTTTCCGCCGGCGCACATCGAACTGGCTCGCGCGCTTGATTCGCATGCCTGCCGAATGCGTCCATCTGACGGGTCATCCTCCGTGGATGGCGACTTTTCTGCCCGACAATTTGTATCTGCAAGGCAAGAACGTTCCGCTGCGCCAGCAGCAGCGGCCGGAGGTTTCTCTCTGCCGCGAATGTTTGCTTGCGGAGTTGGAGAAAGACCTAGCTGCGTATGCCGGACGCGTGGTTGCGTTCGAACCAGAAGGCGAATCGTTTACGCAGTATTTCTTTGTTGCCGCGCCCGATTTCGACGCCGCAGGTGTCGAGCCCGCCGTTGCCGCAGCGATTGGCGCGCGGCTGGCGCGCGATGATGTTCATTCCAAGTCGTGCCGGGAATGTTCGCGTGCCGCCACGTGGTTGTGGTTTTCACGCGAGCAGATTCCACACCTCGACGCCCCGGATCGCATGGAAGTGATGCCCGGCGAACATTTTTGTGCGGAGCACGGCGCGAAACAAATCTGCGCGGCGCTCGCGGCCATCGAGCACGCCAATCTTTTTTACGTCAACGCGCCTTACGGCGAGGGCGGCGCGTACCTTTGGATTTGATTTTCGCAGTGGACAGCAGGGATTGCGTTTTTCTTGGAAGCTTTGCAAATACCAGGTTATACGACTGGCGCAAGAGCCGTTCCAGTTCCGTTGGCGCGAGCACGTCCTGCGTTTCGAGCGCGACCCAGTAGTAACGCGCCGAATAGGGTGCGGGAATAATTCCGGGACGCTCGGTCAATTCAGCGAATTCTTCTGGCGAGCATTTGAACGACAGCCAGACTTTCGCCGGCACGAGCACGACTGCGGCGAACATTTTGCCGCCCACCTTGAAGACCAGATCGTCGCCCCACTGCACGGTCTCCGTCGCGTGCGGCATAGACATGCAGTATTTGCGAACCCAATCGATATTCACGGAGCCGTCCAGATTCCTGTTGACCGCTCTTGTGCGGGGCACAAACCACAAATAAAAACGCCGCGGGAGAGAGATGCTATCCCGCGGCGCAGAAACGGCGCGTAATGCGAAATTATTTTTGCGCCACGGCGACATGCTGCAATCGCTGGCCGAGTTTTTCCTGCTCCTCCTGAAGTTCCGCCGGCAAGCGTTTGCCGAACTTCTCGAAGAATTTCGCAATCGCTTCGTGCTCATCGGCCCAGGCGCTGGTATCAACCTGCAACAATTTCGACATCGTGTCGACGGAAATATCCAGGCCGTCGAGGGTCAGCGATCCGGGCGCAGGAACATAACCAATTGGCGTCTCGGTCGCCTTCGCGCGGCCTTCGATGCGCTCCAGCATCCACTTTAGCACGCGCACATTTTCGCCGTAGCCCGGCCACAAAAACTTGCCGTCTTCGCCTTTGCGGAACCAATTCACGTGGAAAATCTTTGGCGGATGCGCCACGCGCTTGCCCATGTCCAGCCAGTGACGAAAATAATCGGCCATGTTGTAACCGCAGAAGGGAAGCATGGCCATGGGGTCGCGGCGCGTGACGCCAACGGCTCCCGTCGCCGCAGCCGTAGTTTCCGACGCCATGCTTGCGCCCACAAAAACGCCGTGCTGCCAATTGCGCGCCTCAAATACGAGCGGGGCCACTTTGGCGCGGCGTCCGCCAAAAATAATTGCGGAAATTGGTACGCCTTCGGGATCTTCGAAGTGTTTTGATATGGAAGGAGTCTGCTTGGCGGGAACCGTGTAGCGAGAATTCGGTTGAGCGGCGGGGCCTTTGCTCGGCGTCCACTTCTCGCCTTTCCAGTCGGTCAAGCTGGCAGGAGGCGTCGCGCCCATCCCTTCCCACCACGGTTCGCCTTCCTGAGTCATCGCGACATTCGTGAAAATGGTATTGCGGTGCACCGCCGTCATCACATTGGGATTCGTTTTCTCATTGGTTCCCGGCGCGACGCCGAAAAATCCATTCTCAGGGTTGATGGCGCGCAGCATTCCGTCTTTGCCGATGTGCAACCAGGCAATGTCGTCGCCAATCGTCCAAACGCGATAGCCTTGATTCTCCAGCGCGGAGACCATCATGGCGAGATTGGTCTTTCCGCAGGCGCTGGGGAACGCCGCGCACATATAGGTCACTTTGCCGGAGGGATCTTCCAGGCCCAAAATCAACGTGTGCTCGGCCATCCAGCCTTGTTCGCGCGCCATCCAGCTCGCGATGCGCAGCGCAAAGCATTTTTTGCCGAGCAGCGCATTGCCGCCGTAACCGGAACCCACGCTCCAGATCAATTTCTCTTCCGGAAAGTGCAGCACCAGTCGATGTGCCGGTTCCATATCGCCCAGAGAATGAAGGCCGGGAACAAAATCGGACGAGTTGCCAAGGCGTTCGAGGGCCGCCTTGCCCATTCGCGACATGATGCGCATGCTCTCTGCGACATATGCGCTGTCAGTGATCTCGACGCCCACTTTGCTGTACCTCGAAGTCGCGGGGCCAAGAATGTAAGGCACCACGTACATTGTGCGGTCCTTCATCGCGCCGCGAAAAAACGGTTCGGCCTTCTGCTTCGCTTCCTCGGGAGCCATCCAGTTGTTCGTGGGACCTGCATCGGATTTCTCGCGCGTACAAATGAAGGTGACGCCTTCGGTACGCGCTACATCGTTGGGATTGCTGCGGTGAAGATAACAATTCGGATAACTCTTGGAGTCCAGTTTTATAAAAGAGCCGTCGCGCTGCATTTGCTCCGCGAGATGCTCGTATTCCTGCTCCGAGCCATCGCACCACACAATTTTCTTCGGTTTTGTAAGTCGAGAAACGTCTTCAACCCAACTCTCCAGCGGCGTGGGCACAGGGCCTCCTATTTTTGGTTGGCGCGGGGAAAGTTGCCCAGCTGCCGGGCCGGACTCTTGCGCGTCGCGTCTGATGTTCTAGTAGTAGTGCAAATAACACAAAATAAAAGTTTATGCCGCCGAAGAACGAAATGCAAGAAAGCGAAGTGCGGCGGATGTGCGATACGGTTAACAAGAATGCCGGGTGCTATACTGCGGCGATGTACGCGCGAAGATTGCGAGTCGAAATCATCGTTAATGGCGAGCGTAAAGCGTGCCCGCTTGAGTGGCTCGACGCATTTTGCATGCGCAATTTTACCGGTTCGGCGGAATTCGATGACACCTTGCCTATTGCCGAGGGACAAATCGAAGCCAGTCTGCGCGTCGATCCTACGCATTTCGCGCGCGCCTTTGAGGAATGGCTGACGAAGCGGGGCAAAGGGAATGGCCAGCCAGTCGCTGTGGAGATTCAACCGCAGCCATCGCATTCTTGACTTCGCGGAAGAGGACGTGATAGAAGCAGTGAGGAAGAAGCGCGATCGCTGCATGTGTCGGACGAAAGCGCGATGAAAAGGAGCAAACGATGGCTGAGAAAGATCCACGGGTAGTCAAGCAAGAATCGCCGCAGACGCTGACGGACGAGCAAATCGTCACCGAGCGAAAAATGCCGCGCAGGTCGTTCTTGACTGCGGCGGGCGCACTCCTAGTCGGCGCAGCCGCGCTTGCGTCGGGCGTACGGGCCGTCGCACAGCAAGGCTCCGATCCTGACTCCAAGAAGGCCACCGATCCGGACTCGAAGGACAAGAAAAAGGGATCTGACCCGGACAGCAAGAAGAGGAAGAAGACCGCGGCGAACACAGCCGATCCAGACTCGAAGGCGGCCGCGGATGCCGACTCAAAGGACAGGAAGAAATCGTCCGATCCTGACAGTAAGAAATCGTCCGACCCCGACAGCAAGAAATCGTCCGATCCAGACAGCAAGAGTAAGCCGATCGATCCGCAGTCGAAGAGAGCGGCAAAGGCAAAGGCCAAAGCCAAAACGCCTCCCAAGGACGATCCGGACGGCGCGAGATACTAGCCCCGGCTAATCAACTGGCCCCGCTGGTAAGAGTGTAGGATTAAATTAGAAAGTCAGCGCGCGGGGGGACGCGTGTTGCGGGGTTAAATGTCTTCTCCGAAGCCGGGTTTTAGCTCGCAAGCCAGCAATGAGCGCGTGTTTCCCCCCGAAACACGTCCCTCGCTCGAATGGCTGATCAACCCAGTCAGCACGGAAGCTTTCTTCGGAAGCTACTGGGAAAAGCAGACACTCGTCGTCAAGCGTAACCAGCCAAATTATTTCAATTCGCTGCTTTCCCTCGATGAAGTAGACCGCGTCCTCACTACCCTTGACCGCCGATACCCCGACATCACACTGAAGAATGCCAGCCGGGAAATCAAGTCTGACGACTACACTGTGGACGGCGACGCTCTCGACGTCGCCAAGGTCTATCAGCTTTTCAACGAAGGCTCGACGATAACTTTGGCGTTCCTCGATACCGTCGTTCCGTCGCTGACTTCTTTCTGCCGCGCCCTCGAAGGCGAATTCAGTTTCCCGTTTCAGACGAATATTTACATGACTCCGCCGGGGGCTCAAGGCGCGAAGCCGCACTACGATACGCACGACGTATTTGTGCTGCAGGTAGCAGGCTCGAAAAAATGGAACACTTACGGAACACCCGTCGAGCTCCCACTGCCGGAGCAGGATTTTGATTCGAAAATCCACGAACAAGGCGCAAACACCCTTGAATTTCAACTCGATGCGGGCGACGTTGCTTACATCCCTCGGGGCATCGTCCACGATGCGCGTTCGACCGATGTAGTTTCGCTGCATATAACCGCGGGGGTTCTAAGGTATACGTGGACGGATCTGCTGCTGGAATTCGTGGCGGGAGCTGCTCTAAATGATCCAACGTTTCGCAAGGCGCTTCCTCCCGGCTTTGCGCGGCCTGGCTTCGACCGCGCGCAAGCGCGAGAGACTCTGCGCGGCCTCTTGCAGAGAGTTTCCGCGAGGGCGGACTTTGACGCAGCGCTCGACACGAGCTTTGACTACTTTGTGGATCGATTGATGTCTGTGTCTCCACCGGTGCTGCGCGGACAAATGGCGCAGCTTGCTGCGTTGGATGAACTAACGGTTGACACCACGGTGGGCGCGAGGCGGGGCGTGATCGTGCGCTTGCAAAGGAGCGCGGAGTCGGCGACCGTCGAATGCTACGGGCGCAGAATCAACTTCCCGTCTCACGCGCACGACGCGGTTCAATTTGCGCTGAACCACGCCAAGTTTACGGCGCGCGATCTTCCCGGCGATTTGGACGAAGCGGGCAAGCTAGCGGTGGTGCGACGACTGATTCGCGAAGGCTTGGTCGAGAGCCTGCCGGTTTAATTCCGCAGAAAAACCTCATCTTTTCGCAAACGCCCCGGAACTTTTCAGATATCAGCGGGAAAGCTCCGATTCTCCATCCGGGTGTGGGGCAGGGTTGTGCGGCGTAAGCACGGGGCGCGTAAGAGCAGCTTTGATTTCGGGCAGCGCCAACTGCGCCGCGGCCACGCCTGCGGCAACCAGATCTGGCGTTCTCTGAAAATCGTCCCAGTGAATCTCTTTCACTGCGGGGCGCAGGATAATATCCGCGTATCGCACCCAACGCTGCGGCGCCTGCTCCTGAATAATCGAGAACGAGCGGCTGATCACTTCGATCGTGTTTTTCGGTCTCTCGTCCGGCTGGCCGGGATCCAGGTGGACAGCAATCACGACGTCGGCGCCCATATGGCGCAACGCTTCAGTAGGTACCGCTTCGGTCAGAAAGCCGTCAACGAGAACTCGTCCATCGTACTCAACCGGCATAAAAAGCCCGGGAAAAGCGCATGACGCGCGCAGGGGCCGCGCCAACTCACCTGCGGTGAAGTACACCGTTTGGCCGGTGATGATATCGGTCGCGACAATCGCCAACGGGATTTTCAACTCCTCGAACGTGCGCACTGACGTGAAGCGGCGCAAATACATCTCCAGCCGCTCGTTTGTCGCCATGCCCATGCGCGAAATGGTCCACCGCCCGAAATCTCGAAAATGCGTCAGCAAGCCTTGATATTCGAGCTCGGTGAGCGCCGTGCCGGCCGCGTAAGCCGAGCCAACGAGCGCGCCGACGCTTGTGCCTGCGAGCAAATCCACGGGAATATTATTTTCTTCGAGGACCCGCAGGACGCCGATATGCGCAATCCCGCGCGCGAATCCGCCTCCCAGCGCCACGCCGATGCGCGGGCGATCGAGCGGCAAATTGTAGGCGAACGACCGCAGCCCTTTTACCGCCGTCCCAAGCCAACGAAATACATTGCCCATCGTTCTCCGGGTGCCACGAACATCTGTCCCTGTCAGTATGACTATTGTAGCCTGTCCGAGGGCGCTGGGGTTTTTAGGTTGACCCGCCCTGTAGCACTTCTGTAACCTCCCGATTGCTCCCGGCCCCGGCAATTGCTGACGCCGATGTGCCCTCGGAAAAAACAATGACGATTCGCATCGAAAAAGCCGCGGTTCTGGGCGCTGGAACGATGGGCGCACGCATCGCCGCTCATTTTGCGAACGCCGGCCTGCCGTGCTACCTGCTCGATATTGTCCCGCGTGAATTGACCGCCGAGGAAACGCGCAAAGGTTTAACGCTCGAATCGCGCGCGGTGCGGAATCGCTTCGCGCTGGCGGGCATCGAGGCCGCGAAAAAATCGCGCCCCGCCGCGTTTTTCGTTCCTGACTTTGCCCGCCTGATCACGCCGGGAAATTTCGAGGACAATCTCGCTTGGTGCGCCGAGGCGGATTGGATCATCGAAGCCGTCACTGAAGACCTCGCCATCAAGCGCAACCTGCTCGCGCGCGTCGATGAGCATCGCCGCCCCGGCACGATTGTCAGCTCGAATACTTCTGGGCTGCCGATTCGTCTCGTAGCCGAGGGCCGCTCCGAGGATTTTCAAGCGCATTGGGCGGGGACGCATTTTTTTAACCCGCCGCGCTATATGAAGCTGGTCGAGTTGATCGCCGGGCCGAAAACGAAGCCCGAAGTTCTGGCCGCGCTCGACGAATTTTGCGACCGCCGGCTCGGCAAGGGCGTGGTCGTCGCGAAAGACACGCCGAACTTCATCGCCAACCGCATCGGCACGTTTTCGATGCTGAATGCCGTGCGCCTGATGGGCGAACTCGATATGACCGTCGAGGAAGTCGACGCCTGCACCGGGCCCGCCATTGGCCAGCCCAAGTCCGCGACGTTTCGCACCGCGGATCTGGTCGGGCTGGATGTTCTCGCGCACGTGGTGCGCAATATTTACGACAGCGTGCCCAACGACGAGTCGCGAGAAATTTACAAGCTGCCGCCGTTGATCGAAGAAATGATGAAACGCGGCTGGCTGGGCGAGAAAACGGGCAGCGGATTTTACAAGCGAGTCAAAAAAGGCGGCGGCGAAAGCGAAATCCTCACCCTCGACACAAAGACGATGGAGTACCGCCCACGTCAGAAAGCGAAATTCGCTTCCATCGAAGCCGGCAAGATGATCGAGGGCACGCGCGAGCGGCTTCGCTCTTTCGTCGGCCCGATTTTCGAAGGTAAAGTCGTCGACAAAGCGGCGCGTTTCATCTGGGGCGCCCTTTCTGCCACGTGCCTGTACGCCGCGCGGCGCGTCCCGGAAATCGCCGACCGCATTGTGGAAGTGGACCGCGCGATGCGCTGGGGATTCAATTGGGAACTCGGCCCGTTCGAGATTTGGGACACCGTTGGCGTGGAACCAATGGCGCTGATACTGAAGATGGCGGGCAAGCCGATGCCGCCCAGCGTCACGTCGCTCGTGGCATCCGGCAAGAAAACATTCTACGAATCCGCGCATGGGCACACGAGTTATTTCGACCTGGCCACGACGGAGTACAAGCCCGTCGAGGAGCCGAGCGGAATCATTATTCTGAAATCTCTGCGCGAGCAATCGAAAGTCGTCGAGAGCAATTCTGGCACGAGTCTGATCGATTTGGGCGACGGCGTGGTCTGCTGTGAATTCCACGCCAAGATGAACTCTATCGGCGGAGACATTGTCGCCATGCTGCATGCGGGTCTGAAGCGCCTGCACACCGATTTTGACGCGATGGTGATCGCCAATCAGGCCGTGAATTTTTCCGTGGGCGCGAATCTGATGCTGCTGCTCGTCAGCGCGCAAGAAGAGGAATGGGACGACATTCACATGGCCGTCCGTCAATTTCAAAATGTGAACATGGCCATTAAATACGCGCCGCGCCCCGTCGTAGCAGCGCCGCAGGGAATGGCGCTTGGCGGCGGATGCGAAATCAGCCTGCACGCCGCGCGCATTCACGCCAATTCTGAACTTTACATGGGACTCGTCGAAACCGGCGTGGGCCTGATTCCCGGCGGCGGCGGCACGAAGGAAATGCTGATTCGTGCGAACGAACACGCCGCAGGAAGTGAGGATTTGGATTTATTCCACGCGATGAAGCCTGTCTTCGAAAATATCGCCATGGCCAAAGTGGGAACCAGCGCCGAGGAGTGCCGCGCGCTCGGCTACCTGCGCGCGTCGGACTTGGTGGCGATGAACCGCGACCGTTTAGTCGCCGACGCCAAAGAAACCGCGCTCGCCATGGTGCGCGCCGGGTATCATCCGCCCGCGCCCGCGCAGATCCGCGTCCTCGGCGAGGAATTCATCGCCGCCGCGAAGCTCGCGATTCACCAGATGCTGCGCGGCGAATACATCTCCGAATACGACGCCCTTGTCGCGCGCAAACTCGCCAACATTCTCGGCGGCGGCTCGCTCTCCGCGCCGCAGCTTGTCTCCGAGCAGTACGTCCTCGACCTCGAACGCGAAGCCTTCGTCTCCCTCTGCGC
>DATNDO010000075.1:0-8520 GCA_035606955.1 Candidatus Angelobacter sp.
GGATCGAGCGGCAGTTCGAACGCCTTCTCCTGATGCAGCACGTCTGCCGGCGCGCGCGAATAGCTTTCGCAAAACGCCTGCAACTGCTCGCGCCCGGCCTTGCGATATTCTTCCTCTTGATAATCGTCCTGATATCCGGCGGCGGACCATTCGCGCTCGAAAATCCCCACAACTTCTTCGAACGGCACGCGCCGCTCTTTGCGTATCTCCCGGACGAATTCCCGAATCGTCGTGTGCATCACGTTGCCAAACGTCATGGCCGCCTGCGGCCCGCCGCGAATCCCCCACACTTGTTGCAGCAGATATTTCATCGGGCAGCTCTTGTACGTCTCAATCGCCGAAGCGCTCAGTTGCAGCGGCTCGCCGAGCGGCGGATGAAATGACTTGGCCCACAGCGCAATGCGAGAATACGCGCGCGAATTCTCCGGAATCGTCGGAAAAAGTTGCGGCAGTCGCGGGTTGGCGGGTAAGGATCCGACCGTCTCGTCTTCTTTGGGAACGTTCACCTTCGGCGCCAACTGTTCCGCGTGCGCCGCTTTCAATTTCGGATCTTCGAGAATGTCCTCCAGAAACGGCGACCACTTTTTCCGGTTGTTCACGATCGTCGAAAGCGTCAGCAATCGCCGCGCTCGCGTCAGCGCCACGTAGAACAGTCTCCGCTCTTCCTGAATCCGGAATTCGCCTTTCGGCTGCTCCTCTTTCATCAGCGCGGCGGGAAATTCCAGCACCGGCGCCTGCGGGCGCGCCGGAAATTCGCCGTCGGAAACCGTCAGCACGAAAACGTGATCGAATTCCAGCCCTTTTGCCGCATGCACCGTCAAGAGCTGCACCGCGTCGTCCGCCGGCTCTTCCGTCTGTGCCATTTCTCCGCCCGCCTGCAGGAAAAAATCGAAATACTCGATAAACGCGGCCAGCGACTTGTCTTCGCTCTTCTTTTCCCAGTCCGCCAGAAATGCGGCCAGCCGCTCCAGGTTCAATCGGTCCGCGTCCGAAGGCAACGGCGACAATCCGAGTCCCCCGACCAGCGTGTCAAACACCGTTCGGGCGCTCGCTCGCTTCGCTAGTTGCCGCAGCGCTTTCAAAAATCTCACCAACTCGTCCGTTTTCATTTGCGGCCGGAAAGAGAACTCTTGTTGTGGAGCTTCCAGCACGTCGGCAATGGACTGGTTTCGCCGCGTTTTTTCCGCCAGGCGCACCAAGTCGCGCGGCTCAAATCCCCAGTAAGGTGTAGCCACCACGCGCGCGAGCGCCACGTTGTCCGAGCGAATCACGATCAGCCGCAAGTACGCCAGCAGGTCGCGCACCAGCGTATTCGACAGCACGGAAAGCCCGCGAATCACGAATGGAATTCTTTTGCTCCGCAGCACGTCGACGATGCGCGTTCGGTGCGAGTGTTTGCGATAGAGCACGGCGCAGCTTCGCCACGGCCGTCCCGCCGCGTGCAGCCGTTCAATTTCACCGGCGATCCAGTGCGCTTCCTCCTCCGGCGTCGCGAATTCCACGATGCGAATCTTTTCGCCCGTCGTGTTTTCAGTCACCAGGCCGCGGTGCGGCAAAAACGCCGGATGCTCGTTGTGTTGAATCACCTGACTTGCGACACTCAATATCCTTTTCGTTGACCGGTAATTCCGCGTCAGCGATTTCAACGGCAAGCTGCCGCCCGCATCCTTCGCCGCGCCACAAAATCGGTCGAAGAAAATCGTGAAGCTCCCGAACGACGCGCCGCGAAAACGATAAATCGCCTGATTATCGTCGCCCACCGCCACGATGTTTCGCGCATCGCCCGCCAGCAGACGCAGTAATTCGAGTTGCGCGATATTCGTGTCCTGGAATTCGTCCACCAGAATATAGCGATATTGCTCGCGCAGCCGCGCCAGCCGTTCCGGATCGCTGCGCAGCAATTCCACCGCTCGCAGCAACTGGCCTCCGAAGGTGATCAAGTTCCGTTCGCGCTGCAGCCGCTCGCTGGTGCGATACGCGCGCGCCACTTCTTCCAGCCGCGCCAGATTTTCTTCTTCCGCCGCGCGTACTTCTGCCTCCAGCAGCCCTTTGCGCATTTCAAATTCCACTCGCAAGCCGTCGACGTAGCGCTGGTAATCCTCTGCCGTCACCAGCTCGTCTTGGCATCGCGAAAAAAACTTCTCGAAGTCGCTCAAAAACTCGCCGGGCTCCGCCAGTCGCGTGAAATGCTTCAGCGCCAGCTCGCGAATATTCCGCCGCAGCAAAATCCAGTGCTCCACCGGCTCGATCACCTGCAGCGCCGCGTTCGAATCCAGCAGAATCTTGTCCATGCAGAATTTGTGAAACGTGCTCAGCCACACGCCTTCCGCGCGCTGGCCTGCCGCTTTCATCACTCGCGATTTCATTTCGTTCGCGGCTTTGTCGGTAAACGTCAGCCCTAGAATATTTTCGCCTGAAAGTTCCGGATTCATTTCGAGCAGCCGGCAAATTCGCCGCGTGATGACGCGCGTCTTCCCCGTCCCCGCGCCTGCCACGACGAGCAACGGCCCTTCGCCGTGCTCCACCACGGCAAGCTGTTCCGCATTGAGTTCGATAAGCGCGTCTGAGGGAATCGCCGGCATCCTGTTGAGCCTTCAATTCTAACGCGCTTCGCCCTACGCGCCAAATTGACCGCGTCATTCCCGCCGCTTATACTTGACGTTAATCATAAATGCAGCGCAATCGATAAGGAGACTTCATCATGCCGCAGTCGTCGCAACAGACAAACGATCAGCCGGTCATCCTCAGTGCCGTCCGCACGCCGATGGGAAAATTCATGGGCGGACTCTCTTCGCTCACCGCGCCGGAGCTTGGCGCGAAAGTCGTCGCCGAAGCAGTTCGTCGCGCGGGCATCGACGCCAAGGATGTCGACGAATGCATCATGGGCAACGTCGTCCAAGCGGGCCTCGGCCAAAATCCTGCGCGCCAGGCGGCGCTCAAGGGCGGCCTCGACTATCGCGTTGCGGCCATGACCATCAACAAAGTCTGCGGCTCGGGCCTCAAATCCGTCGGCCTCGCTGCGCAAGCCGTCATCACTGGTGAATCCGACACGCTCGTCGCCGGCGGCATGGAGTCCATGTCGAATTGCCCGTATCTTCTGATGCAGGCGCGCACCGGCTATCGTCTCGGCAACGGCCAATTGATTGACTCGATGGTCCACGACGGCCTTTGGGAAGCCTACGAGGACTACCACATGGGCGTCACCGCCGAACTCGTCGCCGAAAAATATAAAATTTCGCGCGCCGAGCAGGATCAGTATTCGCTCGAAAGCCATCAGAAAGCCGTCCGCGCCATGAAATCCTGCTTCTTCGAAGCGCAAATCGTACCCATCGAAATTCCGCAGAAAAAAGGCGCGCCCATCGTCATCAGCAAAGACGAAACGCCTCGCGAAGACACTTCTCTCGAAGCCCTCGGCAAACTCCGCGCCGCATTTAAGAAAGACGGCACCGTCACCGCAGGTAATGCCCCCGGCACAAACGACGGAGCCGCGGCCGTCGTCGTCACCAGCGAACGCAACGCGCAGCGCCTCGGCAAATCGCCGATCGCTCGCATCGTCGCGCAGTCCACCGGCGGCGTCGAGCCGAAGTGGGTGATGATGGCGCCCGTGCAGGCTGTCGAAAAACTGCTCAAAAAAACGGGTTGGGATCGCGATAAAGACGTCGACTTGATCGAGCTGAACGAAGCCTTCGCCGTGCAAGCCATCGCCGTTGCGCGCGAACTGAAGCTGAATCCCGACAAAATCAACGTCAACGGCGGCGCGGTCGCCCTCGGCCATCCCATCGGCGCAAGCGGCGCGCGCATTCTCGTCACGCTGCTCTACGAATTGCAGCGCCGCAGTCTGAAGCGCGGCATCGCGGCCCTGTGCCTCGGTGGCGGCAACGCCGTCGCCATGGCCGTCGAACGCCTGTAGCTCACGCCTGCCCTGAACGAAGTGAACGGGTCCCGCCTGCGCTGACGCAGGAAGTGTTCGCGCCTTCTGCGAACTGACGTGAGGCCTTTTTGGAATGCGGCGGCTCGACGCCCCTTTCGCATTTGTAGCGCAGAGCTTCGCAGTTTTTGCGAAGTTCTGCGGCTTCTGCTTTTCGTCATCCTGCCTGCCCTGAGGCACGAAGGGAACCCGGTCGCGCCTGGGCTGCAACGCAGCCCAACGTAAGAAAAGTCGCGAACGGGGCTGAGGCCTGCCTGCCGCAGCCAGGAACCTCCTTTTCTGTCGGTTTCAGAGGTGGCTTGACGCCGCTACTCAGTTTGCGGTTTTGACTCTCACATCGGCAGCTTCTTCCCGAAACCTTTCGCTTCTTAATGCGTCTCATAATGAGTAGCCTTGACCGTACGGCGCAGTGTTATTTCGCGCATCGGAGGCCGCAAATGATTCCCGCCCGCTCAACTCTCATTCTCTTGTTCTTGTTAGCCTGCCCCACGTTCGCCACCGCACAAACCGACTCCGCGTGTGGCCCCGCAAACGTCAAATTCGATATTCGCACCACCAAGCAGCCGCCGGCTTCGCCTGCTGCCGAGTCCGGAAGAGCAATCGTTTACTTCCTTCAGGACGATCTCAAGTACAACACTGCTCCGCGTCCGACGACGCGCTTCGCCATCGACGGCACGTGGGTCGGCGCCACTCACGCCAATTCCTACTTCTACGTTTTTGTTGACCCGGGCGAGCATCACGTTTGCGCCAACTGGCAATCCGACAGGACGGGTCTCAGCTGGCTAGGCCCGAAGCGCTCAACCGCCGCTGCTCATTTCACCGCCGACGCGGGCCAGACCTACTATTTTCGCGCACGAGATATTGCCAAGGTGGATGACAATAAAATCGCTTCCGAGCCGGAAGTTGTTTTGTCACCCCTGGATTCCGACGAAGCGCGCGTCATCATGCAGTCCTTTTCGTTCAGCATCTCTCATCCCCGGAAGTGAGGAGTCTGCATCCCTGTCCACCTCTTCCACTAATGCGCGCTTCACTTGCAAACTTCTGCGCGCACTGTAAAATTAGCTCTCGAATGTTCTGCCCTGTTTGCAAATACGAGTATCGTCGCGGCTTCACGCACTGCAACGATTGCGACACGGACCTCGTCGACGCCTTGCCGCAGGAAGGTGACGTCGACCACAAACTCCGCACTCCGGCCGACGAAATGGCGCAGCCCACTCTCCTCTGGAAAGGCGCAAACGGTGTGACTTTCTCCGCCATCACCGCCGCGCTCGACACCGCGAAAATTCCCTACAACCGCGAAGACCTCGACGCACGCCTCGTCTTTTCGTCCGAACTCTCCGAACTCGAAATCTGGGTTCCGGCCACAAGTCTCACCGACGCTCAAAACGTCCTCGACGAAGTCCTCAGCGCCACGGCCAACGCCCCCCTGCGCGCCGAACCTCCAGACGCCACAAATGAAATCCCCGCCGAAGACGACCAAGGCGCCGACGACATCCGCCACGAAACTCTCAAGGAACTTTACGCCGAAGATGCAACCGCCGAAGTGTGGTCCGGCCATGCCGCAAATAATGACGCGAGCAACGCCGCGGGCAGCGGCGCAATCAATGACGCGCTCATGGCGGATATTCTGAAATCCTGCCTAGCCGAAATCGGCGTCGCCTGTTACGTCGCCCGCCCCGAGTCCGGCCCCATCGCCGTCCGCGTCCTCCCCGAGGACGAAGATCGCGCCCGCGAAATTGTCCACCAAGTCATCGACGCCGCCCCTCCCCGGTAGCCAAATGCCCGCCGCGCCAGATTATTTCATTCGCTCATCTCGCCTCGGCTTCCGCTGCTGGTCACGCGACGATCTTGCTCTCGCTGTCGCGCTCTGGGGAGATAATCGCGTCACGCAATTCATCGGCGGCCCTTTCTCGCCTGAACAAATTGAGCATCGCCTCAAAAAAGAAAACGACTCGCTGCGAGAGCATCACTTTCAGTATTGGCCAGTGTTTCTGCTCTCAGACGGCCAACACGTCGGTTGCGCCGGTTTGCGTCCGTATAAACTGGAAGAGAAAATTCATGAACTGGGCTTTCATCTGCGTCCGGAATTTTGGGGCCAGTGTTTCGCCAAGGAAGCCGCCCGCGCCGTCATTGCGTATGCTTTCGAGACGCTCCGCGCGAAAGCCCTTTCCGCCGGCCACCATCCTGCGAATGCCTCGTCGCGTCACATCCTCGAAAAACTTGGCTTTCACTTCACTCACGAGGAGTTTTATGCTCCTTGCGGCTTGCAAATCTCTTACTATTTGTTGGCTCGCCCCTCCATTTAGTCTTCCTTGATTTCTCGCCTCGCCCGTGATTCCCTAATCCTTCTCGAAATTTCCTCGGAGGCTTCATGACTCTTGACGCAATCAAAACGGTAGCCGTCATCGGCGCGGGCACCATGGGCAATGGCATCGCGCACGTTTTCGCGAAAGCCGGGTATTCCGTCATTCTTCGCGACGTGGACCAAAAATATCTCGACCGCGCCCTTGACACCATCGGCAAAAATCTCGATCGCGAAGTCAAAAAAGCAAAAATCACCGAAGCCGACAAATCCGCAACTCTCGCTCGCATCAAAATCACCACCGACGCGAAAGCTCTCGCCTCCGCCGAAATCGCCATCGAAGCCGTTCCCGAGCAGCGCGAGCTAAAAGAGCGCGTACTCAAGGAAGTCGACGCCGCTCTTCGCCCCGGCGCAATCCTCGCCAGCAACACTTCGTCAATTTCCATCACCGCGCTCGCCGCAAAGACCAGCCGCCCGGAAAATTTCATCGGCATGCACTTCATGAATCCTGTTCCCGTCATGACGCTCGTCGAAGTGATTCGCGGCCTGCAAACCAGCGACGAAACGTTCGCGCTCATCATGTCGCTCTGCGAAAAGCTCGGCAAAAAACCGGTCGCCGTTAACGATTCGCCCGGCTTCGTCTCCAATCGCGTCCTCATGCCCATGATCAATGAAGCCGCTTACACCGTAATGGAGGGCGTCGCCACGCCGGAATCCGTCGACGCCGTAATGAAGTTGGGAATGAATCATCCGATGGGCCCGCTCGAGCTCGCCGACTTCATCGGCCTCGACGTTTGCGTGGATATTCTCGAAGTACTTCACGCGGGCCTGGGCGACCCGAAATATCGTACCTGCCCTTTACTGCGGAAAATGGTCGCCGCCGGCTGGCTAGGCCGCAAGTCCTCCCGCGGCTTTTACAAGTACTGAGGTGTCTGGGCTCCCCTTACAGCCGTGAACTTCTCTCGCGGTCCATCGGGGCGCTTGCACTCTTGATTAGCCCTGGTTAATGTTCACTCGCAACTCGACTCTTGCCACTGTTTTTATATTTGCTTTTTGTTCGCCTTGTGCTATCCTCCCTTCCCAGACAGAACCGGAGACGCCACGGGCACTCTCTGGTACACTGCCGCTTCAATAAACACCCGCGGCTTGGGACTTCATGGCGAGAGGTGACGAATGGCGGATGAGAGAGTCAAAATGCTGGATTCGGCGATCGCGCAAATCGAAAAGCAATATGGCAAGGGTTCGATCATGCGCCTCGGGACGAAAGACGTTCTCGTCCCTGTGAACGTAATCCCCACGGGTTCAATTTCCATTGACGCGGCTCTAGGCGTCGGCGGTTTGCCGCGCGGACGCGTCATCGAAATCTACGGCCCGGAATCCGGCGGCAAAACTACTCTCGCTCTGCACGTAATCGCCGAAGCGCAAAAGATCGGCGGCACGGCTGCATTCATTGACGCTGAGCACGCCCTCGATCCGTCCTACGCCCGCAAGCTCGGCGTTGACGTGGACAATCTTCTCGTCTCGCAGCCCGACAATGGCGAACAAGCCCTCGAAATCGCGCAAGCCCTGATCAGCTCTGGCGGCGTCGATATCGTTGTCATCGACTCGGTCGCCGCTCTCGTTCCCAAAGCCGAACTCGAAGGCGATATGGGCGATCCGCAAATGGGTTTGCAAGCGCGCTTGATGTCTCAGGCCCTTCGCAAACTCACCGGCATCGTTTCAAAATCCAAGACGTGCCTTGTCTTCATCAATCAAATCCGCGAAAAAATCGGCGTCATGTTTGGCAACCCGGAAACGACCACCGGCGGCCGCGCGTTGAAATTCTATGCTTCTATCCGTCTCGACATTCGCCGTATCCAAGCCATTAAAGAGGGCGACCGCGTCATCGGCTCGCGCACACGCGCGAAAGTTGTAAAGAATAAAGTCGCCGCGCCTTTCCGTGAAGCCGAATTCGACATCCTTTACGGCGAAGGCGTTTCCAGGGAAGGCGATTTGCTCGACCTCGGCGTCGCCCGCGGCGTCCTTGAAAAGAACGGCACGTGGATTTCCTTTGGCGGCGAACGCCTTGGCCAGGGCCGCGAAAGCGCGCGCCTCTTCCTGCGCGAAAACGTCGACATTCGCAACAAAATCGACGCCACTTTGCGCAAGCAACTCGGCCTGCCCGCTTCCGTCGCTAGCGAAGAATCCCCGAAGGCCGCGCCAGCCGAAACCACAAAGGAAGCCACCAGGTCCGGCCCGCAAGCCGTCCCCGCAGCCAAGGCCAAAGCCGCCCGCTAACCGCGAGCCTCGG
>DATNDO010000079.1:0-3164 GCA_035606955.1 Candidatus Angelobacter sp.
CGCCGGATATCAGGACGATTATCAAGAGGAAGAATATCGCAAGGCCGGGCGCGAGCAGTTGCAGGCGTTTTGCGAAAGCTATTCGCGCGCGCCGGCAGACGTGCTGCATCAGGAGAAGGCGTTCGAACTGCCGCTCGATCCCAACGTGGTGGTCATCGGGCGCATGGACCAGATCAACCGACTGGAAGAGCGGCAAGTGGAAATTGTCGACTACAAAACAGGGAATCCGAAACGCTCGAAGCAGGCGGACCAGAGTTTGCAGCTAAGCTTGTATGCGCTGGCGGCGCAGGAAGTTTTGGAACTCGAGCCGACGCGGCTGGTTTTTTACAATTTGACGACGAATGAAGCGGTGGCGACCACGCGCGACGCGAAGTCGCTGAAGAAAGCCAAAGAGGCGGTGGCGGAAGTCGCGGATCTGATTCGCGCGGCGGAATTCCCCGCCAGACCAGGATTCATCTGCCGCTACTGTGATTATCGGCCCATTTGCCCCGCGCATGAGCATTTGATTTCGATACAACCCGCAAACGCAAATTGATTGTTTAAAAAAAAGAGCAGCCGATTTGGCTGCCCTTTTTCGCTGCTCGTTCGTTTCGTGATTTGTTGTGTTACGTTTGTCGGCGCCGGAATTTAATTTACCGGCGATTGCGCGCATGAACTGCTTCGGAGTTTCTCCCCACGAGCAAGCCGCGCTTGATATTTTCAGAAGCGCGAATCTTGATCGCTTCTGTCTTGTATACCCGCATAGAGGCGCGATATCAAGAATTTTGTAATCGAGGAGTCGCGCTGGTTAACGCGGGAAACTGGCGTAGTAACCCTGGCGCGCAGTGACAGCGAGGCCGGGACGCTCAACGCGCACCTCAATCGTATGGTAATTGCCTTTGCCGACGGTCTTGGAAGGTTCGAACGCGAGAGTGTATTGATTGCGCGCCTCTTCCGTTAATGCCGCATACATGCGCTCGAGATCCATCTGCTTGGTGGCGGAGAAAACATCGCCGCCCGTCGAATTGGCATACTGCGCCAGGCGGCCGGGGCCCTGGAGTTTGAGAATATCAGCGCTGGAATTCACGGCAATGGCGTAGACGGAAACATTGTTAGCGAGCAAAAGGCGCAACGTGTTGTTGAAGCTCCACTGATTATGACGATCGTTAGTGCCGTCGGAAACGAGAAAAATGATTTTGCGGCGGTCGCGAGCGCGATTGCGAAGCATTTCGGCGGCGTAGTGGATGGCGTCGTCGACGTGTTTGGTGACGCCGTTGGTGTTCGTGCCCAGCACAGGAATATCGGCGGCGCCGCCAAGGGTTTGGCCGTTGATGCGCGGCGGAGTGGTCATGACCATCGGTGGAGTGCCCGGTACGCGAGAGTCGAGGGCGTCTTTCTGATTTGTACGAATCTGTTTGAGCTGGGCAAACAGGGCGTCATTGTTCGCGGAGAAATCCATCACCAGTTTTGGGTACTCATCGAAGCGCACGAGCGCCACTTCGTCATTGGGACCGAATCCGGCGGCGATGCTGTCGAGGCTTTTCTGGACCTTCTCGGATTCTTTGGTGGGAAGATCATCGTCGAGAATAACGACGGCGGAAATAGGGAAAGGTTCATTCCAAAAAAAGCGGATGGGCTGCTCGACGTTGTCCTGGAAGATGCGAAAGTCGTCCTGCTGCAAGTCCGCGACAAGATTTCCGCTGGGGTCCTTTACCGTGACGGGGACAAGCACGTCGGTCGTGCGGACCACAATTTTTGAGACAGCTTGTGGCGGCTTCGTGGCGGGTTTTTGTGGGGAAACGGCACTTTGCGATGCAGTGGATTGCGAGGCAGTACCGCTCTGCCCGGCTGAAGGAATCGCGCACACAGGAAACAACACAACAGCGGCAAAAATCGCCACAAATTTTCTCATTTTCCCCCTGCCCCCACTACGCATTGCGCGCGGCGAAGATAGTACCGCGACTTGTCAAGTTATTGCCACGGCGGGACGCATCCGTTTGCGCGGAGGACGCATCGAACTATCCGCAATGAAGAACTCCTAAGATTATACAATGGCTTCGCGCGCGTGAGGTGGCGATCCTTGTCGAAAACAAGAGCCTTGACCATAGCAGCAGTGTTTATTGCGCTCGTGATTGGCATCCCGCAAGTTTGGATGCAAGGGACGAACTGGGGGTTCGCTGTAAAGGCCGGAGAGGCGCGGCCGCAGATTCCCGTGCAAATCCCGGTGAAGAAGCCGGACGCGCAAGAGAAGAAACAGCAACAACAGCCGAACGAGGGCGTGACACATGTGAACGTCAACCTGGTGCGGCTATACGTGACCGTGCGCGACCACCATGGAGCAATCATTCAGAATCTGGAAAAGAAAGATTTCCGCGTATTTGAGGACGGCAAGGAACAGACGATTGCGTTTTTTTCGAAGGACATGACCGACCCGATCACGCTGGCGATGATGATCGACACAAGCGGCAGCGAGGAAGATTTCCTTGGAGCCGAGAAAGAAACAGGGTCGCGATTCCTGCGGGACATCTTGCGCAAAGATGATCTGGCGATGCTGGTGTCTTTCGACACGCAAACGAATTTGCTCGCTGACTTCACGGACAATCAGGAAATTCTGGAGGCTGCGCTCCAAAAAGCGGAGATTAACGCGCCCGTCAGCCTGGGGCCGACAAATCTGAACCAGCAGGGCACGGTGCTGTATGATGCGATTTATCAGGTCTGCCTCGACAAACTTCCGTCGGAGACAGGGCGCAAAGCACTGATCATTTTGACCGACGCGCAGGATGAAGGAAGCAACCATAGTGTGCAAGATGCAATCCTTGCCGCGCAAGAGGCCAACGCGGTGATCCACGTCTTACTGGTGGCCGATCCGCGGTACACTTTCAGCATCGGTTACGCAGGAAGGAGCGTTGCAGCAGAAATGACCACGCAGACGGGCGGGCGCGTGATCTCGGTGCGGAACGACAACGATTTGGATAAGGCGTTCGATCAGATTTCGCAGGAGCTGCGCAGCCAGTACGTGATCGCGTACTATCCCACAGACACAACCGCAAACGGGGCGTTTCGCAAAATCAAAGTGGAAACAACTACAGAAGGCCTTCGCGTGCTGACGCGGCAGGGCTACTACGCGCCCGGACGCAGCGTACGGTAATGAGAACTGCAGAATCGTCCTTCAGCGGCTAAAGCCG
>DATNDO010000111.1:0-6105 GCA_035606955.1 Candidatus Angelobacter sp.
CGCAGGCCATCACGCAGCGGGAAAGCAGGGCTGACCCCGCTCGCGATTAACCCTGAGGCCAGGGATCAGCAGGGACAATATCGGGATCGTCGAACATGTTTTCGCTGGTGATATTCTCGATCGGAGCATCGCCTTCTGCGCGAGGAGCAAGTTTTTTCTGCGCGCGGCGTTCGGCCTTCATGCGCTGTTTTTCCTGACGCTTCATTTCCTTCTGCCGCTTCTGAAATGTGGATTTCGATCGTGTCGCCATAAAAGCTCCTTGAGTTCGCGTTAGAACCCTCAGCGACTCTCCCCATAAAATATACAGGAAGCAATTCGCGCGAGGCCGCGTGTCGATTTCATGCGCACCAGAATCAACCGATCATTCTTTGGTAGCTTTGGTACGGGCTTTTGGTACGGGTTCTGATACGGACCCTAATAACGGAACAGCCCCAGACGGGCGTAGCCTTCTCGTTACCAGCGAGGCTCGCGCGGCTGACGTGCCGCTTCGCGATAGTCCTCATTCGAGAACCGTTCGCGATTGCCGCCACGATTACCGCCGCCGCTGCTGCGTCCCGGACCACCACCGCGTTCAGGGGCGCGACCCTCGCCCTTTGGCCGCGCTTCATTCACTTTCAAATTTCGGCCGCCCACTTCTTTGCCATCCAAGCCGGCAATGGCTTTGGCTGCCTCCGCGTCGTTCGGCATTTCGACGAACGCAAATCCGCGGGCGCGGCCAGTTTCCCGATCCATCGCCAAGTGAACGCGCGTGACCGTTCCAAACGGCGCAAACAACGCGCGCAGATCTGCCTCGGTCGTTTGGAAACTCATGTTCCCGACAAACAGATTCTTCATGCTCCCCTATCTCCTTCTCTCTTGAATCGAAAGACTTGATGCGTCACCGACAGGTTCAATACTGCTCAAGTAAGGCGAGGAAGGCGGATAGGCGAACGGCCAAAACTGGCCAGAAAGGCGGCAACGCAATCCGGGCTTCTTCGAAATACAAAACAATTATAACACGAAGTCACGAATCCCGGATGTGGGCAAGCCGCAGGGCCTCCGGCGCGGATTTCGGGTCGCGCGGCGCAAATCGAGTCGCTTCGCCGCCTGGCGTGTTGGCCTAGAAACCCGTCTCGAACGGGGTTCCGTATCCACAGGTTCCACAGCGATGCACAGACGTGCGCTTGCGCTAAGCGCGTGCAGCGCATATCCTTGCCGCATGGCAAGAGAAGATTGTGCGACTTGCAGTGGCACAGGTTGGAAAGTTGTCGAACAACCCGGGTCGAATCAGGAAGCGCGTGCCTTCGCCACAGCGGATGGCGCGCGCGCTGGCTCTGCTGCCGGCGAGCCGAAGACGGTATGGGCTGTGCCGTGCGATTGCACCGTAGGCGACCGCCACTCGCGCGTGTTGGAACGCGCCCGGCTGCCGAAGCGCTACCAGCATTGCAATTTCGAGAGCTTCGATACGGATCTCGGCTATTCCGGCCCCGAAGCGGGGGCTTGGAACCGCAGCCTGCTCCAAGCGAAGCTCGAGGTGCAGGGTTTTGCTCGCAACTTTCCGGTTGGCACCGAACACGGACTCTTGTTGATGGGGACTTGCGGCGTGGGAAAGACGCATCTTGCGGTGGCTGCGCTCGAAGAAATTGTCCTGCGCGGGCACACCGGGCTCTTCTACGACTATCGTGAGTTGCTTAAGCAAATTCAGGACAGTTACAACCCCGAAAGCAATTCAACGGAAATGAGCGTCCTCGAACCGGTACTGACAACGGAAGTGCTATTGCTCGATGATCTGGGCTCGTCGAAACCCTCTTCGTGGGCGCTGGAAACCGTGGGCCACATTTTGAATACGCGATACAACGACCACCGCGTCACTTTGCTCACCACGAATTTTCTCGATGCGCCTGACCCGGCTGCGCCCTCTTCTGCCCCCACGGGAACAAGAAGCTCTATCTCACGACCGGGACCCACCGAGGATTCACTGACCGAGCGTGTGGGTATGCGTATCCGTTCACGACTGTTTGAAATGTGCCGGACAGTGGAAATTTCCGCGCCCGATTACCGCAAAGAAATCCGCCACGCCGGCCATTTCCACGCATAGCCGGATTCGAAATGGCCTCACGTGCAAACTCCCGCAAAAACAGCTCTTGATTGTAATGCGCTATTTGGTGCGGCAGAGGATTGTGTGTTCGGGGTCAATCACTAAACGCGAAGGCCGCTGGCGCGCCGCAAAGTGGAATTTCGTTACAGGCCCCGTAGTAATCACGTGGCCAAGTAGTTCCAGTTTTCCCTGTGTGTGTGCGGCGTAGATCGGCACAGATTCGGTGAAGATATTCGGGACGCTGCCCTGCTGCAGCGTGCCTTCGATTTCGAATCTGCCGCCGCGCGAGTGAACTTGATAATCCACGCTGTAATCAGGGATTCCCGTTTCGCGGACCCACTCGTCGAAAAACCAGTCCATCGAACGGCTGCCTTCCAGATCCATGGACGGCGTCATGAAGTGCTCGACGGC
Organism: Candidatus Angelobacter sp.; assembly: GCA_035606955.1. GTDB lineage: Bacteria > Acidobacteriota > Terriglobia > Acidiferrales > UBA7541 > DAHUXN01. The sequence goes on from DATNDO010000111.1 coordinate 2,489, forward strand.
TTTCTGGAATTGCGCGGTGGAGAGCGATTGAAAGCGATGTTCGCTCAGAACGTAACGCAACATTTTTCTGAAACGCGCATCGGGATTCTTCGTTTTTGAGTCGCGCAACATCTCGCGCAACATGTGAATCACCCAGGCGCCTTTGTCGTAGACGATCGTGTTGTACGCATCCGGCGTCTTGGACGAATCCAACCGGTAACCGAAATCCAGCGGCCCAGCCTCTTCGATCGCCGCGTCAGTGCCCGGAGCCTTCGTAAGCAGGATATCGTGATATCGCGCGAGCCAATTCTGGAGTTCGTGCTTGCCCGGATTGTGCGAGTCGTCGTACATCAATGACTGGTAACCGGCCATCGCTTCCTCGAGCCAAAAGTCGCGGTAGCTCGCCGGAGCGACCACGTTGCCCCACCACTGATGAGCCACTTCATGGAACGGAACAAGCTGCGCGATTTCTTCTTGCCCGCGCTCGGCTACGCCGACTTGCTGCTGTGCCTGGGGCGGCAGAAAAATCAGCGTCGTAAGGTAGAGCAGGCCCGGCCAGCCCTGGCCGAACGAGCCGGGAATTTGCGAAACATCGAGCTTCGGAAACGGAAACGGGCCATTGATAGTCTCATAATAGCGAACCGAGTCCTGCAATTTGCCTCCGAGCTTCTTGAGTACCGCCGGGGGATTAGGCATTAGCGCGGACCCGATGTCTTCCGTTCCGTAAATCCGCCCGGGCAATGCGCCGGACGGCAGGCGAGCGCCGGCGTTCTGCTGCAGGCGGGCTACAATGGCCTGCTCGAGTTCCTGATTCGCGTAAAGCGCGATTTCTGGCTTCCCTGCAACGGTCTGCTCCGCGTAGTCACCAAGATTGAAGCCGGCGACTGACATGGGCTGCGTGCTTTGCCAATGACCGGTGCGTTCGGAGCCGTCAACCGCGGTTTCAGTTTGATGGCCGGTGGCGACCAGGGTCAGGCGCTTCGGCCAGTGGAAATTCAGATCAAACGAAGAGAATTGCTCCTGTCCCGCCAGGTGTGGATACCAACTACCGCGCGCGCCGACGAAATACACATTGTTGCCCGCGTCCTCGATAACGGTTCCTTGATACGTCACGCGTAAACGATATTCCGTACCTGCAACAGCGGCTGCCGGCAGCACGACGAAAAGAATGTCATTGCCGCGCCGCGCAATTTGCTGGCGGCGCAGATCCTGATTCTGAAAAAAGACAAGTGGCTGGCCGGCCGCGTCAGCGACGCTCGAAACGTGGAGGAAACGCGACAGTTCCAGCTCAATCACGCGCTCTCCGGAGCGCAGCTCCTTCCAGTGAATTGCCGTGGTGCCCGTCAGGCTCAGATCTTCGGCGATCGTAGTATCTACCGCGTAATCGATCGGCAGAGATTCTTCCTCGTAAGGCGGCGCATTCGGAGCCGCGAATGATGTCCAGACGTCGAAGAGCGTGGCTCCGTTCGAATCGCGGGGCTGACCCATAAGCACGGTTTCCGAATGACGTTCGTCAATGACCACATCGAAAGCTCCAATGACGTTCGAATTGAGCGCTGCATAAAAGAATGGACGCGGCACGGCAGAAAGCCAATCTTGCACGATCCGGAGCGACGATCCCGGGTCGAGCTTCGCGACAATCGGAGTCCAATTCTGAACAAAAGTCGGATCGCTGGATGGCGCGGTTTTTTGTTCGACGAGATCTTGCTGGATTTCCTGGGCCGTGTTGTCGTCGAAGCGCAGATAGGCTTGCCCGAATTCAACGTCGACCAAAGGGACTTTCAAAAAACGGAGAACGGAAGCGCGCTCGGCTTGATCGGGCGGAAGGGCGAATACGCGTCCATGACCGATAAAAACAGCCCCGGAAGTGCGCCCATCGACCGGAGCGAGGAATCCGAGCGTGCCATCGGTAAAAGTGAACGAGACGCCGTCTCGCCGCAAAATAAGGTTATGAACATTGAATACACGAGCGCTGTCCACAGGCAGAGTGCTCAGGGTTTGATAAAGCTGCTGCGGAGACAGTGATGTAAGCGAAACCTGTGGAGATAACGCGGCGCTTTGCGGCGGTTCGAGCCCGGACGCAAGATTAGCGGCAAGAAAAACAGCGAGCGCAAGAATCGTACCGGTTCGCACGGGTTTGACTCTAACAACACATATGTGATGCAGCAAGTGACCAACGCGAAGTGACGCAACTCTCCGCAATATCAGGAAAGGGCTTGGCGCAAGTCGGCGATGAGGTCGGCGGGATCTTCGAGGCCGATAGAGACGCGGACGGTGCCTGGCTCGACGCCGGCGCTGCGGAGCTCGTCGCGCGACATATTGTAATGCGAAGTGTAAATCGGGAGGATGACGAGCGATTCAACGCCACCGAGACTTGCGGCCAGAGCAAAAAGCTGTACGCGGTCGCAGAATCGGCGCGCGGCGGCAAGGCCTCCCTTCAAATCGAAAGAGAGCATGCCACCGAAATCGCGCATCTGGCGGCGCGCCAATTTGTGGTCCGGATGCGACGCGAGTCCCGGATAATGAACGCGTGCAACTTTCGGATGGCGTTCCAGAAATTTCGCCACCGCCATCGCACTTTTGCACTGGCGCTCGATGCGCACGGTGAGCGTTTTCATCCCGCGAATTAACAGGTAGGCGCCAGTCGGGTCCATGCAGCCGCCAAGGTAAATAATGTTGTCGCGCACGCGATGGATCCACTCGTGCGAGCCGGCGACTGCTCCAGCAATCAAATCCGAGTGTCCGCCAAGATATTTCGTCGCGCTGTGAACGACCATGTCGAAGCCAAGCGCAAGAGGTTTTTGCAACACCGGGCTGGCGAACGTGTTGTCAACAATGGAGACAAGTTTGAATTCGCGCGCGATTGCGATGGCGCGGCGCAAATCCACGAGACGCAGCGAGGGATTCGTGGGCGTCTCGACGTAAAGCGCGCGGGTTCGCGGCGTGACGATGTCTTCGATGCCGGCGAGATCCGGTTCCACGTGGCGCACGCGAATCCCGAAGCGTGGGAAAAGGTCGCGCATCAGGCGATACGTGCCGCCGTAAAGTTGCGCAGTTGAGATAACTTCGTCGCCGGAGCTGAGCACGGCAAGCAGCGCGCTGGAAATTGCGGCCATGCCGGAAGCGGCGACAATCGCAGCTTCGGCGCCTTCGAGGGCGGCGATTTTCTCCTCGGCGATGGTCAGCGTGGGATTGCCGTAGCGCGTGTAGATGTAGGCGGAGCTTTTGCCTTCGGCCCAGCGCTTCATCTCGGCGGTGGAGGAGAATGTGAACGTCGAACTGCGAACGATTTCCGGCGCCACCGGTCCGCCACGGCCGTGCTTCGCTTCGCCGCGCTGAATCGCGATGGTCGCGTCGGCCCAGGGTTGCGTTGACTTGGTTGTTCTAGTTTTTGCGCGAGATTTCATGCGGGGCAGATTGCAACTTTACAGCGCTGCGCGCAAGGGCCAATTTGGCTCGACAGCAGCGCACAGGCTGAAGCCTGTGCCACCGCAACACAGCAAGGCGCGGCGCGATAGGTCCGATCGCGCCCTACAAAAGCAGTAGAAGGCAAACGCGGCCCGACCGGAAAGGCGCACAGGCTGAAGCCTGTGCCACACGATGCTTCAGTGGCCGTTGGAAGCGGAGGCGGCTTCTTC
>DATNDO010000113.1:0-14800 GCA_035606955.1 Candidatus Angelobacter sp.
CCGGATCCGGCACGAACACGATCCGATATTTCCTCTTCTCATCGAGCATTCTGCGGTGAATTCGCGCCACCAAATCGAAATCTTCGCCAATCGCCGACGCCCGATATCCGCCCGCGTTCATCACCACGTCGCGACGAAACACTCCGAACGCTCCGGAAATGATCGTCAGCATGTTCCCGCGCGCCCACCCTTCGCGCCCAATCAGGAACGCCCGCAAGTATTCAATCACCTGAAAAATCACAATCGGGTTTCTCGGCAATCGAACTTGCCGGATCCGCCCATTCACCAGCTCGCAGCCGTTCAGCACGCGCACAATCCCACCGGCAGCGATCACGCGTTTCGGGTCCTCCAGAATCTTCACCATGATTCGCAGCAGCGCGTCCGATTCAAGCAGCGAATCCGCGTCCACCACGCATGTGTACGGACTCGTCGCCGCGTTCAATCCCGCGTTCACCGCATCCGCTTTTGATCCGCCTGCCTCTTTATCCACAACAATCAGCCGTGGATCCACCGCGCTCCGGTAAAGCCCGCGCACCGGAGCGGTCACAAGCTCAGAAATGTAGAGCAGCCGCGCCGGCTGCAACTCAAATTCCTTTTGCAAACGCGCCAGCGTTCCATCTTCCGACCCGTCATTCACCACCACAACTTCCAGCTCGGGATAATCCACTCGCAACAGCGACCGCACCGAAGGCACGATCGACCCTTCTTCATTGTGCGCCGGCGCGATCAACGTGATCGGCGGCGTCAGCGGCGACGCCTTGATCCGCTCCAGCCGCAGCGACGCCAGATGCTGATGGTGCTCGCGGCTCGAAAGCAGCGCTACGATCAGCAATGCCAGATAACTTAAATTCGACAAAAGGTAGTAGAGGAAAAACGTGTTGTTGGCAATCTGTAGTAATCCGCGCATTGGTTAAACGCTCTGCGGTACTTTGCGCGTGGCCCGCAAACGCATCATGGTATTCAAATCTTCGGCGCCCGCTTCGAGCGCTCGTAGCAATTGTTGCCTTTGGGCGTGCGCGATTCGGCCACTATCAGATTCCAGCGCTTCGACCATTTTGTCGAAATCACCCGTTCGGTCGAGTTCCGCGATCATCGCTTGCAATGCGTATGGGTCGGCAGTTTTCAATACGTCGCTCACCACGCCAATCGGGTCCGGCGTCTGCGCCAGCGCCTCCGCTGCCCGTTGCCGTACATGTCGATTCGCATCGCACACGCCTCGCAGCAGGACGGGCAACGCTCGCGTCTCTCGAAATTGTCCTAGACTCGTCAGCGCCCGCAGCCGCACGTACCACTCTCCATCCGTTGCTAATTGCGCCAGCGCGGGAAACGCGAATCCGAACTCCGCATGCCCCAGCGCTCGCGCCACCGATGCCCGCACTTCGGGCAACGCGTCCGACGCCAATACCAGCAAATCGTCCCCCAGCGCCACCGACGCAACTTCCGCCATCACCCGCGCCAGCAGCTCCCGCACCGGCCCGCGCGCCAAATGGAGGTACGGCAGCAGGGCCCGCGGGTTCGCTCGCGTGCACGCGATCAGCGCATTCATCAGCGAAGTTCCCGCCAGCGCCAGATCGCCCGCCACCACGCGATCCAGCATTGCCTCTCCCGCCGACCGCAGGCCCGTGCGCGCCAGCCCGCGCACCGCCGCAAGTCGCGTCTCCGGACTCGGATCATCGAGCGCCGCCACCAGTGAAGCAACCGCCTCCGGCGCGCGCGTGCGCCCCAACCGCACCAACGCAGCCTCTCGTTTCCACCCGCGCAGTTTCCGCGCTTCCGTCAGAATGCGGCCAAGCAGCCCCGTCCTCCGCAGAAAACTCAGTAACTTCTCCGCCTCCGCCGGACTCGCGACCTCCATGCGGTCGAGCGACTGCTCGATGATCGCCTCCGTGTCCTGGTGCACTTCGCGCCATTCGTTTCGCGGAATTTCCCCCGCCACAATCTCGTCCCAGTGCTGCCGAACGTAAAAATCCGCGTCCGCCAGCCGGTCAAAATACCGTCGCCGAATTTTCCTCCGTGCCACGATCGACGCAATCAGCGCCACGATTCCAGTCACTGAAAAAACGATCGCGCGCACAACAAACGACGCGGCTCCGGCATTGATCCAGTGAAGCAGTGAATTCATTTCAATTCCCCGCCGCCCGCCGCCGGCGATAGGCTCCTGCTGCCCCGGCCGCCGTCGCGCTCAAAATCGCAGCCCATAGCTCACGCCGTAACTTGTCTCGCTGTTGCCCCCATTGCGCTCTTGTCTTGCCGTATAGAAGTTCACGTAATGGTTCTCGGTCAGTCCCAGTCGAAATCCGCCGCCATACGTCCGCGACGCGAACGCTCCCACCTGATCCACTTCGCTGAAATTCTCCGAGCCCACCGCGAACGTGGCGTTCATCGTGAGGCGTTCCGCCGAAATTCGCGGCAGCGGAAAATCCAAGCGGCTGTACCCCGATGGCTTCCACGCCACGCCGGTGCCCGTGAACTGGCTGCGCGCGCCATTCGCGGAAACCGTCCATCGAAAATTGTTCCCGAAATTCGTCGCCACCGTGCCCGTAAGCACAAGCACGCCGGCCTGCCCATACCAGAACCAGTGCTGGTTGTACGTTGCCTCGATTCCGCGCACAGCTTTCGCTTGCGAGACGCGAAATCCGCGTCCGTACTCGAAATACGTCTCTGCGCGGGGGATGATCCCCTGCGCGTTCCCGGCGCCTCCGCCCACCGTGAATGCATCCGAAGGTGTCAGCCGGTACGTCGCGCTTCCAATCATTTTTTCCGCGTTCGCGCCAAATCGCTGGTAAATGGCCGCTTCCGTCGAAAATATCCATCGCAAATTCGGTTTCGCGACAAACGTTATCGTCTGCGTGTTCGCCGCGCCTGTGTAATTGAACGTATCCGTCTCATTTCCAACGTTCACCTCGAATCGCGGCGGCCCTTCGAGCGATCGCAGCCCTGCTCGCGCTTCATCATCAGTCGCGGAAATATCTCTTGGTTCGAGTGCCTCAGCCTGCAAGAATGCCGCGCGCGCCTCGTCACGCCGCCCCAACGCACGCAGCACGCGTCCGCGTTCGTTTAACACGTCGGCGCGCTCCGGTGGAATTGTCGCCGCTGCATCGAGCAACACCAGCGCGTCCTCGTTTCGACCGTCCTGTGCAAGCAGCGTCGCCAGCCCCAGCAGAACATCGCCGTCCTTTGGCGAAAGTCGCAACGCCTCTCGATATGTCGCTTCCGCGTCCTTGCGTTGTCCCGTCCACGCGAGAATCTGCGCCCGCCAGCCCATCGCATCCGAATCATCAGGTACCGCGGCCAGACGCGCGTCCACGGCTTGGAGCGCAGCCGTCAAATCGTGCCTCGCCACGCTTTTCTTCACGCGTTCGAGCCAGTCCTCCGTTTCTTGTGAGACCGCTTGCGCAGGATTTTGCTGCAGGATTTCAAGCGTTCCTCTGGAATCCGTCGCCTTTTGCTTTTGCCCCGCGAAAATTCCTGTGGTGGCGCCCGCAATCATCACAAGCACAGGCCCACTAATACGGAAGACACGCACAAATCGGCGCACGGACACGCGACAAGTCTTGATGCGGAAACCCACAGGTAACAGCCTAGCAGGTTGCGAGCCAGCCCAGCCTCGCAATGCACGTGCGTGACCTTCTACTAACCACCCGTTTTACTCGCCGCTTATTGAAGTTCAGGGAAACTGGCGGAGGCACGGTGCACAGAAGAAACCATTACAAACAACGTCAGCGTCTCAAAGCGGAATAGCCGTACCCTTCTGAATCCTCACTTCCCCTGCTCTTCACTCGCCACTAGCCTTTGTCTTCAAGGAGTGTCGTCCTTCGCTTCTTTTTCCGCCTTCTTCCCCGCGTTTTTCGCATCATCTTTGGACATGTCCGGTTTGAGCGTTTGAATCGTTTTGCCCAGGTTCATACTCTTTGTTTTTGTCGCGGGCGTGCAGTATTTGCCGCCAAGTTCCGTGCACTTCACTTGCGGAAACGCCAGACCAAGATCGGCCGCAGCATGCAAGGCCGCTGCGAAGCTGTGCATGTTGTTGTAGCCCTTCGCCGCGTCCATCACTGTTAAGTTCGCCGGCAGCATGGCTTGCAACTTCGCCGCAAGGCTCGGATTCGAAGCAAGAATCTCCTCGGGCGGAACGGAACCGGGGTCCTTCGGGCGATTGACGTCGTGAACAGCTGCCCCCATTCCACCCGGCCCGTATTGCGCGAATGCCGGCTGCCCGCACAACCACAGCCCTGCAACGCATAACGCCACCGCGATACCTGTACTTTTGCTCATCAAAGTCTCCTTATGCTGCAAACTCTATTCCTTCATCTCTCGACCCGCCACTTTTTACCTATCTCGCTTTCGACTCTCAACTCTCGGCTACGTACTTCCTCTCCACCTGCTTATCCCCTCGTGCACGAATAAACCAGATGCTCCAGCCCTTTCCGCAGCACGCTTTTCTCTATCTTCATCCCGACCTTCTCCGCCACCCGCCGCGACGGAATATTCTCCGGCCGTATCAACGAAATCAGCCGTTTCGCGCAAATCGTGTCAAACCCATACACCACCGCTCCGCGTGCCGCCTCCGTCGCATAGCCTTTCTGCCAGTGCTCACGAAGCACGTGATACCCAATCTCGATTTCCGATTCTCCGTCGACCTCTTGCCGCGAATGCCCGCAATCGCCGATCACCGTGTTCGTTTCCTTCAGCGCCATCGCGTACAGACCATATCCGTTCTCGTCGTAACTTTTCATGCACCACTCAATCCACTTCTTCACGTCGTCGCGCTGAAACGCGCTCGGATAATATTTCATTGTCACCGGATCCCCGAAAACCGCCATCAGCGCATCAATATCATCCGCTCGCATATGTCGCAAAATCAGCCGCTCAGTTTCATAAACAATCATCGAACGAAGCGAACTCCTGCCTTCCTGGATGATCTGAGTCTTGTCAGAGGTCAAGGGTCACGCCTAACCAATGCCTCGTTCGCATCGCTTCGGAACGCAAATCTCGCAGCGCCAGCCTTACCAAATTTTCTTTTGTGGCTCCAGCAAGCAGATCCCGATCTGGCAGGCCTCGGGCGCGCCAACTTGCCCCATCCAGACGACCCGAAACTTGGCTTTCTTCCAGCGGCGCTTGACGACGATCACCTCGCCAGGTCCGCGCAGACAACACGGCCCGTCAACGCGCGCGCCGCTGCGGCTGATGTTGATCGTCTGCACGCGTTCCTTGAACGGATTGCCGTTCGTGTCTATGCCTTCGACGGAGATACGAATTTTCTTCGCGACGCGGGGCTCTTTCGCTTTTTTCGCGTAAGACTTGCCTGTGGAAGGGTTGTTCCCGGCTGCCTGAGCCATGGATACACCTCTGTGGATCGGAAGTTACGGACGGTAGATAAAGCCATCATGAAACGCTCCGTCTTCGGCGTCAAACACTACCGCGAAATGCCGTTCCGCATCGGTTATCCGCTGAAAACGCGAATCCCGGCGACTTTGCCCTCTTCTGACGACTCTCAACTATGAACCGCGCTCTCAGATCTGGTGCAGCGCATGCGCAACATAAAATGCGAATCCCTGGAAGAAATCGAGCCATCCATGGGCAATCATCACAGGCCGCAACGATTTTCTCCAAGCCGCCGTTGCGCCGATCAACAGTCCGTAAACAATAATCGTCAGCATCAGCGCAACGCCCTGGTAACCATGGCCAAATCCAAAAACGATTGCCTGCAACGCTACCGCGATCCACACTTTCCCGGTCAGCAACCGGAATTGCTCCTGCAAATATCCGCGAAACACGTACTCTTCGCAAAATCCTGCCGAAACGCACACGAGTAGCCACGCGATGATCTCAGTCGCGTCGCGTGGAAGCAGCTTCAGCACGGTTTCCATGCCCTTGGGATGCAATAGGTGACCCACAATTCCACCAAACGCCGTCAAGACCACCCACAATGCCAGCGCGATGCCAATGTCCCGCCAGAAATCGCGTGCGCTCGACCAGCGTCCTCCAACCCGTTCCGCAATGCGCGTGCCGCGCGAAAACTTTTCGCCCAGATACACGTAAAGGAAAAGCACCCATTCAAGCACCAGCGTTCCCGCATACGTCACCAACATTGCCGCGCGATTCGGCACCGCCGCTTCCGGGCTCGCGCTGACGAAATGCTGCGACGTTAGATAGGAAGCCGCTGACGTTCCCAAAATCAGAACGATCAATCCGACGGTATGCCATATCGGCGCAAGCAGCTTACGTTCACCCGCGGGTTCGCTACCCGCCGAAGGCGCAATCATATCGTTCAAGTTGTTTACCTCTTTTTTGCCGCGTGGAATGTGCAGAAAGCGGCGAGAATTGTTAACGTGCGGTCAAAGGAAAGTCAACGCCATAAATCGCAGGGAGTCTGCCATCAAGTGGCGAGAATCGTTAACTTGCAGTCGGGAGAGAGTCAACGTCATGAAAGCACATCGACGCGGCGACACCTCGAGATTCTTGCGTTTCCGTTTTTCGACTTTCGAATTTCGTCTTTTTGTTTTGTCGTTCTTCACTCTCAACTATGAACTGTCAACTATCAACTATTCATATCTCAGCGCCACCATCGGATCCACTCGCGTTGCTCGCCGCGCCGGAATGCAACAAGCCGCCAGCGCCACCAACGTCAGCAGAATCGCCACCCCAGCAATCGTCGCCGGATCATTCGCGTGAACGTCGTACAACATGCTCGCCATGTACCGCGTCACTCCAATCGCAGCGCCAATCCCCACGGCTGCGCCAACAAGAGCCAGCAAAATTCCCTGCCCCACGACGAGCCGCAATACATCCCGCTGTTGCGCTCCCAGCGCCATGCGAATCCCGATCTCCCGCGTCCGCCGCGCCACTTCATACGAAAGCAATCCATACAATCCGATGCACGCCAGCACTAGCGCCAGCAATCCAAAAAATCCCGACACTCGTGCAACCAGCCGTTCCTGGAACAGCAGACGGTCGATCTGCTCCGATTCCGTGTTCACATTGAAGAGCGGCAAATTCGCGTTCACTTGCGCCACTACCTTGCGTATCGCGGGAAGCAACGCCTGCGGGTCCGCCGCCGTGCGCACCTCGAACGACGCTCCTCCGCCAGCCTGCGGCCCGTACATCATCGCGTGGATTTCTCGCCGCAAACTGTTGTATTTCGTGTCTCGCACCACGCCAACGATTTGATAGCCGGGATTCGCCGGTCCATTCGCATCAGCCGGCGATTGTCCGAATTCTTTTCCAATCGGATTGTCCTTGCCCAGATATTTTTCGACGAACGTCTGATTCACGATCACGGGGCTCGGCGCTGCCGTCGGCGAAGGTCCGTGATTGGACGCCGCCAGCTCATAATCTGAAATATTGAAGTTGCGGCCCGCAAGAAATGGGATGTGCATCGTCTCAAAAAAGTCGGCGCCAACGTCAAGAACGTCCGCATCGGATTCCTGATCTTGCGGCGTGCCCGGCCAGTGGAAACTGGTGATCATCAGCCCGCCGCTCAGCAGCGGCATCATCGAGTAGCTCGCCGCTTTCACGCCCGGCGTTTCCGCCAGCCGCCCCCGCAAATCTCGGTAAAAGCTGTCAACCTGCGCGCCTTTGTAGCCCGCCAGCGTGGGATCGATTGCGAATACCACGATATTGTGCGCATCAAACCCCACGTCGACGCTCCGCAAATTCTCGAGCGTCCGCACCAGCAATCCCGCGCCAACCAGCACAACAATGGCCAGCGCCACTTGTGTCACCACCAGCGCGTTGCCGACGCTGAACCATTTTCCGCCCCGTCCGCCGCTCGCGGAACTTCCCTCGCCATCCTTGAGTATTGGCGTCAAATCAATCCGCGCGCTCCGAAACGCCGGCGCGAGTCCAAAAATAATCCCCGTCACCAACGAAACAGCCACCGTAAATCCAAGCACGCGCATGTCGATGCCCGTCGCAAATCCCAGCGGCCGCGTCTGATTGCTCGACACGAACGAAATAATCGCGTGTGCGCCCCAGTACGCGAAAAGAATCCCCAGCGCGCCTCCCAGCACCGACACCATCACGCTCTCCGTCAGCAATTGCCGCACGATTCGCGCGCGCCCCGCTCCCAGCGCCAGTCTCACGGCGACTTCTTTTTGCCGCGCAGTCGCCCGCGCCAGCATCAGTCCCGCCACGTTCGCGCACGCGATCAGCAAAATAATCCCCACCGCTAGCATCAACACATACAGCGGATCCGAATACCGCGTGCGCGATCCTGTCAACCCGCTTTGCGCCGGAACCAGAGTAATTTCCGGGTTGTCCGCCGCCGTCGACAGCGTCTTCGGCCCATTTGCACTTTCGCCGCCCTGCATCTCGGCCCTCGGACTTGCTCCTTGCTGCCCTGGCATCACGAGCGGCTTCTTGCCCGCCGATTGCGGCATCTGCCCGCCCGGCCCCGAACCAGGCGCTCCCCCGTGGAACTCGATCGGCCCTTTCCCGGGTGCCGCGCCGATGGGTACATTGCCGCTCGGAGGCGTCCCCTGAAATTCGATGGGTCCCTTCCCGGGCGCCATTTGAGGCGCTGCCGCGCCGATGGGTGTGTTTCCGCCGGGCGCAGGCCCTGGTCCTCCGCCCATGACGATTTGCTGGCGAACCATTCCGCCGCCCGCTGGTCCGCCCGGTCCGCGACCAGGTCCTCCTGCAGGCCCGCCGTCACGGAACATCGGCACTGCGCCGCGAAGCATCTCGTTGCGGAAGACGCCGCTGACAATTGCCTGCGCCTGCGCGACGGGCGTGTTCGGCTTCACCCGGCCAATAATCGTCAGCCACCACGAAGCGACATCGTCCTGACGCTTACCCATCCCCAGCCGGTCGCGTATCTGCGCCTGCGGATTGATCCGTTCCCCATCGGAGAGCGGCAGCCACACATCGTAATCGCTGCCCGGCGTGACTCCCGTGAATCGCGATTCCGCCACGCCAACAATCGTGAATGGAACGTTGTTCAACTCAATCGTCCGGCCTATTACGTCGCGAGAGCCGCCAAACGCACTCTGCCAGTAGCCGTAATTCAACACCGCCACCGAGGCCGCCGACCGCGAATCGTCGCTCGCTTCAAACACTCTTCCCGCCGCTGCCTTCACGCCCATGGTGTGAAAAAAATCTCCCGAAACAAGCTGGCCGTTGATGACCGCCGCCGGGCCATTGCCAGTCAAATCCAGCCGCCCAGAGTTCGCGAACGCCGCAACGCCCGCAAACGCATCTGTCTTCGCGATCTCGCGAAACATCGGTTCGGAAAATGAGCATCCGGACGGATTCGCTGCGCCGAACTGCATATCCGTCTGGCAATCGCCCGACGACATGTAACTGTGAATATCGGGCGCTTTGTGCGCCGTCCACTTCAGCAACACCAATTGCGAAGGATTCTCCACCGGCAGCGACCGCAGCATCACCGCGTCAATCAAGCTGAAAATTGCCGTGTTCGCGCCAATTCCTAGCGCCAGCGTCAGTATCGCCACCGCCGCAAATCCCGGCGACTTCGCCAGCATCCGCAGCCCGTACCGAATATCCTGCAGCAGCCTATTCATTGTGGGTCCTCCGACAGCGCAGCTTTGCTACCTGTTCAGACGCAACAGCCCAACTTTGGAAAGCACCGCTAGCCGTCCGACACGCATCACTATCTCGCTTGTCCGGGGTGCCCCATTCTGCCTGCCCTGACGCAGGAAGGGAACGTCTTTTGTGAAGGGTGGGGTCTTTCGTCTTTAGCTTATCCCCGTCCCCTCGCGATTCGTCGTGTCATCCCGAGGAGCCACGCGACGAGGGATCTGCGTCAGCCTTTCGCTGACCACTGCCGTTCTCGCTCTTCACTCATCACTAGTCACTGCCTCACTCGTATCTCAGCGCCTCCATCGGATCCACTCTCATCGCCCGCCGCGCCGGAATGTAACACGCAACAACCGCGACGCCGTAAAGCAGAATGGCGACTCCCGCAAATGTCAGCGGATCCGTCGCGCTCACACCGAAAAGCATCCGCGACATCAGCCGCGTCAGCGCCAACGCCGCCACAAGCCCGATCCCGACTCCGATCATCGCCATGCGAACACCTTGTCCCAGAATCAGCCGCAGCACATCGTTGCGCTGCGCCCCCAGCGCCATCCGAACTCCAATTTCGTGCGTGCGCTGCCCCACCAAATACGAAATCACGCCGTAGATTCCGACGCACGATAACACGAGAGCCAGCGCCGCGAAGATTCCGAGAAGAATCATCGAAAGTCTGCGTGCGGCAAACGAATTGGAAAGAACTTCGTTGAGCGTTTGCACGCTGTAAATAATTTCGCGCGGGTCGAGCTCCTGCACCGCGCGTCGAACTGGACCCACGATCGCAGTAGGATCGCCTTGCGTGCGCACCACCACGGCCACCGCATCCGCAACCAGCGGCATCAGCTTTTCGGGAAGTTGCATGAAGGGATACTCGAACTGCGCTTCAACGGCCGCCTTCGCATCGCCGCCGGGCCCCCACTGTTTCACGTGGCCAACCACGCCGACGATTTGAGCTTCCACGCCGAAAAGCTCGATATGGACGCGCTTCCCGATAGGGTTTTCGTTCGGAAAATACATGCGCGCGAACACATCGTCGATGACGATCACTAGGGACGCGTTCTCGTTATCTTCCGCCGTGATAAAGCGTCCGCGCTCCAGAGTGACTCCCATGGCTTTCTGGAATCCGGCTTCGACGAAATAGCACAGTCCCTGAGGCATGTCATTAATAGTGGCGGGCTTAGGCTGGCCGTCGATCCAGAAGGGCAAAACGGTGTCGTGAATCATTGGACGCGCGCCGAGCGTCACGGAGACGGCTTCGACGCCCGGAATCGAGTACATCTTTTCGTCGAACTGCCGCAGACGCGCGCGAGTTTCCGCCGAAGTGGTCGCAGAGCTCGAAGGCATCGACAGATCGAAAGTGATCGCGTGACTCGGATTGAATCCCGGGTTGACGCGCCAGAGCGCGGCGAGACTGCGAATCATCAGCCCCGCGCCAACCAGCAGAATCAGTGCCATCGCCACTTCGACGACCACGAAAACTCCCTGCAGCCGGTGACGCGCGCCGCTTGAGCCGCGGCCGCTTTCCTTGAGCACTTCCTGCAAATTCGCGCGCGAAGCTTTCAGCGCCGGTGCCAGACCGAAAACAATTCCGGCAAAAAGAGAGACGCCGAGCGTGAAGAGCAGAACGCGTGAGTCCAGAGCAACGTCGCTGGCCCGAGGCAATGTGCCGGGCAACGTGTTGAGCACCGCGTGCGTCGCCCAAAAAGCCAAAAGGAGCCCAAGCGCCCCGCCCAGGCCGCTCAACAAAATGCTTTCCGTGAGAAGTTGGCGAATCACACGCGAATGGCTGGCGCCGAGTGCCCCCCGAATGGCAAATTCACGCGAGCGTCCCATCGAACGCGCCAGCAGAAGATTCGCGACGTTCACGCACGCAATCAGCAGCACAAATCCAACCGCGCCCAGCAGCACCAGCAGGAATGGCTGCACGTTCCCGACAATGTCCTGCTTCATGGAAACGACACTGATGTCGGAGTCTTTGTCGGCGTCGGGATACGCGATGGCAAGATTGCGCGCGACATCCTTCATTTCCGCCTGCGCCTGACCGAGCGTGACGCCCGTCTTCAGCCGGCCAACGACATGCGCGCTCATATCAATGCGCCGGTCGCGAAAGGACGGATCGTTCCACTGGCCGAGCGGAATGTAGATGTCATAGGCCTGGCCATAAAAGGAAAAGTTTGGCGGCATTACGCCGACGACGGTGTAAGACGCTCCGTTAAGAACCAGCGATTTGCCTACGATCCTGGGAGAGGATCCGAATTGGCGCTGCCAGAAGCCTCCGCCGAGAATCACCACAGGAGCGGCGCCCAGTTGGTCCTCATCGGTGCGAAAAGTGCGCCCCAGAACGGGTTTGACGCCAAGAGTCGAAAAAAAGTCAGCGGATATCATGTAGCCGCTGACGCGCAGGGCTTGCGAAACGCCGGTGAGGTTGTAATCCTCGTGGCGGTACATCGCCATGGAGGAAAAAGATTTTGACTGCCGCTGCCAATCGAGGAAATTCAGATACGTGACGTAGCCCTGCGTCGCGCCCGGCGCTTCTCCGTAAACCGACGCGAGCTGTTCAGAATGCGGGTACGGCAGCGGGTTCAGCAGCACGCCATTGACAACGGAAAATAGCGCCGTGTTCGCGCCTATCCCCAGCGCCAGTGTGAGCACCGCAATCGTCGCAAATCCCGGCGACTGCCGCAGCATCCTCAACCCGTAACGAACATCCTGCAGCAGATTCCCCATCGCGGGTCCTCCTGGCAATTTTCCGCCATCCTAACAGAACTCCCCGCGTTCGCCACAGCTACGCTTTCTTTTTTGACTCCGAGAATTGCTCTCGCGGTTTGTCCTCCGTATCTCGTTTTCCGCATCTCGCGTCTCGAACCTCGTCTTTGCCTTTCATTGTCATCCCGCTTGCCCTGCCTGCCCTGACGAAGGAAGGGAGGCGCGAAGGGAACCCGGTTTGCCCCTGACACAGGAAGGGTCGCCCGCTCTTGGCGAATGGTGGTGAGGGTTTTGCTTCTGCCTGTGGCTGACCACTGGTCACTGACCACTGCTCTTCCTCTCACTCGTACCTCAGCGCCACTATCGGATCGACCCTCATCGCCCGCCTCGCGGGAATGTAGCACGCCGCCAGCGCGATCAGCGCGAGCAGCACCGAAACGCAGATGAAAGTCAGCGGGTCCTTATCGCTGATGCCATAGAGGAAAGTGGCAAGCACTTGTGAGAGCGCGAGCGCTGCAGCCACTCCGATGGCGATACCGATCAGCACGGTCCGCATCCCCTGGCCGATCACGAGTCGCAGGACATCGCGCCGTTGCGCGCCCAGAGCTACGCGGATGCCAATTTCATGGGTCCGCTGCACCACCACGTACGCGAGCACGCTGTAGATTCCCACCGCGGCCAGCACCAGCGCCAGCGCGCCGAAGAGTCCAAGCAGGATCGAGCGGAAACGCGCGTCGCCTTCGGAGTTGGACATGAGAGAAGTGATCGGCTCCACATCCTGAACCGGAAGGGTCGCATCGAGGTCATGGATTTGGGCGCGCAGTGCGCTCGCAACAGACGGCGGCTCGCCTTTGGTGCGCAGAACAAAACTCATCACCCACCACGTCTCCTGCGTGTACGGAAAATACATCATCGGCGTTTCAGGATCGGCCAGCGTTTTGTCTTTCACATCGCCGACCACGCCGACGATGCGCGCACGATAAGGTGCAGTTATGCCGTTGATGTTAAGGGTCTGCGTCAACGGGTCTTTGTGAGCGAAATAATGGCGCGCGAACGTTTGGTTGATGATCACCAGCTTCGGCGCGTTTGCAACCATGTCCGTCTCGGCGAATTCGCGGCCCTGTATCAGAGGCATACGCATCACGCGGAAATAATCGGGCGTGACGGAATGCGCTTGCGCCGTCGGTGCTTGGCCAGGCAGCGGAGCGGGCTCGCCAACAATGCTGAAACCGTAGCCGAGATTTGAGCCGGTGAAAGGAATGGGCAAAGCGGCGGCAGCGTTTTCGACGCCAGGAATGGACTTGAGGCGTTCGACGGCTTGGCGGAAAAAGCCGCTCCACTGCTCTGGCTTGACGTATTGCGCCTGCGGCAGGGTGACGTCCGCCGAGAGAATGTTCTGCGGATCGAAGCCGGGATTAACCCGCGTCAGCAGGTAAAAACTTTTGAGCAGCAGGCCGGAGCCAATGAGCAGCACGATCGCCAGCGCGACTTCGACGACCACGAGCACGTTGCGCGTCCACCGGCGTTTCGCGCCGCCCGTCGAGCCGCGGCCACCGCTTTCGCGCAGCGTTTCGTTCAAATCAATTTCCGACGCTTGCCATGCGGGAGCCAGTCCGAACAGCACGCCGGCGAGAATCGAAAGCCCAAACGTGAACGCGAGAACCCAGCCGTCCACGCCAATGTTGCGAAGATGCGGAAGCTGATCGGACGCAAGCGACTTAATTCCCAGCACTCCGCCGTAAGCGAGAGCCAGGCCCGCAACGCCCGCGCAAATCCCGAGCAGAACGCTTTCCGTGAGTAGTTGGCGGAAAATACGCCCGCGTCCCGCGCCGAGAGCCACGCGCACCGCCATTTCCTTCCCACGTCCGGCGGCGCGAGCAAGCAGAAGGTTGGCGATATTAGCGCAGGCGATCAGGACAATCAGTCCTACGGCACCAAGAAGAATCAGCAGCACAGGCTGAATGTCGCCGACGATTAGCAGTTTGAGGCTTTCTATTTGCGCCACAAGTTGCAGGCCAGGCCCGTGAGAGCCGTGGTATTGCTTGTCGAGCGCCTGCATCAAGCTGGTCATTTCGCCTCGCGCCTGCGCGATGCTCACGCCGGGTTTCAACCGGCCAATCGCGGTGAGGAAGTTGGAGTCGTGACTGTCAAGAAACTTGGCGTAGTCGGGGCTCTGCTCGATGGGAATCCACAATTGGCCGCGCGGATTTTGATCCGGGAAGCGAAAGCTCGCAGGCATCACGCCAATGACGGTAAACGCCTCGCGATTCAGCTCAATCGTCTTGCCAAGGATGCCGGGATCAGCGCCGAACTGACCGCGCCAGAAGGGTTCACTAAGCAGCGCAACGTGCGCCGCGCCCTTAACGTCGTCCTGCGGCTCGAGCGTGCGCCCAACAAGCGGTGTCGCGCGCAAAGTCGGGAAAAGTCCAGCCGTAACAATGGCGCCATGGACGACGACGGGCTCGCCGTGGCCGGTCAGTGTCAAATCATCGTATTGGTATGCGGCCATCGACGAAAACGATTGCGACTGCCGCTGCCAGTCGAGGAAGTTCAAGTAGGA
>DATNDO010000118.1:0-51704 GCA_035606955.1 Candidatus Angelobacter sp.
ATGGATCCCGCGACCCATGCTTCCAGAAACAAATCCATCATCGCGGAATTTCCTCCGAGGCGGATTGCGGAGTGGCGGGCGCGGTTTCCTGCGGCCAGTCGTGGTAAGGGTAAGCGAAGTGATTGTCGCGTGTGAATTTCAGCAGAGGAAAACAATATTGCGAGAACGGCGCCGGTTTGTGTCCCATCTCTGCAATCACGCGCGAATTATCGAACACCGTGTTCCATGTCAAGTAGGGAAGGAACACCTTGAGCAGCGTGGCGAGCTTTCCCGCCTTCCCGAAGCGGCCAGCGAAGAAATTCACCATTCCTGACGTCGAGCGTTCGAGCGCCGGCACGAACACAGGCGCGCTCTTTCCCTGCGCTTCCGCGAGCGCGCGCGTCAATTGCAGATACGTTTCTGAATCGACGCCCGAAGACAAATGGTAAATTCCGTAAGCGGGCTTCTCTTTCTGATGCAGCGTAGAGATCGCGCCGGCCACGTAGTTGACGGGCACAATGTCAACGCGATCTTCCGGGCGGAAGGGAAGCGCTGGCAGGCCCGCGAGAAAAACGAACGCCTTCACCATTTCAAATTGGTTCGTCTCCGGGCGGCGGCTGTCGCCCAGCACGATGCTGGGCCGAAAAATGATCCGCGAAACATCAGGCAAGAGTTCGTTCACCATGTACTCGCTGAATTTTTTCGTTCGCGCATACGGGTCGTAATCAGAGCGCTCCCAGTCAATCGCCGAATCTTCCTGGACCACCTCGCTTTGCCTCTGCCCGGCGACGGCGACCGTGCTGACGTGGCTGAAACGCCGCAGTCCGTGGTGGTCGCGCGCACCCATGGCCAGTTCGATCACTTGCAACGTGCCGCGCAGATTCACGTTCAGGCAGCTTTTTTCCGATTTTCGATTGAGAGAGGCGGCGCAGTGAATAATCGAATCCGTGGTGTGCACCAGGCGCCGGTACTCGTCATCCGCGAGGCCGAATCTTGCGCCTGTCAAATCGCCGCGGAAAATCCGCATGCGTGAATCGAGGCAGGAGCGAAAACGCGGGAAATCCATATGGAGCTGCAGAGCGTGCCACAATCGCTCACGCGCCTCTTGTTCGCTTTTCGCACGCACCAGCAGGTTCAGCGGTTCGCGGCTCTCTTCGAGCAGGTTTGCAACGACGTGCGCGCCGATATAGCCGGTTGCTCCGGTAACGAAAATGGCCACAGGTTAGTGTTCTCAGGGTGCCGCTGCGGACGCAGTTTGCCCGGCTGCGGCGTCGATGATGGGCTCACCCGGACGCGGCGTTTCTTCGCGATTTCGTGTCTCGACCGGGCGGCCTTCGATGAGAGGATAGCACCACTTTCGCAGCGCCGGAATGTGCACGTTGATCCAATAATCCCACCAGTCGATGGAGCGCGAGTCGAAGCCGAAAGCCCGTTGTTCCTCCGGCGGCAATGCTGCCGAGAGCTTTTCGACATTCATTGCTTCGAACGTGTGTTCGTGACGCAAAATGAACGGCTCGAACAGAGTCACCAGCTTGATGACGCGCTCCAGCTCGCGTTCACGCCGCGCGAACGGCGAGCGATTGAAGCCCACGCTCGAAACGCCGCGATTGATCGCCTGCACGATGGCCTTTTGCGCCGGAGCGGAAAGCGTTTCGTAGCGCGCTTTTGAAACCGGAATCGCGTCGAACCGCGAACGGAGCCAGTGCTGGAAGCCATTTTGCGTGCGGTAGAATTTCCGATGCGCCAGACTGGTTAGTTCAATCGAGCGCCGCATGTTGCAGGGATTCGTAACGGATGTAGCTAGGTGGTAGACGGGTTCGTGCTTGCGTTCAATGAGCGCCGCGGCGATCAGCGTCATGCCACGGGTTACTTGATCCACCGGAATTATATCCAGGCACTTGCGCTCATTTGTCGGGAGCTGCCTGAAATATGTCCCGAGCAGGTAGGAAAGCGATGCCGATGTGTTGATCCCCTCGTTCCATCCGCGGAATGGTTTT
Organism: Candidatus Angelobacter sp.; assembly: GCA_035606955.1. Lineage (GTDB taxonomy): Bacteria > Acidobacteriota > Terriglobia > Acidiferrales > UBA7541 > DAHUXN01. The sequence continues at coordinate 1,977 of DATNDO010000118.1, forward strand.
TCGAGCGACGATTCGACAATCGAAGGGCGGACAATCGCGATCGGCAATCCCGCTCCGCGCTTCGCAATCAGCGATTCCGAGATACCTTTCGTCAGCGTGTAGGTGTTGGGCCAGCCCAATTCATGCGCGCGTCGCGTACCCGCGTCAGTCAGCGTCTGGCGCAGCCACCGCGTCCGGTTTTTGCGAATTTGATTATCAAGAGCCGTGCCGGCTAGGCTTTTTGCCGCAGTCGGCTTTTCGATCGCGACGCGGCGAAGCTCGTCCGTAATGTTGCCGCTTTCCGCCTGCGCTTCGCTCTCCTGAATCACAGCGCGCAGGGCCTGCCATTCTTTTTCCACTTCAAAATCAGGATCATAGGTGGGCGTGTAATTCGGCACGAGTGTTTCGATGATGCGGCCGTCGCGTTCGCCCGCCACATAGCAAGTCGAGAGGTGCAGAAGCGCCGCGTGATCGGATTGGCGGATGAAATCAAGCAGGTGCGCGGTGGAATCCACGTTGGCCGCAAGCGCGTCCCGCAGATCCGGATTGAAATCGGTGAGGCCGGAGCTGTTAATCACCAGATCCAGCTCCCGCGAAAGCCGCGCGCGGACTGCTTCGTCCAGGCCGAGCCCCTCCGCGCTTAGGTCGCCGTCGAGCACTTCCACCCGCTCAGCGAGGAACGTTTCCCAGCGCGCGCCGTGCTTTTGCGCCAACGGCTCGAAGACAGGCGACTCGTCAACGACTTTGTGGAAGCGCTCTGCTGCGGTGGTCGATCGGCGCCTGCGAACCAGCACATAAACCTTCCCAATTTCTGGGACATCAGTCAGCAAACTTGCCAGCCACACCTTGCCGATGAATCCAGTTGCACCCGCGAGAAGAATCTGTTTTCCGCGCAAGGATCGCCGGACGGAAATTCCCGTAAGTTTTGCGTCAGGACAGCGTTGCACCACGCGAAGATAGTTTTGCGGAGCAGGTCGAGCGGCCAGTGATACTGCTTCGTCGAGAATTTCTGGATGCACGCCAAATCCTAAGTTCTTCGCCAGCATTTCGCGCGGGACGTGCCCGTTCGGATGGCTGCCGATCAGCCGCGCCAATGGGCCGCGCGGCCGAATCACGGGGTCTAGCAGCCGCCCTGTCGCCAGTCCGTCGCGAAACTCCAGCCGGTTCGAAACCAGCATCCCAACGCCCAGATGCTGAGCCAGCGGGCGCATTACGTGGTCGAGGCCCTGGCTTACCAGCACTACTTCCTTTCCGTTCGCTTGCGCTTTCTTCAGTTCGTCGACGCCCCGCTGCTTCAGCGTGGGTTTCAGCAGATACTGAAAATACTCCTCCCCCAGGAGGTCAAGCCGGTCACGGCTAACTCCGCGCAAGACCGTGTGCAGCAAGCGCGTGGCGAACGCGCGATTCGTCAGGTAGAGGACGGGACGCGCCAGCGCCAACGTAAACATGCCGCTCCGCCGCGCCCATCGCTCGAGGAAACTCTGCGCATTCCACGCAAAAAAAGCCACGGGACGCACAGCGGTCAAGTTGAGCAGACTGCCTTCGACGCGCCAATAGGTGAGGTTCCGGCGCACGGCTGGGGGCATCGCGCGCTGCGCCAATCGGTCGCCACCGCCACGGTTCGCTTCCGGCTGAAATGTACTTAGGAAATCCATCAAGAGAGCTAGGCCTTATAGGGAACTTTGAAAATATCACTGTCCATTGCGGGAAGCAAGGACTCCTGGGCTAAAGGCCGCATTTTCTGCTTGATAGCCACATGCCGGTAAAACGTCACACCGCCGTATTCGCCCGCGCGATGCTCACAATTGCGAATACATAAAACAGAAACATGAGCGCGAGATATGCCTTCGCCCTGCCGTTCGCTCCGCGAAATTCATGCCACGCGAACACGCCCCATAGCGCCGCAACCATTGGCGACGATTGGCCGATGGCATAAGAAATTGCCACGCCCGTGAAACTTGCCGCCACCAGGTTAAACACGGTTCCGACTCCCCAGACGAAGCCCCCGGCAAGCCCCAGCAAGTGGCCGCTCGCTGGCGCTCGAAAAAAGCCGCCCATCCCAACGGGCTCGCCGACAAGCGGCCTCCGCATCAGATACACATTGAACACGAAGCACGAAAGCAGCGCGCCGAGCGTGAAGAACACAGACGTCGTATAGGGTCCGAGCACAGCGCCTGCCGTCATGGCATGCGTCATGAACGGCGCCCATAGTCCCATCAGGATTCCAGACACGATGCACACCACAACACTCTTGCGCGAAACGGTTTTTCCTCCCGTACCGAGAGCTCCGTACGCCTTGCCGTCCATGATCACCGCGATCAAGGCGAAGACGACGCCCAGCGCGAGCAACGCCGCATTTCCTCTCGGCTGCAGTAAGTAACTCAACACCACGCCCACGACCAGCGCAATTCCAATCGACACGGGAAATGCAAACGCCATGCCGGCCATGTCAATTCCGGCGACCAACAGCACATTGGCCAGGTTGAAAATCGCTCCGCCAATCAGCGCGTAAACCATGTTTCCACGATCCGCGGTTTCGAGATTTACAAGGAAGCTCGATGTCCCGCCGTGCAGGCTGCCCATGGTGAATGCGAGGATCAGAGAAATCAGGAAGATACCAATGGCGTAATCCCAATAGAAGAGTTCAAAACGGTAATTCTTTACGCCTTTGTAGGTGTTGGCCCATGAGCCCCAGCAAATAGCGCTGGTGATAATCATCAGCAGCGCGGTCGAAAAACTGTGAGGAGTGAACATCTTGCCCTTTCCCCAACGGTGTCACATCGCAGAGACGCGGGCCGAATGTCTTCAGCGTTGAAATTACAATCCAGCAACAAGAGCAGGACGCTGAGAGCGAAGCAACGCGATCACGTCGTCGCGCTTGGCCATCGCGCGCGCGCCGACTTTAGTGCAACACAGCGCAGCGCAAGCGTTGGCGAAGGCCCCCACGTGTTCAGGGTCCCAACCCCGCAGCAGCCCGTAGGAAAGGCCGCCCATGAAGGCGTCGCCCGCGCCGGTCGTATCCACCACCTTCACGGCGAAGGCTGGCACATGAACGACCTTATCCTTGCTGGCGATGATGCAGCCATTCGCGCCCATGGTAATGGCAACGAGCTTCGGTCCCATCGTCAGCAGCTTGCGCGCCATGCGCTCGTAATCATCTTCGCCGGTCAGCTCCAGCGCAGCCGCTTTGCACGGCTTTAGCACGTCAACCAATTTCAGCCCCAAGGTTAGTTCTTCCTGCGTGCCAAGGTTTGCCTGGCACAAAAAACTGGGGGACACGTCCAGATCGAGAAGCACGCGCACGCCCGCATCGCGCGCCACCTGCATCGCTTCTCGCACGGGAGTTAAGGGAAGTTGCGAAGCCTCCGTGTGAAAGTGCTTGGCTTTTTTGATATTCGAGGCGAAGCGCGTGTGTACCTGATGCACGCTAATTTTACCGGTGACGTTTGGAAACATGTAGATGCAGCGTTCCCCCGCCACGTCCACGGGAATCCATGTCAGCGATGAAAGCTCCCCTTTGACGATTTCGATTCCCGACAAATCCATTCCGTCGTCAACGAAGGCTTTTTGAATGAGTCGCCCGTTGTCGTCGTCGCCGATCAATCCGAGCCATCCGGACTTTACGCCTAACCGCGCTACCTGCGTCAGATTGTTGGCGGTCACGCCGCCCGCATGAATCTCTAGCCGCGTGGCATTGATTTTTTCCTCAGGCCCCAGCAGCCGCGGCACGATGGCGAAGAAATCCACGGTGCAACTACCGATTCCGACGACTTCCGCTGCATCACCCATGGCCGTCCCTCTTTCCCTTTTACGTCTGCTACGTTTCTTCGGCGAGATTAGGGAATCCGCTGCTTATAAGTCCCGATGCTTTAAGAGTCAAGCCGAAACAGATTACAGCATATTCTGCTGCGCGGGGGTTCGGCGATTCTCCTGCGGAGCTTACGGAAGGGAAGGATGATGGTCGCCCGAAAGGTGGCTTTGCGGCGTTGATCGCGTCATCAAATCAATAAATTCCTCCTCAAACTTGGATTTGTCCAGGTCCGTATTCACAATCACAAGCTGCTCGCCGATTCCCGGATTCGCCCCAGGCTCCCAGGCGAGCGTATCGCCATAACTTGGCCCTTGGTCGATCGAAGCGTCGAGATAAAGCTTTTCCGTGCGCGTAATAGTCTTGGGATCGAGCCACGCGATGGCGGCAAGTTCATCCCACATGTATTCGGAGTTGGCATATTTCGCGATGTACTGCGCGACGGGCGTGTTTGTCTTTGCGATTTTCGCGATCATTTCCTTCGTCAGTCGCGTCTTGATGGAAATGTCCACGGGAGTATCTACGATCCGTGGCCAGTGCGCGTGCAGGACGGCATGCGTGGCCTCGGGATCCGTCCAGAAATTGAATTCGCGGCGCGGGCTCATGCGAAATTCAGGGTCGGTGCTCTGCGGATCGATGCTCCCGCCCATGACGATCAGTTCGCGCGCAAGCTCGGCGAATTGCGGGTCGATCGTAATGGCGAGAGCAAGATCTGTTAGCGGGCCGCCTTCGTAAATCGTCACCTGGTGGGGATAACGATGCACCATCCGAATCATGAAGTGTGCCGCATCTTCATTCGCGGGCTTTGTAATGGGGGCGCCTTCGACGAGCGGCGGAATATCAAATGGCCCGTGGACTTTGCCCCAATTCCACGCACCCTGATAAACGACTTTGCCGTAGAGTTTTTCCCATCGCGTGATGAATTCCTTGCTGTTGTCGAGAGGAAACACCGCGCCGGGAAAGACGGGAATGTCCGTGCGGCCGATGATTTCGAGCATACGGAGCGTGTGCGCCACTTCTTCGTCGCGCCACTGATCACCTGTCACGACCGTGATGCCCAGCACTTCCGTCTGCGGGGATTGAATCAGCGCCAGAATTGCCTGCTGGTCCGTCGTGGCAGGTCCGCGCGCGTCCTGGTCGATAATTACTTTTCGTTTCTCCTGCGCATGAACGGGCACAGCAAGAAGCGAAGCCATGCACAGGAATAGGAAGAACCGGGCTGGGCTCATGTCCAAGCCATTCTACGCTTCGGATTTACTTTGCAGCAGCGAAAACAAGACGGGCATGATCAGCAGCGTGATGAAGGTCGAAACAATCAATCCGCCGATGACCGCAAGCGCCAAAGGCTTTTGCAGTTCCGCGCCGGAGCCAAGGGCGAACGCCAGCGGCAGCAAGCCAAACAGCGTGGCGAGCGTCGTCATCAGAATAGGCCGGATACGGATTTTGCCGGCCTGCACCAGCGCTTCAAAAAGCGGCATTTTGTCCTCTTCCCAGAGTTTGTGCACATATTCAAAGAGGATGATTCCGTTCTTTACCACCAATCCCACCATCAAAATGATGCCCATGAAGGACGAAACGTTTAGCGCCGTCTGCGTCACCAGCAGCATTGCGAACACGCCGACCAGCGACAGCGGCGCGGCTGAGATGATGATGAGCGACGGCGCGAAGGAACGGAACTGAACCACCAGTACAATAAAGATGGCGCCAAGCGCCAAAAACAGTACATAAAGCAAGTCGTGAAATGCGCTCTGCTGACTTTCGTATTGCCCGCCGATTTCGTATGTATAACCGACCGGAAGCTGCACTTTGTTCATCACGTCTTTCACGTCATCCACCACGCTGCCCAAATCTCGATTCTCGAGTTGCCCGGTCATGGAAATCATCAATCGTTGATTTTCGCGTTCCAGCGCGCTTTCGCCCTGCACTCGCTGCACCTTTGCGACCGAGGAAAGCTGCACGGCCTGTTTCGACGGCGTCAGAATCGGAAACTGCAGCACGTTGTCGTAATTGAAGCGGAAGGAATCAGGAAAACGCACGCGGATCGGAACCGTACGGTCGGATTCGCGCAGCTCGCTTTTCGTTACACCGAGGAGTCCGTTGCTCACCTGCGTCGCGATATCGGCCGGCGTCATCCCCAACCGTCCTGCGGACGCAGTGTCCACGTCGAAAACGATCTCGGGATTGCCTTTTGTGACCGACTTGAAATCCACGAGACCCTTCACGGCTTGCAGCTTCGGTCCAATTTCGTCCGACAGTTTTTCGAGTTCGTTGATATCATCTCCAAAAATTTTCACTTCGACCGGCTGCGGCGTACCTTCCAAGTCACCGAGCATGTCCTGAAGGATTTGCGAGAACTCCACGTCCACGCCGGGAATATTTTTCTCGATCTGCCCTCGCAGATCGTCCATCACTTCATTGATGTCGCGCCGCTCCGAACGCGGCTTCAATTTCACGGTGATGTCGCCGCTGTTCTGTTCCGTAACGAACAATCCATTCTCCGCTCCCGTGCGCCGTGAGAACGACTGTGTATCCGGCAACGCCGCCACTCGCTGCTCGATTTTCTGCAAAATTCGATTTGTCTCATCGAGCGAAGTCCCTGGCGGTGTCACGTAATCCAGAATAAACCCGCCCTCGTCCATCTCCGGCAAAAATCCGGTCTCCAGTTTTGTGTAACAGAGAACGGCAAGCGCCACGCACACCGCCGCCGCGATGACGACAATCAGCCTTCGCCGCAGCGCCCATCGCACAGCTTTCTCATAGCCGCGGTTTATCGGGGCAATCAGCTTTTCTGAACTGGGACGGTGCGTCTGCGAGGAAAGGAATCCCATCGAAAATAGCGGGATGATCGTCAGCGCGAAGACCAGCGAAAGCAGGACGGAAATGCCGAGCGTCAGGCACAGCGCCTTGAAGAATTCCCCGACGATTCCTTGCAGCAAAGTCAGAGGAAGAAAAACCACTTCAGTCGTCGCCGTTGAGCCAATCACCGCGCCGAGCAATTCCCGTACTCCGGCTTCGGCGGCTTCGGCCGGGGGTTCGCCGAGCCCGAGATGCCGGTAGATATTCTCGATGATCACGACCGCATCGTCGATGATCAGTCCAATGGCAATCGCTATTCCGCCAAGCGACATCAGATTCAGAGTGCCGCCAGTGATCTTCAAGAAATAGAACGTTCCAATCACGGAAAGGGGCAGGGAAGTGGCCGCAACGAGCGTCGTTCGCCAATCGCGAAGAAATAAATAGAGAATTACAACCGCGAGAAATGCGCCGATGAGGATTGCATCGCGAACATTCTTGATGGACTCGGAAACGAACTCGGCCAGGTCATAATCGACCGATACATGCAGCGTTTTCGGGATCGCAGAGCCCAGATTCTGCGTCATCGCCTTGACCTGCTTGGCGATTTGCAGAATATCTCCGTCAATTTGACGCGTGATGTTGATTAGCGCCGCCGGTTTTCCGTTGCCGGTGGCGAGCAATGTCGGATCGGCCACTCCGGTCTGCACTGTGGCAATGTCGCCTACGCGTACGGGGCCTTGATCTTGAATGGCCACAACGGCGTTACGGATGTCGTCGAGGCTATGAAACTGATCGTCAGTTAGTATTTGATATTGAAGGTAGTCCTTTGGCAGCCGTCCGACTGCGGCCACCTGGTTTGTTTCTGCGATCTGCGTCGCCACGTCATCGAGCGTCAGCCGGTGGGACAGCAGCTTTTGCGGGTCCGTGATTACCGAGATTTCGCGGTGGTCGGTCGCTTGTACCTCCACCTGACCTACCCCTTGCACGCGCGTGATCAGCGGCCGCAAGTTGTAATAGGCGTAATCATAAAGATCTGCGTCAGGCACGTTGCCGTTCAAAATCAGGCTCAACACGGGATAGACCGTGGGCGACTCCCATTCCACATTCACTTCCGTATCTGGAGGAAGGGACGACTGCACTTCGCTTACCCGACCCTGCACGAGCTGCAGTGCGTACTTCATGTCCATTCCAGGATTGAAAAGCACGCCAACCGACGCGGCGCCGCGAATCGTCTTCGACCGCACGCGGTTTACGCCTTGCACCGTACTCACCGATTCCTCGAGGGGGCGCGTAACGGTCAGCAGCATTGTCTGCGGAGCAAGATCGCCGGAATGCGCCAGGATGATGACCCGCGGGAAATCCAGGTTCGGATAAATATTGCTGGGAAGCTTGAAGAACGAATAAACCCCGGCTATCGTGAGAAACGCGGTAAGCAAGTAAACTGCGTATCGGTTTTTTCGGCAGACTCGAACGATATTCATGACTTGATTTTGACTTTCGTCGTGTCGCCGAGTCCGTAACCGCCGGTCAAAATCACGGTATCGCCATTGTTCACGCCAGACAAAATCTCCACGCCATTTTTCGTTTCGATGCCCAGCTTTACGTCGACCGCTTTCGCCGTGTCACCCTCCACCTTATACAGGCGCGCTTGCCCCGATTCGTCATGGTAAATCGCTTGGACGGGGACCGTCAGGGCGTTGGCATGCGTTTCGACCGGCACTTGCGCGTTCAGGTACATCCCCAATTTCAGTGTGCTGCCGGGATTTGCGATTCGGATGCGCACGTTGCCCACGTTTGTTGCCGGGTCCACCGCAGGCGAAATGGCCACAATTCTTCCCTCAAATGTCTTGCCCTGGAACCCATCGCTCGTAATGGGTAGCGTTTCGCCAACATGAATCTTGCCAAGGTCGGCGGCTGGCAAGCTGCCCGATAGCTCAACTTCGGCAATGTTCGCCACTTCCACAATCGGTTGCGTTGCGGTGCCGTCCACTTGCTCACCAATACTCGCGAAGCGCTTTGCCACCACGCCGTCGAGCGGCGAAAGGATCCTCGTACGTCCCACCTGCAGCTTTGCCGTCGATACGGCTGCTTCTGCCTGATGCTCCGCTGCTTGCGCGACACTCAATTGTGTCTTCGCGTCCTCCAGGTCTTTGCCTGCCGCGATTCCGCGCTGGAAAAGCGTCTGGTTGCGCGCCAGATTCTGCTCCGCGTTTTGCACCGTTGCTTGGGACTGCGCGAGCGCAGCTTCGGCTTGCCGCAACTGATCTTCGAAGGTGTGGCTATCGATCGTGGCCAGCACTACGCCCGCGCGCACTCGATCTCCTTCTGCCACATTCAGCCCCGTGATCCGCCCGGGGACGAGAGCGCTGACCTTCACGTCTTTGTTGGGCAACGCGACAACGTTGCCGCTGACGGCGACCGATTGCTGGATGTTCGCCCGCGTCACTTTCGTGACGGTCACTTCCGCTACCATCTGTGATTCATCTGATTGCTCACTGGAGCCCGAACACCCCGATAAGAGCATCACTGGCGCGATCACAAGCGTCAGGTTCAACCCGATTCCTATCCACCAGCATTTTCTTCGCATCATCACTCTGCCCATTCAGTCGAGGGGAGTCCCGACGGTCGCTTCCAATTGCGCAAATGCCTGTTGAACGAATAGCAAGCTCTGCAAATACTGTTCCCGCACCGCCTGCACGTTCTTCTGTGCGTCAAGCACCGAAAGAATGTTGGCTTTCCCTGCTTTGTAGCTTTCCTCGGCCATGCTCTCTAGTTTATCGGCCGCGGGCATAAGCGAATCTTTATATAGCCGCGCTTGCGCCTCGCGCGAATCGAGTTGCAGGAACGCCGACTCCACGTGACCCTCGACCGCTCTTCGCGTTGCGGTTGCCTGATCTTCCAGCGCCACAAGGCTTGCGTCGGACTCCGCAATCTCTCCCTGGTACCGCGCAAAAATCGGCACTTCCATGCTCACTTGGCTTCGTGGACCGTAGCGAAAATTGTGCGGCGAATTGTAATCCATGCCGAGCGACACGGTAAGATTGGGGATGCGTTCAGCCTGATACAGAGCGCGCTGACTCTGCTCGATTTTTTCCTGCTGCGAAATCTTGGCAAGGTCCGCGTTCGAGTTGCTGGCACGCGCAAGCAAATCATTTAAGGACGGTTCAGACGGAAGCCCGTCAAGCGCTGTAACCAGTTCCCACTCAGTGCTTGGCGGTTCATTCAGAAGCAGATTGAAATCACTTAGCGCCACTTTTTCTTCTTGTTGCGCCACCTGGTAATCCGCCTGCGCCTGCGAAAGCACCAGATCGGCTTGAAATACTTCCAGTTGCGGCACGTCGCCGGCTTCGTATCGCTGCTGTGCAATGTCGCGGAGCCGTTTTGCGAGGTTCACCGCATCATTTTTCTCGGCGGTCACGCCCCGCGCCAGCGCAAGGGCGAAAAATGCATCGCGCACATTTTGGCGAGTCAGACGTTCAAATGCTGCTACGTCGTCGTCGGTCAATACGCCCTGTGCGCGGGCCAAACTAATCCGGCGCTCGCGTTTCGATCCCAATTCAAGAGGTATATCGAACCACCAGCCTTCGTGCGGATCATCGCGGAGGGCTGTGAAATTTCCGGTCGGATTCGGCCTCTGCCCCGCGATTTTTACTCCCGCGGCGGCGACCGCGCGCTGCGCCCGCGCGGCAATCAAGTCCAGGTTCTGCCGGTTGGCCATATCAAACGCCTGCGCAAGTGTCAATTTGTCGGGCGCTTGTTGCGCATGCGCCGAAATCACCGCTGCGCAAACCAGCATAAACACGCCAAGATGCTTCACCGTTGATTGATCCCCTCTGCTGGGCCAACGAACACGGCCAACGACTCCCTCTGTAGCACGAGTAAGCGGCGCATCGGCACGGTCCAGTTTATATACCTATAGCCCCTGTAACCTGAATCGGACATTAATTTTTATTTAGCTTTCTGGCTTGCCGTCTTTGCCATTTCGGGGAAATGAAATGGTGAACGTTGAGCCTGCCCCGGGCTGGCTCGCGCATTCTATCGTTCCACCCTGCGCGCGCACAATCGCTTGCGCAATGGCAAGGCCAAGCCCCCCGCTGTGACCCTCGGCCGCTTCGTTTTGAGGCACGCGGTAGAAACGCTCGAAGATATGCGACAAGTGTTCGGCCGGGATTCCTACGCCCTGATCTTGAAACCGCACGTTGACGGTGCCGTTTATCGGAGCCATTTCGACGCGAATTTCGCTTTCCTGGCCGGAATACTTCAGCGCGTTATCCAGAAAAATCAAGAACAAGTGTCGCAGAAATATTTCGTCGCCGACGTAGGGAACCTCGCGGTCCAACTTACGCTCGATGGAAATCCGTTTGTCCCGCGCTCGCGGCGCCACCATCGCGCATGCTTCTTCGAGCACTTCGTTTAGATACAGCGGCTCGCGCTGCAGTCGCAATTGGCCGGCGTCCGCCATCGCCAGCGTGAAGAGCCCTTCGACGATCCGGCTGAGCTTTTTCAATTCGCTGTCGATCACTTCGAGGGCCCGGTGATATTCCTCCGGCTCACGCTGTTCCTTGAGCAACAACTCAGTTTCACCTTGCAGGATACTCAGCGGAGTGCGCAATTCATGCGACGCATCCGAGACGAATTGGCGGAGTTGCACCAGCGCGCCTTCCATGCACGCAAAAAGTTTGTTGAACGCGTCCGTCAAGCGGCCCAGTTCGTCGTCGCGTCCCGTAGAAGCGAGCGGCAAAGCGTCGTGCGGCGTCCTCTCCGAAATCGTGCCCGGCGCAGTCACTCTCACGCGTTCGGCCATTTGCGAGGTTTGCCGGGTTAGCGCCGCAATCGGCTCCAGGCTCCGGCCCACATACCACGCCGCGATGCCGCCCATAATCAGCAGGCTGCACGGAAACAGAACGAACAGCAAGGCGCGAAAACGCTCCAACGTTTCGCTGATGTCTAGCGTTGGCATGGCTAGAATCAGAATTTCGTCGCTCTTGGCCCGGTGAACGCTTGTCGCCCGCAGCCGCAGACGTCCCAGCGTCCTGTCACGAACGGTCTGCGGATTTTGCGTGCCGCCAGAGAAGGAAATCGCGTGATGATTCAGGTTCTTTGAAAATGCGATCGGCCGGCCATCTTGATCGAGCGTTTCGAAATACTCTCCCGGGATATCCAGCGCGGCAACGTCCTCGTCGTCAGGGTCAGTGGCAAGGTCGGCCGCAACAGGTGCTTCCGCTTCTATCAATCGATGGTCGAACTGGCTGTGTACCACGCTCCTCAAAGCCAGATAGAAAGCGACATACGATCCCGCCAGCAGCACTCCCACGACAATGCAGAACAGCAGCATCATTCGCACCCTAAGCGAAAGTGCGCGCTTCATTCCGCTGCTCCCATTCTGTATCCCACGCCGCGTAGCGTGTGCACTAACTTCGCTCCGTGCCCTTGATCGATTTTCTGACGCAGGCGGTTGATGTACACCTCCACCAGATTCGTGTCGCTGTCAAAGTGGCTGTCCCAAACATGTTCGATGATTTCGCTGCGCGTCACGGAATCCGGTGAACGCAAAAGCAGCAGTTCGAGCAGCGCAAATTCTTTCGACGTTAAGGGCACTCGCGCCGACCCGCGCGTGACGCTTCGTCTGTGACGGTCAAGTTCCAGATCGCCGCAACGCAGTTTCGCTTCGCCGCGCTGGAACCCACGCCGCACCAGCGCCCGCACACGCGCCTGCAATTCCGCCAGCGCGAACGGCTTTGTCAAATAATCATCCGCGCCTGCGTCTAGACCTTCCACGCGCTGTTCCACAAGGCTCCGCGCCGTCAGCATCAATATGGGGGATTGAATTTCGGCCTGTCTGAGTTTGCGGCACAGCTCGATGCCGCTCATGCCGGGCAGACGCACATCCAATAGGATTGCGTCGTAGGGATTTTCCAGCGCCAGTCGAAGCCCGTCTTCGCCCGTTCCCGCGCTGTCGACTGCATACGTGTTTTCGCGCAAAGCGCGGGCCACAAAGCTCGCCACCTTCCGCTCGTCTTCAACCAGCAGAATTCGCATCGCGGTATGTTCTGGATTATACGGCGGGATTGCTCCGTTGAGGTGTGTTTCGCCCAGGGCAGTCGGGCGGAGCTACTTTGCCGCGTACTGGCGGTGCGCCTGCAAGCGCGTCTGTATCACCCGCAAAATCGAATCGCGCGCAATCATTCCGATGATATGCCCTTCCTGCAGTACTGGCATTTGGTTGACGTCTTCGCTCTGCATGCGCTCGAGCACTCCCGTCACGGGTTCATTGGGCATCACCCAGTGAATCGCGCCCTGCGGCACCATCGCCGCTTGAATCGAAGTGTTCGCCCACTCCTCGCGCGGAAAACCCTGCACCTGATGCAGCGTCACCAGTCCCACAGCCATTCCGTTGCCCGTCACCACGTGGCAGCGCCGCCCGGTCCGCAGCACTTCGTGGACGTAATCTTCCAGCGAAATGTCCCTGGCCACGGTGGGTACGTCGGGCGACATAATGTCCGCCGCGCTAAGCCCCGTCAGCGTGTGTCGAATCGCGACCTGTGTATATGTTTCCTGCGCGGCAGAAAGCAGGTACCACCCAATAAACGCCAACCACAACCCGCCACTCCAGCCGCCCAAGAATTTTGATACTCCCGAGTCGCGTTCCATGATCGCCCAAATTCCGAGCATGATCATCATATACGCGAAGATCTGTCCACTGCGCGATGCAATCTGCGTCGCTCGATCGAAGTTTTTCGTGATGCCCCAGACAATCGCACGCAGGACTCGCCCGCCATCCATGGGAAAGCCGGGGAGCAGGTTGAACGCTCCGAGGATCAGATTGATCTCGCTCAAATAAAGGGCTGCGAGCTGCAAAACCCCCTGGGGGGCAATCGCGTAAACGCCCAGGAACACCGCACCCAGGATGAAGCTGACCATCGGCCCGGCAATCGCGATGTTGAATTCCTGCAAAGCCGTCTCCGGGTCGCGCGCAATCCGCGCCAATCCCCCGAAAAAGAACAATGTGATGGAGACAACCGGAATTTTGTAACGCAGCGCAATTACGCTGTGCCCCAGTTCGTGCAGTATCAGGGAGCCAAAAAACACGATGCTGACCCCAACGGCTAGGATCCAGTATTGCATCGGAGTAGCGCCCGACTGCAGCGGCAGAATCTGCGTCGCAAGGAAGAAAGTCAGCAGCGCGAAGATGAGAAAACTGGTGGCATGCAGGTAAAGCGGAATCCCGAGAATTCGCCCTATCCGAAGTCCCGTTGTTGGTTGTTGCATATTTCTGGAATGGCCCCCCAAGCTTCAATTATAGCCAAAGAGCGACGCTGCGCGTCCTTCTTTCACGCTGTGTCCCGCCACCCACGCCAAAGGCGTTGCCGCGATCCCGTATCTTCTTTCGTTGCAATGGCTCGCCGATGGAACCCGCCGTGCCATATGCACCTGTGCAGCGCAGTCACAGCGTTGCCAACGGGAGGCGGTCATGCGGCGGGTGCGAGTTGGCAGTGACCTTCGAGAGACAAAGCTCCATCTGAAACGGCGTGTTTTGGCGGCCTTGATGGTTCTTACATCGGCTTTCGCGGCCAGCGCAGCAGCGCAAGAACAGCCCAGAATGCGTTGCGATAATGGGAGCCCAGCGGTGGTGGCCACCGAGCGACGCATTGTCGTCAGCATCCCGGATCGCACGCTCGCCGTCGTCGAGAATGGCCGCGTTGTCCTGAAATTCCGCGTCTCCGTCGGAGCGCCCGAGAGTCCGAGCCCGGCGGGCGAGTTCCGCGTGATCAATCGCGTCACGGATCCTGTTTACTACCACCCCGGCGACGTGATTCCCGCCGGTCCTGATAATCCTGTCGGCCCGCGTTGGATTGGCTTGAACATCAAAGGCTATGGCATTCACGGCACGAACGAGCCACGCCTCATCGGACGGGATGTTTCGCACGGATGTATTCGTCTCCGCAATCGCGACGTTAAAGAACTGTTCGCACGCGTGCGCGTGGGTGATGTTGTCGAGCTTCACGCCACTCGCGACGCGGAGACCGCGGAACTTTTCGGCACCAGCCTGCCCCACACGCTGGCTGCGGAATCTCAGCCAACTTTTTCGGTTTCAACAGCAGGCCCGGCTCGCTGACCTTTTGTTATGCCCGGGCCAAGTTAAGCAGCTGACGGAGGTAACGAACATGAAAGTAGCAACGATCTTGACGACAACCGTAGCGGCCTCTTTCGCAATTGCGTTCGCTTTCGAATGGTTGTGCTTGCGAAGCGTGATGGCTCTTATGCCCATGCGGCGACTGCCACCGCAGTCCGCGAGTCTCGCGACAGTCCAAACAGAATTGATCCGGCATCGACTCAAGGGACGAAGATGGAGACGTACTAAAGGGGGAGAACGAAGATGATTTTCTTACGGCACTTGCTCATGGCAGCGGGAATCGGCCTGCTGCTCGTTGCTGCGGCCATCGCAGCCTACGATCTGATTTACTCCTACGAACTCGACCGCTTGGTACGGCGTGTGTTCTCGAAGAATCCGCCGGAAGAGGGTCCGAAGCCGCGTCCGCGGATTTCAATCCGTTGGCATGACGCCGGCAAACTTGCCGGAGCAGCCGTGCTCGCGTTGCTCATCGCACTGAGCATTGTCGTTGTTCCTGACGGCTCCGCCGGCATCCGCGTCAGTCAAATTTCCGGCATCCGTCCGGGAACGCTCTACTCCGGCGTCCATTTCGTTACGCCCCTGATTGAACGCCTGTCGCTCTATGATATTCGCGAACAAGTCTTCGCCACGTCCGCGCAGGACGACGCAAAGCCCCACGAAACTGTGTTGAAAGTCGAAGCCCGCGAGGGTTTGCCGCTCGGGCTGTCCGTGCTGGTTCGCTATCGCCTCGACGCCAGCCGCCTCGGCTACGTCGAGGCGAATCTGCCGCAGCCCATCGACCAGGAAATCGTCGGCCCCGTCGTCGAAAGCGCCTTTCGCGAAGTCGCTCCGGATTATGTTGTACGCGACGTTTTCTCCGTCAAGCGTGACGAATTTCGCCAGCGCGTCGCCGGCCTCATCACCACGCGTCTCGCGCAAGACGCCATCATCGTGAAGGAAGTGCTCGTCCGCCGCATCGTTCTGCCGCCGGAATATGCGCAGGGTCTCGAAAACATTCTTTTGAAAGAGCAGCAGAGCGACCAGATGAACTTCGAGCAGGAGATCGAGCAGAAGCGCGTGAAAATCGCGGAGTATCAAGCCGATGAGAACAAAGTCCGTCAGGTAAAGCAGGCCGAAGCCACCGCGCAAGCCCGTGTCATCGCCGCGAGAGCGGAGTCCGACGCGATGCAGTACACGCTGCCGCTGAAGCAAAAACAAATCGAGCAGGCGCGCCTTGAAGCCAAAGCCCGCAAGGAAGCCACCATCGAAAACGCGCAAGCGGAAGCGCAGGCCAAGGTCATCGACAGCCAGGCCGAGCAGCAGAGCCAGGAGTTTCTTGCAAAAGCCGACGCGAATCGCATACGCATCACGGGCGCCGCCGAGGCCGAGCGTTTGCAGCTCGAAGCCGCGGCCCTGCGCGGCAATCCGCTGCTCATTCAGAAAATCGTCGCGGAAAAACTGTCAGACAAAGTTCGCATCATGATGGTGCCCATGGACGGCAAATTCTTCTTCACCAATGGCGTGCTCGATGCACCGCTTGGTGCCGCGGATCCTCCATCCGGCGCACAAGCAGGCGTGCCATCAAGTGGACGCCCATGAGAGTTCCCGGCCGGCTTCACGGTCGGTGCAGTCGGGTAACTGCTGGTAAAACCCCCTGTGGGTGGCTTGGCTGCTGCCGCGGCAAAGCCACCCGCCAGCGGTTTCTCCGTGCGCGGCCATCGCTCGAAACGACACACAGCCAGCGCGAACATCCAGACGCAAAAATTCGCCGTGCTATCATTGCGCCACGTCACGCTTTCGTGATGCGACTCGATGCGGCCCTCCCGCCGATTTTTTGCGCTTCATTTGCTTCTCGCATTTTCATTCCCGGCGTTCGCCGCGCCGCAATCGTCCCCCCAATCCACAGTTCAGTCGTTCATTCACTCAGAGGAAAGCCAGCCTTTGGGCACCGCTGCTCGTGAACTCGCTCGCAAGGTTGCCGCCTCGGTCGGCGCAGCCATTCAAGGCGAGCTCACCATCGCCCCAGATTTCGTCAATTTATCCTCGCTCTCTTCTTTCGAATTCCAGAACGCCTGCGGCGCTTTCCATGACGAAATCAAGCAGCAGACCCAGGCCTTCCATGCAGCGAGTTCCCAGGAGATCGTGCCTGCTTCCGTCGACGTCACACTCGCGGAAGATCTTCACGGCTTCTTGTGGGTTGCTCAAGTTACGCAAGGCCAGTCGCAACAAACCGTCTTCGTCTCTGTCCCCCGCGAAATGGTCGCCCAGACGAGCCAGCCCACTCCTTCAGTCACTCTCCAAAGGGAATTCCTGTTGAGCCAGCCCGAGCCTATCCTCGACGCGAGTCTTCTGGCTGTCTCGCCCCGTTCTGCGCCGAGCCTTCTTGTCTTGCAGCCCAGCCGCGTCGCGCTCTTTGCGCAGCAGAACGGCGCCTGGCAACTTCAATCCGAGGCGACCATCGCACACGCAGCCCCGTGGCCGCACGACGTTCGCGCGCGTCTGCAACAAGGCGCGGACGGCGAAGAAGCCGTGCTTCCTGGCGTCATCTGCAACATCACCGTGAGCAGTGCTTTGTCGGCTTCCTGCAAGCCCGGCAATGCCGGATGGCTCCTCTCCACGGCTTTTCTTCGCGCTTTCACTCTGCTGCCGACGGCTGCCGCGAACGGGAATACTTTCACTTTCCCGGCCCTGGGTTCCCAAGAATTCTCCTCGCTGGCCGTTATCGCGCCGCCCGCGTCTTCCGGCGCGTCAGTTCCCGTAATCGCCACGACGCCTGATGGCCGCGCGCTTCTCTTCAGTGGTTCCTCCACGCCCGTCGCTTCTTTTCCGGGCTGGGGCAGCGATGTCGCCGTGCTGTATTCGACCAGCCGTGCTCGGTGGCCGCTGCTGGTAACGCGCGCCGGCGACTGGACCGTCCCCGATTCGATTCAAGCCTTCGACATCATCGACCGCCAGGCTGTTGCTATCAGCGGCGAAATCAACTTCGACGGCCCGATCACGGCGCTTTGGTCCGAGGATGAAAACAGCGTCATCGCGGTTTCGCGCAATCTGAAAACAGGAATGTATGAGGCGTATTTCATTCACGTGGTCTACAACCAGTAGTTTGGTGTTCGCGTTGCTCTTTGTCGCGCTGGCAACTTCGGCGGCGCGGCGGCCCCGCTATGGCGGCACGCTGACCATTGATTTGCAGGCCCGCGTCATTTCGCTTGATCCCGCGCAAAAGCAGGGAAACGTTGCGGATCAAATTGCACAAGAGCGGCTCTTGCGACTAATCGCCGATCGCTTGGTTGAGCTCGACCAATCCGGCCAGCCAAAACCGGCCTTGGCGGTTTCCTGGCAGCACAGTGACAAATTTACGCGCTGGGAATTTCATCTTCGCCCGAACGTCAAATTCCAGGACGCCACCGCTCTCACGCCTCAACTCGTTGTCGATTCTCTGCAAGCGGTTAGTCCAGCTTGGCGCGTGAGCTCCGCGGACGATTCCGTGATTGTCGAATCCGATTCGCCTTTGCCAGAATTGCCCTACATTCTTGCTGAGTCGCAAAATTCAATTTTACTTCGCAGGCCCACTGGCGAACTTATCGGCACCGGCCCATTTCGTCTCACCACCTGGGAACCGGGCCGGCACGCCGTGTTCGCCGCGAACGACGATTATTGGGGCGGACGTCCGTTCGTCGATGGCATTGATGTGCAAATGGGTCGCACAGTGCGCGAACGCATGATCGACCTCGACCTTGGCAAAGCGGACATTGCCGACGTTGCGCCCGATCGCGCCCGCATCGACGCCTCGCGAGACGTGAGAATTTCCGCATCGGATCCCGCGGAATTGGTCGCCCTGATTTTTGCGCGTTCCAGTACGCGCGCCAAAAACATTCACATCCGCCAGGCGCTCTCGCTTGCCATCGACCGTCCCTCGCTCATCGATTTCGTTTTGCAAAAAGAGGGCGCACCAGCCGGAGCGCTCTTGCCGCAGTGGTCCTCCGGCTACGAATTCCTTTTTTCAACGGCGTCAGACGCGGCAAGCGCGCGCCAGTTGGCCTCGCAAATCTCTCCCGCGCAACCGCTGAGGCTGGGCTATGATGCCGAGGACCCGATGGAGCGCATGATTGCCGAACGCATTGCCGTGAACGCGCAAGCCGCGGGGACTTCGATTTCCGTGCGAGCCATCAGTGTCGATTCCCCAAGCGGCGTCGCAAGTCGCTCGACGAATGTCCCGGAATACGATGCGCGCGTCGTGCGCCTTCCCGTGTCCTCGCCTGCGCCCGAAGTGGCGCTCGGAGACTTCCTGCAAACCCTTGCGCAACTCGCGGATCTTGACCCTTCGCTAACTGTGCCTCTCAATGATCCCGCGAATCCCGAACAATTATATTCGCGCGAACGCGCCGTGGTGGACACGTACGAAATTATTCCTCTCGTGCATGTTCCGGAAGTCGTGGGTTTAAGCGCCCGCGTGCGTGATTGGATGCCGGCACGTTGGGGCGCATGGCATCTTGCAGACATCTGGCTCGACGGAGCCGCTCAATGAGTTTCCGCTTGAAAATGTTCGTGCTGTTTCCGCTCGTCGTCGTCGCGGCCGTGGCGATCGTCGGCGTAGGTGTCACCGTATTCACGCGCCGCGCGTTCGAGCGTGTTGACGCATCCCACACGGAAGCCATCGTGTCGCAGTTCCAGCGCGAATTTGCCAATCAGGGACAGCAAATCGTTCGCGGTATTCAGGATATCTCCGGTTCTGAAGCGACCCTGAATATGGCTATTCATCTCAACGCTCGCGATATTGATCCCTCCGCATACGGGCACGATGCCGTCAGCGTCGCCTCGGATCACCATTTCGATTTCCTCGAATTCGCGGGAAACGATGGAAGCATTATTTCTTCGATGCAGTGGCCCGCGCGCTTCGGTTACAAAGAAGACTGGCTGCTTCAAAAAGCCGATTGGCCCGCGCGCGGCGCCTTCCTGCAAAAAGTGGACACGCCGGATGGCCCCGAACTCGGGCTGATCGCAGTGTCGGTGCTTCCCGTTGCTGGCTCGAATCTTTACACTGCCGGAGGCGAGCGGCTAGACAAGTCCTTTTTGTCTTCCCTCAGTTTGCCGCCGGGAATGCGCGCTTTGCTTTATGTCAATCTCGATGCGAATTTTTCTCCGCAGAATTTGACCGGCGCGGATGGCCCGGTTGCGCAGGCGAATCGTCTCGCGCCGCTCGTGACTGACGAACTTCAGCAGCCCGGTGAAATCACGGCGACGGTTCGTTGGACGGGCGATGCCGCGAACGATGAAGTTTTTCATTTGCTTCCTCTGATGGGCCCTGACAAAAGTCTTCTCGGAGTTTTGTTTGTCGGCAGCTCACGCCACGATTTGGTTTTGCTCGAACGCAGCATTCGATGGCTGGCGTTGCTCGTGGGCGGAGTTGCGCTCGCACTCGGCATCCTGCTGAGTTGGTGGGCTGCCGTGCGCGTCACGCGGCCGGTTGGAAAGCTCGTCGAGGGAGCGAAAGAAGTAGCCTCTGGAAATTGGGACGCGCGTGTCACGATTCATTCGCGCGACGAAATCGGCACGCTCGCCGGAGCATTCAATCAAATGACCGAACAGCTCGCCGAACAGCGCGAGCGCCTGATTCAAACCGAACGCGTCGCCGCGTGGCGCGAACTCGCCCGCCGGCTCGCGCATGAACTGAAGAATCCTCTATTCCCGCTGCAAATCACGGTTGAGAATCTTCAGCGTGCACGCGCGCAAAACGCCACGGATTTCGATGAGATCTTTCGCGAATCCACGGAAACGCTTCTCGCCGAAATTCACAACTTGAAAACGATTGTCGGTCGCTTCAGTGATTTCGCGAAAATGCCGCGCCCCGAATTGCACTCGCTGGACGTAAACGAAATGGTCCGTGGCGTCACCCGCCTTTTTGAACCGCGCTTCATCGCACCCGGCGAGCCAAAAATCACCACCGAGCTGCAGCTCGATGAAAAACTTCCGCTCATTCAAGCCGACAGCGTTCTGCTTCATCGCGCCATTGGCAACCTTGTCCTCAACGCCATCGACGCGATGCCCAGTGGCGGCAAACTCACGCTGCGGACGATGACGCATGACGGCGGCGTGCGCCTGGAGATCTCCGACACGGGTGCAGGGCTCACTCGCGAAGAATGCGAGCGCCTTTTCACGCCGTATTACACCACGAAGCTGCACGGCACAGGCCTCGGTCTCGCGATTGTGCAATCGGTTGTCAGCGATCATGGCGGACGAATTTCCGTGTCGAGTGAGCCGGGACACGGCACGACGTTTCGCATTGAACTTCTCGAACGCCCGCCGAACGTGGTCTCTATTGAGTCCGCGTCCGTCAAAAGTGAACAGCCGCCGGAACCAATTATGGAACGCAAGGCGTGATTTGTATGGTGGCCAAAGCTCACATTCTGATTATCGATGACGATGCGAACACGCTTGCTTCTCTCTCCCGCGCGTTTCGATTGTCCGGCCATGAAGCGACCGTCTGCGACAACGCCGCGCGCGCTCTCGAACTTGCACGCGACGGCCATTTCGATTTGATTCTTTCCGACGTGGTTATGCCGGGCAAAGACGGCATCACGCTGCTCGAAGAAATAAGGACTACGGGCATCGCGTCTCCCGTCGTAATGATGTCGGGACAGGCAACGATTGAAATGGCGGTGCGCGCCACGCGCCTGGGCGCCGCCGACTTCCTTGAAAAGCCCATCTCGACGGAAAAGCTCCTCCTCACGGTGGAGAACGCGCTAAAGCTCGCGCGTCTCGAAGAAGAGAATTGCGATTTGCGCCGTCGCGTCGGCCGCCATCAACTTGTGTGGGCAAGCCCTGTCATGAAATTGCTGATGGCTGAAGTCGAGCGCGTCGCCGCAAGCGAAACGCGCGTTTGTATTCGCGGTGAGACAGGCACAGGCAAGGAACTCGTCGCGCGCACGCTGCACGAGAAAAGCGCACGAAAGAATGGCCCGTTCATCACCCTCAATTGCGCCGCGGTTCCGGCCGAGCTGATGGAGTCGGAGCTTTTCGGCCACGAAAAGGGAGCCTTCACGGGAGCAGTGTCGCGGCACACGGGAAAATTCGAGCAGGCCCATCGCGGCACGCTTTTCCTCGATGAAATCGGAGATATGCCCCTGGCGATGCAGGCGAAACTCCTGCGTGTTCTGGAAGAGGGTGAAATCGAACGCGTAGGCGGCGACCGCCCGATCCCGGTAAACGTTCGCGTCGTCGTCGCGACGCATCGCAATCTCGAAGAACAGGTCCGCCGCAATACGTTTCGCCAGGACCTTTATCACAGGATTTTTGTTTTTCCCATTGCGCTGCCGCCGTTGCGCGAACGCATCGAAGATATCCCCGTGCTCGCGGAACATTTTGCGCGCCAGATCGCGGAACAAAATGGCTGGAAGGTGAAGAAATTCTCAATGGAGGCCATCGTTGAATTGTCGCGCTACGGGTGGCCCGGAAATGTTCGCGAGTTGCGTAACGTAGTCGAACGCGTCCTGCTGCTGGCGATGGGAAACGAAGTGGACGCTGCGGCTATACGCATGGCGCTGCCGCGTGCTGAGTCTGTGAGTGGGATTGCTGAATCAGGTGCCCCGGGAGCGATGCACGAGGCGGCCACTGGCGCAATGGCCGAGCGCGTCGAAGCCTTCGAGCGCGAAACAATTCTCAGCGAGCTCAAGCGCCATCACAATCACATGACCAACACCGCGAAAGCCCTCGGTCTCGAACGCAGCCACCTCTACAAAAAATGCCAGCACCTCGGCATCGATCTCCGCTCCATTCGCAAAGAAGAAGACGAGTAGCGTGGCGGCTTCGCGGGTGAATGACAGCGACCGATGTTACGTCTGCGCGGGTGTTGTTGGTGGAGCGAATAGCTTCGTCAGAACAAAGTGCATCGGGAGATAAATCAAAATCACCAAGCCGATCCACATGAGCGCGATATGCACCGGCCCCGGTCCCCAAGCGCGATGCAGAATCGGATCGCGAAACGCATAATTAATGTTGAGCGCCGGGTCCATGGACCGCGCCACTACGAATGCGTCAGCCGCAATCGCGGCTTGCAACAACCATCCTCGACGGTCATAGCCAACACGCGCGAGCGACCAGAGCAGCAGAATCGGCCACACGATGTGAAATACAGATAGCAGCCGTACCCACAGCGGGTAATGCGCGTCCCACATGTACTCGGTGCCGCCAATCAAATTATGGCCGCTGAAAAATCGCCACGCCGCGTCGAGATCCCACATCAGATCGACCACAATCGAGGAAACCGCTTGGCTCGAAAGCAGCAGGGAATTGCTCCACCATAGTCCCGCGCACGTAAGAATCACAGCAATGTCGCAAAGATGAACGAAATTCTGCACGCCCCAGTACCGCCAGTAGGTGGGAATCCAGACAGCGAGCCAGATCAATCCGGCCCATCGCAGCCAGTTGGGGAATTTTGGATTCGTGACGGGCGCGCGCTGACACATTGCGCCGTATCGTATCAGAGTTGAACTTCATTGGCGCGGCACGACGAAAAGTTGCGCGTGCGCAGTGGCTTGCGTGAGAAAATGCGCGAGTGAATCCGTGGGCGACAGCGGGCGCGGCAGTGTTTGGCGGCGCGGCAGTGGGCGCGTGGGGCGCTGTGCATCCGAGGTCGCAACTATTTGGACGCACGGTGCGCACTACGGGCGACGCGTCAACCGTCGCGCTGACGTTCGACGACGGCCCGAATCCCGCGGCGACACCCGCGCTCCTCGATTTGCTCGACAAGGACGACGCTCGCGCCACTTTTTTCCTGATCGGCCAGCACGTACGAGCGTTTCCCGCACTGGCGCGGGAGATTGCCGCGCGCGGACACGCCATTGGCAATCACACGGAGACGCACCCGAGCTTGATTTTTCTCTCTCGCGCTAAGCTGCGCGAAGAGTTGAATCGTTGCCGTGAAGCGATTCTTTCGGCCGTTGGCGGCACGGAACCGCGCTGGATGCGTCCGCCGTTTGGTTTTCGCGGTCCGCAACTTGACGCCGTAGTGCGCGAGCTGGGCTACTCAGGCGTTGCAATGTGGTCGAAATGGGCCTGGGACTGGAAGCCGCAGCCTGCCGAGCGCGTGATTCATCGCTTGCGGCGCGTCATCGGTGGGGATATTGTGCTTTTGCACGACGGCGACCATCGTTTGCTCGAAGGCGACCGCCGCCACACCGTTGCGGCGATTGCTCACTGGTTGCCGCGATGGAAAGATGCAGGAATGCGTTTTGTGACCCTCGATGCCATCGGCAGCACAGCGCCGAGGAATTTGCCGCCCGCGGCGCGCGGGAAAACGTAGTCGGAAAGTGGAGCCCATGGACGACAGAAAATTTTACGACGAGAAAGACGAAACGAAGCAGATCCCGCTGACGTGCCCGCATTGCCGACAGGAGAACACGTATCCGATCCGCTGGAAAGTTCGTACGAAAAAAGCGGAGCTGCCCCGTGGCTCAAACGAAGAAGATCGCGCTCATTTTGCTAAGGCGCGTTCGTACATGGTTCGTGTCGACGACATGGCCGGCTGCCGCAACATTCGCTGCCGCAAACGTTTCGATTTAACCGGGCAAACAGTCATCTTGATTTAACGCCCGTCACGCGCCTAAATCTCCGGATACAAATCGAAGAACGCGTCGAGCGATTGCTTGAGCGTTTTCTCGATTTCTTCTCTGCTGCCTTCGATCAAATGCATTGTGATGCGCCCGCTGCGCCCGTTTTTGAGTTGCACGGTCGCTTCGCCCACCGAGTCGAGTTCCGTCGCTGGAAAAAGCCTCATGCCATACACCAACGCCAAGTCCGCCATCCGACCCTCCTTATATCGCGTTCAGTGACAGCGTAAGCGGCGTCGCCGCGCGAGTCAAACGGCAAGCGTATCGTGTCGCCCTCGCACCACAATTTGGCGTCACATGTCAGGAAAACCCGTCACAAATTCGGTGCTCGCCAGTATTTTCATCTCAATTAAGTTGCGCGCGTGTCGTCAGATAACCGGTTTCTGAAGGGCTACGCGGCTCAATCCTTCGTGGCCATTGCCGTGCTACACCCACAATGTCGGTCTAATTTCCGCAGTTCGTGAAAGGACAACCCATGAAGCGAATCGCCGCAGTTCTCGCCCTCGCCGCTTTCTTTGTTGTGGCTGCAAACGCGCAGCAGGCAGACGAACCGCCCGCGACGTCCTCGGTGCGTCAGCCAGCGCATCCGATTCCGCGGGACGCCAATGCGAAACGCCCCGCGAACATCGACATTCAAGTCGGCGCGCGTGGCAAGTGGGTCGAAGTCCAGGTGTCGCGGTTGAAAGCGAACGGTCACACCAGGGTGAAGGTACAGCTCAAGGATCACCAGTCCGTTGACGGCGTGCTGATACAAATCGAAAAGGAAAGTTTCGTGCTCAAGGGCAAAAACACAGGAAAGGGGAAGGAGATCGCGTATGCGGATGTCGCGAAACTCGAGGCGCCAGCCCATTCGCTTGCCTTCAAAATCCTGAGAGGCATTGGAATCACCGTTGCCGTGATCGTGCTCTCGCCAATCATTATTCCCGTCGGTCTATTAGCAATGGTTACAGGTATGGATTGAGTGCGACTCCGAACCTATGACAATTGACACAAGCGCGCCATCGGGGGCATCCTGAGCGTAAAGCACAGCATCGGATAGTGAGAATTTCCGGTGGAGGTGGCCCCGATGAAGCTCCGTTTCGTGGATACTGCTGCGTTGATCATTCTTGCGCTTGCGATCGCTCCCGTCCTGCGTGCGCAATCCGCGAATCCCCCGGCGACGGCTGCGCAATCTGCTACGCCCGCGAACGCGCCAGCTCAAGCGCATCCGGCGGCCCCTGCGAACGCATCGCCCGCTCAACCTTCATCCGCGGCGGCATCTCCCGCAGCGGTAGCGCCCTTGCCAAAATATTTTGAGGTGCCTTCCGGGACGCGTCTGCCCCTTGTACTTCACAACGCCATTTCCACGCGCAGCGCGCAGCCCGGCGATCCCGTATATCTCGAAACGCTCTTTCCCATTGTGATCGATAGCCGCATCCTGATTCCCGCGGGCTCGTATGTCAGCGGCGAAGTCACGGAAGCCAAGCGTCCCGGACGCGTTCGCGGGCGCGGCGAAATCAAAATCAAACTCGACAATTTGATTCTTCCCAATGGCTACCAGGCCAGTTTCAACGCTTCGCCGACCGATGCAGGCACTGGCGGAAACGAGTCAATCGGCAAGGAAGGTACGATCAAAGGGGATTCGAACAAGGCCGGAGACGCAGGCACCGTCCTGGAAACAACCGCTGCGGGCGCGGGCATTGGCGGGATTGTGGGCCGGAGCGCCACAGGCGCGGGAATCGGCGCAGGAGCCGGTGCGGCAGCGGGCCTTCTTGCGGTACTTCTCACTCGCGGCCCGGAAGCGGAACTGCCGCGCGGTACAACTTTAGATGTTGTTATGAACCGCCCGCTTTACTTGCTTTCGAGCAAAGCGAACTTCACGAGCCCTGGGCAGTCATCGACGCTCGCCGGTCCGCCCAATCGCGAACCGCAGCGTCGCGCTGGCATAATCCCTTACTAGGTTACGCGTGCCTTTGTAGCTCATGTCCCGCCAGCGTATTTGGCTAACTGACATGACGTAATCACGAATGTGCGGTTCGCATTCGCGCTTCGGCGGGGCGGGGATTCGCCCTCGCCGTTACGCGTCTCGTTTCTAGTGGGCTTCAGACCTGAGGCCGGTTGTGGCGTCGAAGATCCTGCATCTCGAATTTCGGAAACGCAGCACGATTCGTTACGAGCGTTGTAATCCTACTTTATTGGTAACTCTTTGAGCAACCAAACTGACAGGTCTGTCTAGTTTAAGCCCTTTCTAGGAATGCCCCTTTTTCGGCCCCTCACCCGCCGTAAACGTTGCGGGCCGCCGAAAATCGCAGTGGGCTGAATGGCTCGAACCACGCCGAAGGTTTTCCCGTTGCAATCCACTCGGCCAGATATTTCGCTGTCACGGGCGCGAGAAGCATCCCGTTGCGATAGTGTCCCGTTGCGATGAACAGCCCTTCGACGTTCGTAGGTCCAATAATCGGCAAATGATCGGGCGAATCGGGTCGCACGCCGGCCCATATCTCCAGAATCGGCGCGCTCGCCAGGCCGGGTGCCATCGCCGTCGCGGCGGCAAGAATTTTTTGTACGCCAGCGGGAGTCGTACGTTTTTCGGTTATACCGCTTTCGAGCGTGCTGCCAACAACCGTGCGCCCATCCTCGCGCGGCGCCATGTAACCCAAACTGGAGCGAAGAATTGTTCGCGGCGCGCCGGGAACTTTGCCGAGTGCAACCATCTGTCCGCGAACAGGAGTTGTCGGCGCATAGGATTCCACGCCTCCGATTTTCCCGGAACGCCATCCCGCGGCGATCACCACATTGTCCGCCGCAATTTTTTCTCCCGTGCGAACTTCAAGCCTCCCTGCGCGATTCTTCTCCAAATCGGCGACAAGCACTCCGCTGCAGCGGCCTTGTTCGACTAGAACGGAAATCACATCGTTGTTGCCGCGCATTTCCACGCCAGTTTTCAACGCTGCTGCGATCGCCACGTGAGTGATCACGCGCGGATCGAGATACGCTTCGTCTTGAATCCACAGCGCCGCACGCGTCGCTCGGCTGATGGCGGGCTCGCGGGTCTTTGCTTCGTCAAGTGAAATTGTTTCAGCGCTAATACTGTAGCTCTGAATTTCCTTCAGCCGGCGGTCGCACGCCGCTTCACCGTCATCATCCAGAAATAATTCCATCGCGCCGTTGGAATGGAAGCCGGCGGATTTTCCTGAAGCTTCTTCAATCGCAGCCGCAAATTCCGGATAGAGACGGTAACTCTTGCATCCGAGCGCGGCGATACCATGCGATTCGTGATCCGGCGCGGGAGAAATTGTGCCGGCTGCGGCCCAGGATGCTTCGCGCCCCGGCTCTTGGCGATCCAGCACCAACACGGATTGTCCCCGGCGGTGAAGCTCAAACGCGAGTGCCACGCCTATAATTCCGCCGCCGACCACGACGGTGTCGTACCTCTTCTTCATGCTGCAATCTTAGCAATTATTCGAGCGGAGAGAGACGAACTAAAGTGTCTTGACCAGTTCGACCGAGAGCAGATAGGCCTTCTGCGATAGGTTTTTTGCGCGCGACCAGTCGGAGGTGCGAATGGCATCCCGCGCCTGTTCCAAAAAGCCACGAATCTTGTCGGCCATGTCGTGTTGGCTCGTGTTGAGCTCACGCCCGTCCGCGCGATGTAAATTCTCTTGCGCGGTCGTCACGTACTGCTGGGTTTGCTTCGTCAGTTCCACTTGATCTGATTGCGACATTTGCGGCGAGATCTCCGGCGCAGGCGGACGTTCAGATTCAGGTTCAGGAACTACGGTTGTCGGTCGCTTCACCGTATCAGGTTTCGGCCTCAGAGCCGGCGAAAGCGTTGCAGGTTCCGGATTTTTTGGCGCGGGCGTGGTTGGCGCGGGAATCGAATCCGGCGATTTCGTCGTTCCCGACGTCGAAATCGGAGCTGGTGGCTTCGGCGGCACAGTCACTGGCGCGGCTGCGCGCACTTTGTGGCCCATGCAGCCACCAGTGAAGACCGCGAGGCTTACGGCGACCATACACGTCAAGAATGCGGTATTCCGCGATGCGGCCGCAGGCTTGTTCGAAGCGCGATTTTTGGCTGGGTAGCTCATTTGCGATTATGTCTGCCGCGCAAACGGCTGGCCGTAATCTCTTAAATTAGATGCCAGGCTCGTGATGCGCGTCAGTGGCAGCTCAATTCGAAACGTGGTGCCGCGCCCGGTTTCTGTATCAAATTCTATCGAACCGTTGTGTAATTGCACAAATCGGAATGTGTTCGCAAGTCCAAGCCCGGTCCCGCCTTTTCGGGTGGTAAAAAAGAGCTGAAAGATTTTCGCGCGATTTTCGGGCGCGATACCGGGCCCCGTATCGCCGACGCGAATTTCCGCCATGTCACCGAGGCGTTCCAGAGTCACGGTCAGCTGCCCTCCGGCCGTCATGCTCTCGCACGCGTTCAGCACCAAATTGAGAATC
This sequence comes from Candidatus Angelobacter sp., assembly GCA_035606955.1. GTDB lineage: Bacteria > Acidobacteriota > Terriglobia > Acidiferrales > UBA7541 > DAHUXN01. The sequence goes on from DATNDO010000118.1 coordinate 30,706, forward strand.
GACTGCTCGATCAGTCTCTTATCCAACTCAATCAGCGGAAACGATGCAGGGATCTCCTTCACCAGAGTTACGCCCGCCCGCGTGATACCGGGCTTGGCGCTGGCGAGAACGCTCTCGAGCAGTTCGGGCAGATTGACTTCCTCGCGTTCCAATTCGACGGGACGGCTGAACTCCAAGAACGTTTTCACCACACGGTCAAGGCGATCAATTTCCGTGTCCAGCATTTTCGCGGCTTGTTGCGTTTCGGGATCGATCGGCAGATTGGCCTTCAGCACTTCCAGCCACACGCGCATGGAGTTCAGCGGATTTTTCACTTCGTGTGCAACGCCTGCGGTAACGCGTCCCAGAGCCGCGAGCCTTTCCGACACTTGCAATTGCGAACCGAGGCGCTCGAGCGATTCCAGATCGCGCAGTGAGACGAGCATTCCCATGCGTGCACCGTCTTCCTGGATGGTCTGGATGCTCGCGCCCACGCGCCGCGTCCCGTGTTCTCCGGCGATTTCCACTTCCACCGGCTCCACTCCCTCCGCCGCGACCTCGCCGTTTCGGCCGATGTGCAAGGCAAGCGCGAGTGGATGGCCCGGCGGAAATATCTCCTCGATCTTGCGGCCAAGCAAATTTTCCGAATCCACATCGATGAATTTTTCCGCCGAAGGACTTACCAGCACGGCGCGCCCCTCCGCATTGAACAGCAGCAGGCCATCCTCGAGCCCCGCCATGATCTGATTCATGTTTTCGCGCAACGTGCTGAAAATCTCGCGGACGTCGCGCAGTTGCTGCCCGATGCGGCTGATCTTGTTCGACACTTGCCCCAGTTCGCCCGCCTGTGTGACCGGCTCCAGATCGAACTCGCCGGCCGATATGCGGTCCAATTGCGCTGAAATGCGCGACAAAGGCGCCAGGGCGACTTGGCTGACGAACGCAGCAAATAAAGTCGAAAGCAGCACTGCGGCCAGCGCGAGCCACGCGGCCGAATGCAGTCCCGGCCAGATTTCGTCGCGCAGCAGGGCCGATGCGAGCGCCACGTGAATATTTCCGAAGGGCTGGTTGCCTGTCGTAACGAATGGCAGTGTCAATTCATACACGCGCGGAGGACCGTTCAAAATCCGCAACTGATTCAAGAAGCTTGCATGCACCAGTTGGGAAAGACTGGGTCGCTGCGGAATGGGTTTGCCGGGCAGGGAAGGATCGCTGGAGATCATGGCCGCCCCATCCGCATCGCTGATTGTGATTTCATAAATCGTCGGCGAGAAGCTCATGTCCGATTCAATCAGCGCCGATAGGCCCCGATTTTGTTCGAGCGTACGCTGGATATAGTCGTGAATATCATCCGGGCTGGAAGATACTGGAGTTGCTCCACTTTCAGCCGCTTCGCGCAGTGCGTTCTGCGCCGATACGAACACCTGTTGCAGCACAAATTGCGCCCGATCGTTGGCCTGCGTGATCACCTGCCGTGTGAGTCTCGCCACGTATAAGCCGGAGACTAGCGCGACGACCATTAGAACCAAGAGCGCCGTCGCCAGCGTGAACTTATTTTTCAGGCTTAGCGACATTTTGGCGTGAGGCCTCGTACTCCTTAAGCTTATTGTGAAGTGTTTTCAGGCTGATGCCCAGAAGTTCGGCGGCGCGCGTCTTGTTCTGATTCGTTGCGCCCAGTGTTTGGATAATCAACTCGCGTTCCGCAGCTTCCACCGTAGTGCCGGGCGGAAAGCGCAAGCCGGAAAGTTCGCTCGACTGTGCCACCGGTCCGCGCGCAAAATCATCAGGCAAGTGCTGGCGGCCGATCGGTCCCCGGTCGCACGCGATGGCCGCGCGTTCCAGCACGTTGCGCAACTCGCGCACGTTTCCCGGCCACGGATACGCCTTGAACAATTCCATCACTTCCGTATTGACGCCCGGTGCGTTCCGGCCGTGTTTGTGATTGATGTCGGCGAGCAATTGCTCGGTGAGAGGCCCCAGATCGTCTTTGTGCTCGCGCAACGGGGGCAGATGAATGTGAAAAACGTTGAGGCGAAAAAACAGGTCCTGACGCAGCAGCCCTTGCGCCACGGCTTGCTGCGGATCTTTATTCGTCGCCGCAAGCACGCGAACATCGACCGGCGTCTCCACCTTGCTGCCAATCCTTCTTACCTTATGATCTTCCAGCACGCGCAGGAGTTTGGCTTGCGTTTGCGCCGGCATTTCACCGATTTCATCGAGAAGCAGCGTCCCGCCATCCGCCAATTCAAAGCAGCCGAGTCTTCGTTCCGCCGCGCCGGTGAACGCGCCTTTCTCGTGGCCAAAGATTTCGCTTTCCATCAGCGATTCGGGAATCGCGGAGCAATTGATGGCCACGAACGGTTGATTGGCGCGCGGCGACAGCGCGTGAATCGTGCGCGCGACCACTTCCTTGCCTGAGCCGGTTTCACCAGTGATAAGCACTGAGGCCGTCGACGGTGCGGCTGTTTCTACTTGCCGCATCACTTCGGACATTGTTTTCGACGCTCCAACCAATTCGCCCAGGCGGCCCGCATCTCGCAGCTGGCGTGTGAGCGCCGCAACTTGCCGCCGATCGCGTGCCTTGCCCATGGCGCGGTCGAGCAGTGAACGAAGCACGGGAGGCTTAAGAGGTTTCTCGATGTACCAAAACGCGCCGGCCTCGATCGCTTGCACGGCCCGCTCGTCAGTGCCGCGTCCGGTAATGATGATTACAGGTGTTTCCGGGGCATGTTCGTGCAGTTCAGCGAGCAACTCGAGGCCGTTCATGCCCGGCAGTTCGACGTCCGCCAGCACCACGGCGGGCTGGAATTCGGAAAACTTCGCCAGGCCGTCCTCGGCGCTGCCGACTCCGAGGATCTGGCAACCCCACTTATGAAGCAGGGCTTCGTAACCCTTGCGGGCGTTCTCCTCGTCTTCGACGATCAGGATACGTTGCGAAAATGGAGCGTGACTTGCCATCAATAAATTTAATCTACAGTAAGGATGCGTGAAAGCCAAGCGATGGAAAGCCAAATGGGTAGTGCCGCCCTGAACCCGTGCATCGTCGTCGGCTCAGGCTTTCTGTTTGGCGTCCGGCAGTTTTGCGCAAGCCGGAAATTTCTGCACTATTGATTCATTCCACAAACGTTTTATCCTATTGAAGGATAAGAGTTTAATTGAGAGCTATTCTGGAAACGAAATTGCCATTCAAGACTTGGAGGTGTCATTTGAAAAAACGGAATTATTCATTACTCCCCTTTGCTCTAATTGTCGCGGCGGCCCTATGCCTGCCCGGTTGTTCCAGCAATGGCAGCAACGCCAACACCGCGAACGGCGGCCAACCCGCTTCTTCCAGTGCGGGAAGTTCCCCAGCCGAGACTCCTCAGTCCGTCACGATTCCAGCCGGAACCGAGCTACATGTAACTCTCGGCACCACAATCGACACTGGAACCAGCCAGTCGGGAGACTCGTTTGAAGGGACACTTTCCCGGCCCATTCTCGTCGGCGGTGGCGTGGCCGTGCCTCGCGACGCGCGCGTGCGCGGAACTGTGGTCGAGGCACGATCATCCGGGCGTTTATCCAAACCCGCGTTTCTTAGTGTCGCCATCACGCGTATTCAGGCAGGTGGCTCCTGGGTGGACGTCAACACGCATCCGGTCACATTGGAAGGTAAATCCCATAAGAAACGCGACGTCGTTGCCATTGGCGGCGGTTCAGCGCTTGGGGCGCTGATCGGAGGAATCGCAGGAGGCGGCAAGGGTGCGGCGATTGGCGCGGGAGCGGGCGCTGGTGCAGGCACGGCTGGTGCAGCGCTGACAGGGAAGAAAGAAATCTCCTTGCCCGCTGAATCCCATCTGACATTTCGTCTAGGCCGCTCGGTGACCGTCGGGACCCAATAATCTCTCATTCATTGCGTCCTTGGCGGACAATCTGCGCCGAGGACGCAGTTTTCGCCATGCTTGACAGGGCTTCGCTCTTTGTCTTTCCCCTTTCGGTAACCAAGATCGTCCCATCTTGGTATGCGCGTGAAAATAGACAGAGTTACTTGATTACTTAATTACTATGAGATAGCATCTGTTCCCAGCATGGGACTGCATTCCTGCCGTCAATTCAGGTCTCCAAGTCGCAAGTCCAGCGACCGTAATCCGTTACGAGCTTTCCCATATGTGGTTCCTTGCGTGCTTTCAAGAGCGATACTCGCCCGCAATGGGAATTATAGGCCGCAGGCGGTGAGGAACTAATGACAACGGAGCTTGGGACGCCAGAAACCCCTCAAAGTCAACACACCGGGATTGCCACGGTTTTAATCGTGGACGACGAAGAGACAACTGTTCGAATTTGCAGCGATGTTGCAGTCGAATCCGGTCTGCGAGTCCGCACGGCCAGCACCACGGAGCAAGCGCTCGAAGAACTCGATCAGTATCCCGTCGATATTGCCATCACGGACCTCAAAGTGCCGCAGCTCGGCGGCCTCGAATTATTGCGCCGTATTCGCGAGCATTATCCACACGTCTCCGTTCTGGTGATCACCCAGTACGGCACGATACAAACGGCGGTCGAAGCCACGCGTTTGGGCGCAACTGACTACGTCACGAAGCCATTTCACATTGACGAACTTCGCCGCAAGCTCCAGCGGCTGATTCGCGAACAGGAACTCGATCAGGAGAATCGCGTCCTGCGCGAGCAACTGCGTACGCGGCCCGGTTACGGAGAGTTGATTGGCATCTCGGCGAAAATGCAACGTGTGTACAAGCTGATCCAAAAAGTCAGTCAGCATAATTATCCCGTGCTGATCCTCGGCGAAAGCGGCACGGGCAAGGAACTTGTGGCTCGTTCGATTCATTTCTCGGGAGCGCGTCGCCAGAAGCCATTTGTTCCTGTGGATTGCTCGGCGTTGGTTCCCACGCTGATTGAATCGGAGCTTTTCGGCTATGCCAAAGGGGCTTTTACCGGGGCCATACACACCAAGCAAGGCTTGATCGAAAGCGCCGACGGCGGCACCTTATTCCTCGACGAAATCGGCAACCTTCCCGTCGAAATGCAATCCAAGCTCTTGCGCGTGCTGCAAGCGCGCGAAGTGAAGCCAGTGGGTTCGAACGAACGCGTTTCCATCGAAGTGCGCGTGATCGCCGCGACAAACAAAGACCTCGAAACCGCTGTTCGTTCGGGACAATTCCGGCAGGATTTGTTTTTTCGCTTGAACGTCGTACAGATCAAGCTGCCCTCTCTGCGAGAGCGCAAGAGCGACATTCCCGTGCTCGTGCAGTCGTTCCTCGAAAAATTCGCCGACCCTGCACGCCCTTTGCCGACGCTCGCGGAAGACGCACTGACACGTCTCACAGCCTACGACTGGCCGGGAAACGTTCGCGAACTGGAGAATGCCATTGAGCGCGCCGTCGCGCTCGGCTCCGGGCCGATTCTCCACTCTGGGGACCTCCCTTCGAATTTGCAATATGCCGCCAGCCACGGCCCAACGGATGCCATGCCTGCCAACGACGAACTCGTTCCTCTCGAGGAACTCGAAAGGCGCGCGATTCTCCGCGCGTTGCGCGAATCCGGCGGAGACAAATTAATTGCCGCGCGCTTGCTTGGGATCGGGAAAACTACTCTTTACCGCAAGCTCAAGCAATACGAGTCCCAATTGGACGGAAACTAACCGAACAGTCCAGCATTTCTGTTGCGAAACTGCGAAAATCCTTCCCGTCGCAACGGTCTTTATCGTCCTTCTCCTCTCCTTTTCCCGTACGCGGATAATTCGAGTTCGGAGTGGGAATACCCTCAAGGAATGGAATCTCCTCTCTGGCCGTAAACATCTGAACCGCAATCACTTCGCTTTTTCCGCGCATTGGTAGCGATTGTGCATTTACAAAAATGAATATCTGTAAAAATGCGCCTTCCTGAAAACGTGAACGTGAGCGCAACAAGAGGGGGAGTGAGCTTGAACTCTATTCGGAAATACCGGCTCGTACGATTTGTCCGTCGTGCAGTTGAGCTTTTGATTTTTTCAGGCGCCGCGATCCTGTCATGTTATCTGATTCTGCAATCAGGACGTTGAATCGAGCATGTCGCGTCACTCCTGGCTGAAGCCATTTCGATCAACGGAGAAGCACAGATTCTCGTCTGGTCCGCTCTCCGGAACTGGCGCACCGACTGGATCGATTGATCGTTTGTCCGAGACGAGTCCAGAATTGCAACTCAAGCAATTGGAAGCGGAACTGCGCGCTGTGCTCGATGCTGTTCACTCCGGCGCGCTGCTCATTGCAGTCGACGGTCAAATTCGTTTTGCGAACGCTCATTTTGGAGTGCTATTCGGCCTCGATCTCAGCGTTTTGGCAGGCCCCGTACGCATCGAAGATGTCGCAACTCTGCTCGAGCCGCTTCTGTGCGTTCCGGGAGCGTTTGTCGCGTCCTGGAAATTTTTTACCACAGGCGAGAATGGCCCGATTCACGACGAACTCGAATTGACCGGCCCGGCACGGCGCGTTTTCGAACGTTACGCCCGACCGGTGCTGGATGACGAAGGGCGGCGGATGGGCTGGCTCGAAATCTACTCGGAGATTACGAACCAGCGCCACATTCAGTCCAAGCTCGTGCACACCGAAAAAATGGCGGCGCTCGGCCAGTTGGTTTCCGGAATCGCGCACGAACTCAATAACCCGCTGACTTCCATTATGGGCTACGCCCAACTGGCCCTGGGGCGCGCGCCGGAAACGCTAAACGACGACGTAAAAATGATCTTCGCGGAGGCGGAGCGCGCGCGCCGCATCGTGAAAAACCTCTTATTCTTTGCTCGACAGGCCCAACCCGAACGCACGCGTGTGGACTTGAACGAGATTGTCGAGCGCACGGTCGCTCTGCGTGGATACGAATTGAAGATTGAGAACATAGCGATTCGGTGCGAACTTGCCGCGGACTTGCCCACCACTCTGGCGGATCCGCACCAGCTTCAACAGGTCGTTTTGAACTTGCTGGTCAATGCCGAGCAGGCCATCCTTGAGAGCCGCGGACGCGGTAGCATACAAGTGCGCACGCGAAAGACCGCCGAATCCCGGCTCCTGATCGAGGTCTCTGACGACGGTCCGGGCATCCCTCCTGAGGTCGCATCGCGCATTTTCGACCCGTTCTTCACCACCAAGCCGCCCGGCTTGGGAACCGGGCTTGGCCTTTCGATCGTGTATGGCATCGTCGAACAGCATGGCGGCGACGTTGCCTTTGAAAACCTGCCTGCAGGCGGCGCGAAATTTACGGTCGAGATCCCGCTTCTCCCCGTTCCTGCCGAGATTGTTTCCGCAGCCGCCGAGTCTTCGGCGAACTCAGGTGACGTGTCCGCAGGCCGCGTTCTCGTGGTGGAAGACGAGCCCACCGTTGCGCAACTGATCAGCGATGTCCTTTGCGAGGAAGGCCACAAAGTCGAGGCTGTTCTTGACAGTCAGGAGGGACTTACGCGACTTGCGCGCTCCCGCTACGACCTGATCATCTGCGATCTGCGCATGCCGCGCCTCGATGGCCCTGCCTTTTATGACGCGCTTGTGCGCACGCAAAGTCCTGCGCGCGACCGCATTCTTTTTATCACCGGAGACACACTTGGACCGCACACGGTCGAGTTTCTGAAATCGCGCCAGCTTCCATTTCTAGCTAAGCCGTTTCTCGTCGAGGAACTGAAGCTTGCCGCCAATCGCATTCTTGCAATGCGTATGCGTGCAACTTCAATCGGGGCGGCTGCCACGCAAGCCAAACCATGAAATCGAGTCGGGTGCGAAACAGAAGTCGGGGCGAACTTGAGCCCGAACTAGAGGAGGACATCAAAATCATGGGCCTCAAAACCAGTTTCAAGGGCGTCGCGGCGCTCGTCGGAATGGTCCCAGGAAACACGCGCGATGATCTCGTCGCGCGTCTAGAGCATAATTCTCTCGACCGATGTTCATCCGACCGTTTATCCAACAGCGATGGTCACGGCGATCATCGCGAAATCGCCCGCGCTTCGCATTGGACCGAACTTACGGCCCGGGCTGCTCGCTTGAATCCTCAAACAATCGTCTTCGACGACGGTATCCTTTCTGCCGACGTCTCGCTTGAGGAGGCCGCTCGCCGGATGGCACTTTTCGCTCCCGTAGTCGTCATCGCTCCCTCGGAGAAACAGTCGCAACTTATCGGGCTGCTCACTGCAGGCGAAATTGATTTTGTCGCTCGCTCGGGCGAATTCCTTTCCCTCGCGGCGGCCCTCGTCGAGCGCCGTCTGCGCCCGCCGCAAGGCATCGAGCTAGAGTTTCGTTCCGCATGGGCTGCGGATCTGCCGTCCGATTTCGCGGAAGTTTTGCGCCACGAAATCAATAATCCGCTGACGGGAATTCTCGGCAATGCGGAACTTCTTCTCTCTCAGCTTCGCCCAAATCTCACACCTGTTTCCGTGCAACGCTTGGAGACTGTAGTCGACCTCGCGGTGCGCCTCCGCGAAACGATCCGCTGTCTCAGTTCCGAATGGGAGCGCCAGCACTCCAGCCTCCCCTCTGCCTGATGACCAGGTGACTCACGTCAACCGCGATTCTCACCTCGGAGGAGCAACCGGAATCATCGCGTGTTCATAGGGCGTGCCGGCCCACATCATGTACGGCTTATTGGGATCAGGATCTTGAGCCTTGGTGTATCCCAATTCCTTGCTCGGCGGACCGAAAACCATAATGTGCGGCCCGGTCACCACCCAATGATTGTTCGCTGTCTTGCCTGTGGCATACGGGTCTGTGTTGCTCGCACCTTTGTCACCGGCCAGCATATAGGAGATTCCCACCTTATCGGGAGGCGCAACGTGCTTCATCATGGCGTGGATGAACTCCATGGCGTTGCGGTCGTTGCACATCCTGTCTGTGCCCATCACCATGCATGTAAAACCGTTATTTCCTGGGCGAAGCGTGCGCATGCTTCCGTCCGTGTTCGCACGAACAACTGCCGCCCCTTTCGCCAAGGCTTTCGGCGCTGCGGAGAGAGCCTGGGCCATGTACTCGGAATCCGTCACTGGCTTTTGCTGAGCATTGACCGTGGCGATTAGGAACAACGACGCGGCCCCGAACGCTATCTTGAACCCACGCATATTCTCCTCCACTGAGCATTCAGCTCGAATTCCTGTCTTGGATTTCCTGACCCACGGACAATGTACACGGGCCTCCAGCACGGCGCAACCGCTCACTCGTGGCCAATTCGGTTGCCATCCGCCGCAACTTCTCCTAACATGAACGCGGAACCGGCCCGCCGCTCGCTTATTGTCGCTTCCGTGCCGCCGGTCGAACAGATCATGTCGCGACCTCCTCGATTGCTTGTCCTCGACCCTGCGGGAGTCCGCCGCGAGGTTCAGGTCACTCAGTTTCCTTTTCGCGTAGGCCGCCAGACGGGCAATGAGCTTGTGTTGCGCGACAGCCGCATCAGCCGCCAACAGGCCCAAATCGTCACCGCCAATGGCGATTATTTCCTCGAAGACATGGGCAGCCGCCACGGCACATTCGTCAACGGCGAACGCATCACAGACACGCGCCCGCTGCGCCCCAAGGACAGCATTGATTTCGGCATGCCCGATTCGTTCAAGCTGGTTTTCCTCGGCGACGAAGCCACACTCGAAGAGCTGATCGAACAGGTGGAAAAGCCGGCGCCGGCCACTCCGGGGACGCAGGGCCTCTATCATCTGGGAGTGCTGCTCGAAGTAGCGCGAACTTTGGGCTCCGGCCTCTCGCTCGAGGACGTTCTCGCGGCCGTGGTCGACGCGGCCATTCGCGTCACGCGCACGGAACGCGGCGTGCTTCTGCTCGCGAACGACGAGGGCGAGCTGAAACCCACAATCGCGCGCGACGCGAAAGGTGAATTGCTCAAGGTCGAAGACCTGAAAATTTCCTCCGGCGTGCTCAAGCGCGTAGCCACTTCCCGGCGCGAATTGATCGTCAGCGACACGGGCGACGAAGCAGCCATCGGCGCGCAGGCCAGCGTGGCTTCGCTTTCACTGCTTACCATCGTCGCGATTCCCATCGAAAAGCTGCCGGTAATTGCCGCCGTCGATATCACCATCACATCAGAGGAAGCCGATCTGCTCGGCGTGCTGTATCTCGACAGCCGCTCGCCCTCCACCGCGTTCAGTGAGATCGACCGTGAAGTTTTGCGCACGCTCGCGCGCGAGGCTGCCACGGTGATCGAAAACGCGCGCCTGTTCGCCGCGGCTCGCGCCAAGGGTCGTCTCGATCACGAAATCGAAATTGCCAGCCAGATCCAGCGCGAGTTGTTGCCAAAGACATTTCCGCAGATGCCTCACGTTTCCGTTGCGGGCTCCACGCTCGCCTGCCACTCGGTTGGCGGCGATTGCTTCGATGTTGTGGCACTCGGCGGAGGCCGCTACGGGTTTTTTGTTGGCGACGTGGCGGGCAAGGGAATCGCGGCTTCGCTTCTCGCCACGTTGCTGCAGGGAGTTTTTTACACCACGGCCGCGCTTGATATTCCGCTTGCCGAAGCCACCAAGCGCGTCAACCAATTCCTCTGTGAACGTTCGAGCGACGATCGCTACGCCACGCTTTTCTACGGCGTACTTGATCCCGCCGGCCATCTCGAATACATCAACGCGGGTCATGTCCCGCCACTCGTCCGCCGCGCCTCCGGCGAACTCGTCGAGTTGGTCTCGTCGAATTTTCCCGTCGGCATGTTTGCCGAAGCCGAATTCACCGCCGAGCACGTCGCGCTGCAGGCGGGAGACTTCGTTGTGATCTACACGGACGGTGTCTCCGAAGCCCGAAATATGAGTGATGAAATGTATGAGCAGGAGCGGTTGAGCACGCTCTTGCGCGAATTCTCGGGCTCAACCGCCGAAGAGCTCGCCGAAGCGGTACGCTTCGGTGTTCGCGATTTCACCGGCGGCGCCCCCCAGGCCGATGACATCACCATGGTCGTCCTCCACTTCAAAGGCCCCGCCGCGTAACGCGCCTGTGGCTCAGCTTCAGCCCGTGAGGTAGTGCGTGGCACAGGCTTCAGCCTGTGAGTAGTGCCCTCCGAGGTCATGGGCCACGCCACTTTCCACAGTCGCCTGATCTATCGCTGCGCTCAACGCTGTGCTAGCGTGGTTCGAGCGCAAATTCGAGGACGCATGCTCCGACCAACCACAAAATCCACGCTCAGCCCCACGCGATTCGTCGCAGGTCAGCCGAATCTCGGGTCCCACCTGGAACGTTTCTAATCGACAATGCCGGAATTAGAAATCGTGCTAACTAACACAAAACACTCGCCTGAGCACACTTCTAATCGCCAAGAAATCGCCGTTTTAAAAATCGCTGCACACTTCGTTTTGCGCGCCTCAATTCTCGTTGCAATGCGCGGTCGCCATCGGCTACGAGCCGGTCGAGGAGTAGTGGCGGGTGCCGAGATTCCACATGGAGATGGCGAAAATCAGAAACGCGACCGCGACCACGGGGACGAACGGAAGATATTCCGGAGTGACCGTGTGGCCCAGCAGGCGCACGCTGGGATAAAACGACGCGAGGCCGAAGGGGATTATCCAGCACAAGAAGAATTGCACTGCGCTGGAATAAATCGAGAGCGGGTAGCGGCCAAACGCAATCAAATTCCAGACGGGCGGATGTACGCCGATGCGGTCCTCGAACCAAAAAGAAATTGTCGTCAGCAGCAGGAACACGGAGATATAAATCACTCCGGCGCAGAGTCCCCAGAAAATCAGAAGCGAGAATTTGCCGGCAGTCCAGTGAAGGTGAAGCTCGCGCGACGCGTACCACATGCAGAAAAATCCCGTGGCGATTTCCTGTATCGACTCAACGCGAAATTGCTCGAAGAGCACCTGAAACAAAGTCGAAATCGGACGCAGCATCACGCGATCAAATTTCCCCTCGATGATGTAGTTGTTGCCGAAGTCGTAGAGGTTCAGGCTGATGACGTTGAACATTCCGTAAGGGATCAGCGAGAAGCCGTAGAGGAAAACTTCCTCGGGGAACGTCCAATTCGCCAGCGTGGGGACTTTCTGAAACAGCACAACGACAAAGGCCAGCGCGAAGATCGTGGCGGCGAGGCTGGTGGCGGTCGAAACGATGAAATCGCCGCGATACGACATCCGCATCTTCGCATATTGCGAAAAATATTCGCCGAACAGAATGCAATGCCGCACGAATCCACGCCAGATTTGCTTCGCGGCGCTTTCTCGCCCTGTTTCCCGCATCGAATTTTCCGAAATCGCCATGTTTTCCTAGCCGCCGTGAATCGTGATTTTTTTTGTCGCGCTCTCCCACCACCAGTGCGCCGCGAAAAGCAGAAAAACCACCCAGGCCCACTGGACGCAAAGCAGCTCGATCGCCTTGCCGGTCGAGAATTTCCCCAGATAAATCGAGAGCGGCGTGTATGCGATGTGTTCGAAGGGCAGCCACGCCAGCACTTTCTGCACGCCATTTGGGAAATAGGTCATGGGAATCAGCAAGCCAGAAAGCAACTCAATCAGCCAGTATTTCGCGCGAATCATCGCGAGGATCGATTTCAGCGGAATCGCGCAAGTGCCAATCATAAAGTTGATCGCGCCCATCAGAAAAAATGAGCCAATCACGCCAATGATGAAAAGCGTTAAATCAACTCCGGACGCGGGTCCTTGCACTGGAAAAACCAGCGCGACGACAATGGCCGTCGGCACCGTGAGCAAGCCGAGGCGAAACGCCGATTCACCCATTGCGCGGAAGATCCACATCCATTGCACGGAGACAGGCTTGATCAAGTCCATCGCGATCTTGCCTTCTATCACTTCGTACGCCATTTCCTGGTCGATGGTGTTCCAGTAAAACGAGCGGATGATCCAGCCCACGCTCACATAGGTGATGATCTGGGGCAGGTTGAAGCCCGCGATGGATCCAGTGGTGTTCTTGAATATTGCGGTCCAGATGAAATAGTAAATCGTGACGTTGAAAAAATACGTGATGATGCCGGTGAAATAGCGCAGACGAAACGCAAGAATGTTCACGAATCCGATACGCGAAAACTCCGCGTATGGCACAAGCGCTGACTGGATGCGCGACGCCATTCAGTTCCTGCCTCGCCTGAACATTTTATTCACCCCATGCGTGTCGTTCACACCCGCATCCTAACATACGCAACGCGCCATGGATTGGATGCAGGGTCTTTGTGTTCGAGAACGCGCGTGAATTCGACGCCAGGAAAAGCGCTGCACTTGACGGAAGCTCAAGCTTTCGCCGCAACCGCCTCTTCGCGAATCCGGTGCCAGGCGCGCTTGACGTGATGCAAGTCAGTGGTGGTTTGGCCGATGCAGAGGCGCAAAGTGAATTTTCCGTCGAGCTTGGTGTGCGTGAGGTAGAGATCGCCGCTTTGGTTGAGGCGTTCCATGAGGGATTGGTTGATGGCGTCGCCGGCGCGATGGCGAAAGCAGACAAGATTCAAAGGCACTGGCGCGGCGAGTTCGAAGTTGGCGTCTTTGAGGACCCAGGATGCGAATTGCTGCGCGAGTTCGACGTGGCGGCGAACGTGATGCTGCAAACCTTCGATTCCGTAGTAACGAATCACAAACCATAACTTCAAAGCGCGGAAGCGACGACCGAGCGGGATGTGCCAGTCGCGATAATCGATGACTGCGCCGGACTCAGTGGCCTGGTTGCGGAGATATTCGGGCAAGACGCTCATGGTGTTGATGAGCGCTTTGCGGTCGGCGACGTAAAAGCAGTCGCAATCGAAATTCGTGAACATCCATTTGTGAGGATTGAAGCAATAACTGTCGGCGAGTTCGAGGCCGTCGTGAATCCAGCGAAATTCGGGGCAGAGCGCGGCGGTGCCGGACATGGCGGCGTCAACGTGCAGCCAGATTTTGTGCTCGCGGCAGATTTCGCCGATGGCGCGGACAGGATCCATCGCGTTCGAGGACGTGGTTCCGACGGTGGCGGAGACGAAACACGGAATGCGTTGCGCGGCGATGTCGCGTTTGATTTGCGTGGTCAGCGCAGCTGGACATATGGCGAAATTTTCGTCCACTTCGATGAGGCGCAGATTTTCGCGGCCGAGGCCGGCGATTTTCACAGCCTTTTCGATGGAGGAGTGCGCTTGCGAAGAGGTGTAAGCGACGAGGCGGCCGTCGCAGCCGCTTTCGTTTGACGCGAAATTTGTAGCGCGTTCACGCGCGGCGAGCAGAGCGCAAAGAGAAGAATTGGACGCCGTGTCCTGAATTACGCCGCCACCCTCGCTGCTCGACAAGAACTTTGCGGGCAAGCGAAGCATCTCGACCAGCCAATCGAGAACGTGGGTCTCGAGTTCCGTGCATGCAGGACTGGTGGCCCAGAGCATTCCCTGCACGCCGAGGCCGGCGGAAAGCATTTCGCCCATGATCGAGGGGAAAGAAGTGTTCGAGGGGAAGAAGGCGAAAAAATTCGGCGATTGCCAATGTGTGATGCCGGGAAGAATCAGGTTCTCAACATCTTTCAACATGATTTCGAACGGCTCGCCCTGCACCGGCGGGTTTTTCGGAAGCGACTCGCGGATTTGGCGGGGCTTTGCCTGCGACATCACGGGATAAGATTCCACATGTTCGTAATAATCGGCGATCCAGTCGACGACGGCTTTGCCGTGGCGGCGGAATTCCTCTGGCGACATGTGGAAATTCGATTTTTCAGGCATGGCTTTCACTTGTTTACCGAAGCTAGAGGGCGACTTCGTCAAGGGTTTCGCCGGCGTAGATGCGCTTGACGACCTCCTCGATAGGTTCGTCTTCGATGAGCAGGTCACGCACTTCGACCGTGTTCAGGATCTGGCGAATCAAATCCGAAGTGGAAACTTTCACGCGGTCGAAGCGAATCCGATAAGTGAGCTGGTCGACTTGCTCGAGGTCGAGGCCGTCGCGCGCGATGGATGGAACGCGGGCGAGCTGCTCGGAATCTTTTACGGCGAATTTGATCTGCTTGGTGCGCAACAATTTTTGCTTCAGGAGGTCGAGCGGACCGTCGTAGAGCAGGCGGCCATGATCGATGATCATGATGCGGCGGCAAAGCTCTTCGATGTCGTCGAGGTCGTGCGTCGTCAACAAAACGGTGGTCTGAAATTCGCGATTGATGGCGCGCAGGAATTTGCGAATCTGATCCTTCGCGACCACGTCGAGGCCGATGGTAGGTTCGTCCAGGAAAAGCAGCGGCGGATTGTGCAGCAGCGCAGCGGCCAGATCACAACGCATGCGTTCGCCGAGTGAAAGCTTGCGGACGGGCGTGTACAAATAATCCTGAATGCCGAGAATCTGATTGAATTTTTCCATGCGCTCGCGAAAGTCACGCTCGGAAACTTCGTAAATACGACGCAGGAGTTTGAAGGATTCAACGACGGCGATGTCCCACCAGAGCTGCGTGCGCTGGCCGAAGACGACGCCGATGGTTTTCACGTACTGGCGGCGCTGCTTGTAGGGAAGGAAGCCGTTGACGCGCGCTTCGCCTGAGGTGGGCATCAGAATACCCGTGAGCATTTTGATGCTGGTCGATTTGCCGGCGCCGTTCGGGCCGATGTAGCCCACCATTTCGCCGCGTTCAACTTCGAAGCTGACCTTGTCTACGGCGCTGACGGTCAAATAGTCGCGGACGAAGAGATTTTGAATCGAGCCCCAGACGCCTTCGCGGCGGCGAAAGGTACGAAAGTCTTTCGAGAGTGCGCGGACATCTATGAGCGAGCCGTCGGACATTGCGCCAGCGATTCTAGCACGGAGTGTTTCGTTCACAGGGAGTGCGCTAGAAGCTCCTCTGGGGATACGCGACCAGTGGTTTGCTTGGATTGTGGCTAGGTGCGGAAGAGGACGTCTTCGCGGTTGAACATATAGATGGCCGCGCCAAGAGAAATGGCTGCGTAGACGCACGTCATGCCGAATACCATGAGCATGGTCGTCCAATGGTATGTGCCGCCGATGACTTCCTTGCTGACGAGGCTGGTGTTGAGGATGGGAACGAGCGCCGTCTTCCAATTCAGCTCGACGCCCGGGAGCGCGCCAATAACTGCTGGGGCGACTGCCACAAAAACGAGGGGGGACACGTAGGTTTGCGCCTCGCGATAACTCTTGGCGAGGAGCGCGACGGCCAAGAGCATCGAAGCGAAGAGCACAGTCAAGGGGAGAAGCATCACCGCGACGGCGACGACAGTGCTGGGACTGATGGAAAGATTCATGGTCTGCTGCTGCGCGCCGCTCATCATGTGCCGGCCCGCGAATCCCACCGATATCAACGACAGGACGGCGGTGACAACGGATGCCGTCATTACCATTAGAAACTTTCCGATGACCAAGTCGGTGCGAGAGACGGGACTGGATAGAATTGTCTCCAGAGTTCCGCGTTCCTTTTCGCCGGCCGTGAGATCCATTGCGGGATACATCGCTCCGGTGAACGAGAAAATGATAATGAGGTAGGGGATCCATCCACCCAAAATGGCGGCGCTGACTTTCGCTGGCGGCGCGACATTGTCGGCCTGGACTTTGAACGGTTCGAGAATGTTTGGAGACATGCCGCGCGCGACGAGGGCGTCACGGGCGACGCTATCGCGGTAATCGTCAAAAAATTTCTGCAATTTATCCTTGGTCATCTCCGACTTAACGTCATTTTCGTAATAGCCAATGAAAACTTGCTTCGACTGTGAATCCGCCGCTACGGTGTCGATGTCGTTGGGTATTTGCACGAGAGCGCGGATTTTCTTGTCGGAGACTTCTTGTTTTGCGTCGTCCCGATAGGGCAGAACCTGGATGCCGGGGACTTTGCTGAGCGCCGCGAGAACCTTCGGCGAATTTGTCCCGCCCTGCACCATGATGGGAGCAGTCTCGGCCGCTGCCTGGCCCATCACGCTGCTCATGACTTTGCCAATGCCCCAAAACAGCAGGGGAAAGGCGATGACGGGGATGATGACCATGGAGCGAATGGTGCGTTTGTCGCGGAGCATGTCGCGGAGCTCTTTGTGGTAAACGATCAGTGAATTGCGCAAGTTCATCGTGCGTCTCCCGAGACTTCGACGAAGATCTCTTCCAGGCTTTGTTTGCGGTAGTTCTGGCGCAACTGCTCGAGCGTGCCTTCGGCGCGCATGCGGCCGCCGTGAATGATGCCGATGTGGTCGCAAAGTTTCTCGACTTCAGTCATGACGTGCGTCGAAAAGATCACGGTCTTGCCACGA
Organism: Candidatus Angelobacter sp.; assembly: GCA_035606955.1. Classification (GTDB taxonomy): domain Bacteria; phylum Acidobacteriota; class Terriglobia; order Acidiferrales; family UBA7541; genus DAHUXN01. The sequence goes on from DATNDO010000118.1 coordinate 47,809, forward strand.
TCGCGGCACTGGCGAATGAAGTCGGTGATGGAGCGCGCAGCCATCACGTCGAGGCCATTGGTCGGCTCGTCGAAAATCATCACCGGTGGATCGTGGATGAGCGTGCGGGCGATGGAAACTTTCTGCTTCATTCCCGTCGAGAGCTTGGCGCAGCGGCGGTCGCGAAATTCGTCCATGTCGAGGGCTTTGAACAATTCATTGGTGCGGCGCTCGATGGTGGCCGAGTCGAGACCAAAGAGCTGGCCGAAATATTCGACGGTTTCCGCGGCGGTGAGGCGGTCGTAGAGAGCGGTGGCCGTTGAAAGGAAGCCGACGTGTGCGCGGACTTTTTGCGGCTCGCGAACGACGTCGAAGCCCGCGACGTTGGCTGTGCCTGACGACGGCGCGAGAATCGTGGCGAGAATGCGCAGCGTGGTTGTTTTGCCCGCGCCATTCGCGCCGAGAAGGCCGTAAATCTCACCGGGCTTGCAGGTGAAACTGACGCTGTCGACGGCATGGATGTCGCCGCGCTTTTTGTCCTTAAAATTCTTGCACAGCTTGACCGCTTCAATCATCAGGTGCCTCTGCCACCATGTATACGCCGGAAGCGCATGAATGTTACACGGAGCAGTGCGATTTTCTGAGGAGAAAGTTTTTGACGGACGGCTTCAGTGTCGGCGATGTCGCGAGGCCCAAGCAGCGATTTGATTCAGAGGAGTTGGGGTGAGCGACGGGATTTGAACCCGCGACCCTCGGTGCCACAGACCGATGCTCTACCAGCTGAGCTACGCTCACCAGCGTGGAGCAATGATAACACGCGGGCACGGACGGTGAAAGATCGTGCAAATCGCGGGCAGTTGGGATTTTGTCGGCGAATTACGCGCAAGATACGCGCGAAGGAAAGCAGAAAGGATGTTCAGCCGTCGAAGTTCAGTTTTGATTTTTGGGACGGAAGGGAATGAGGATGGCTGCCGTTTGCTTCGAACGCGTCTTGTTAAGTTGCGAACGGGCATAGTCGGCCCACGGTCCATTCGACTGATGTTGAAGATAGAGTATCCAGTGCTGCAGAGCGAGTTGCTTGTCACCGTGCTTTTCGTAAGCAGAAGCGAGATTAAAGTGCGCGTCGGCGTGGCCGGGCTCGATTTCGATGGCACGGCTCAAATGTTCGACCGCTTTTTCAAACTCGCCGATTTCGTCCAAGATGCAGCCGAGATTGAAATGGCAGACGGCGTTGCGTGGATCCAGAGCAAGCGCGGTGCAAAAAGAATTACGCGCGTTTTCCAATTCGCCGAGTTGAAAGAAGAGACAGCCTAAATTAATGTGCGGCTCGGACCAATCCGGCTGCAATTCAATCACGCGGCGGTAGAGGCACATGGCCTCTTCGAGTTTTTCGGGATGAGATTCAGATTTCAGCGCCTGCTCGAACAGATCTTCGGCGGTTCGAGAGTCCATCTGGCGAAGATTGGCGGCGCTCGCAAAGACGTGGTAAGGAAGAAGAAGCTGTCCGGTCAAAGGCTCTATGGCCTGGCTTTCCATCCCAGGAGGAATTGCCGCGATTTGCCGGCCGCTCGGGAATAGCTGCAATTCGCCAATCGGAGTCGTGCTCTCACCGCGTTCCTGGCGCAAAAGGGCGACGGCGCGGCAGACGGATTTCGCGGGAATTCGCCGTTGAGTGATTGCTTTTATTGAATGAAGAGCTACCAGGTCGCTGAAATTGTAAAAACGTTCGCCCCAGCGGGCTTGAGGGACGACGAGGCGGAGCCTGTGCCAGTAGCGCAAACGGCTTGGCTCGACGCCCACAATGCGACTGACTTCTCTTTGCGTGAAACGTTCTGGCAAATCGCCCTTTTGCCGATTGACATGCGGGTCCGTACCGTTGCGGTCGAACTCGCTCTCTTTTGCTAGGACGATTATCCCCCCAGTGTCAAATCCACAGTTGGAAATCTTGGCACACGGTTCTTTCTTTCGGTTCCTTGCTTCCCTGCGTTACTGGTAAGCACCGGCAGCGTTGCAGGAGCGGCGCGGCTTGCTAGACTTCTCAATGGGGGAACGCAGGGGCGATATCCATGAAGGCTTCTGGAAAGAGGCAACTCGAAAAGTTGGTGAATGTGGCGCGCCCCGTCGCGCTCGTTCTCGCGTTGCTAGCGCTGAAGGAAACTCCGGAAAGCGCCGCGGCCCGCGTTGCGACGCTCTTTCTCGCCGGATATTTGTTTGTCGCGATTGTGGTTGTGGCGGCTGAGCGTGTCGTGCGCTTCGAGCGAATTTATTTTCCTCCAGAAATCGACGCGATTGCTCTAGCGATTTTTGTTGCGTTGACGCCGTCGTTGGCACCGTTCTGGCTATTCTATTTGTTCGCCGTTTTTGCGATGGCGGCGTTCGGGCGGACGGGTAGCAGCAAGTCCTCCTATCGACTAGTCCCCAGTAATTTGTTTGCGACAGACGCGGCTTTCCTGAGCGCGGCAGCTGCTGTGGCGGTAGCCGTTCGCGCGACGTGGTTTTCGACGGCAGCTGGGCATGGCATTTTGCGTTGGATGGGAATAGTGGCGGGAACTTATTGTGGCGGGCTTTGCATCGCGTGGCTGGGAATGCGCGAACGGACGCAGCTGGGCGAGGAGCGGCTCATCGAATCACTGCTGAGCATGATCCGAGTGGAAAAAGGTCTGGCGGAATCTGTACGGCTGGTGTTAAGCGAGATTGCGCGCGAATTCGATTGCGAACGGGCGTTGTTGGTGATCTGTGATGAAGAGATCGATCGGTTATTCGTATGGAGAGGCGAGCAGGACCGGCGTCACGCGTTCCCGCCGGAAACACTGGCGCTAACGCGCGCGGACGCTTTTTTGGCTGAAGATCTTTCGCTGAGCGTGTGCTGGAATTCGCTCGAAGGGAAGGGGCAGGGATTTGGATGGCATCGGGAAACTGGAGCGGTGGCGAAGTCCATGGAAGTGCCACCGGCGGCGGCGCGGCAAGAGTTGGCTGCGAATCGCGCGATGGCTGTAACTATTCTTTCTTCCGGCCATCCTACTGGACGGATGATTCTGGTGAATGGGCGGCGCCCGTTCGCGCGGGGCGATCTGCGCTGGTTCGAACGCATTGTTCGCCACTTGAATGTGCCGCTGGAGAATGTGTTTCTGTTGCGCAGTCTCCGCGCGCGGGCGGTGGAAGCGGAGCGCAGCCGCATTTCGCGCGACCTCCACGACGGGATTTTGCAAACGCTGCTGAGTCTGAATATTCAATTCGGCGTTCTGCGCCGCAAACTGCCGCAGGCTCCCGAGCAGGTGGGGAGCGATCTGGAATCGCTGGAAAAAACCGTGCGGGAAGAGGGAGACGATCTGCGGCAGATGGTGAAGGACCTTCGGCCGTTGCGCCTGGAAAGCGCGGATTTACGGGAAATGATGCATAGCTTCGCGGAACGCTGCCATGACGAGTCGGGAATGGTGGTGGACCTTTTCCTTGAGGAGAACGACCTTCGCGCGCCGGACCGGATTTGCCGAGAAGTATTCCAGATATATCGTGAGTCACTCAACAATATAAAAAAGCATGCGCGGGCGAGCCACGTCGTGGTAAAACTATGGCAAGACGACACGAAAATCTTCCTCGTCGTCGATGATAACGGGCAAGGGTTCAGCTTTGCGGGGAAATTCGAGAGCGAAGAGCTAGACCGTTTGCGCCTGGGTCCGATCTCGATTAAAGAACGGACTCGCACTGTGGGGGGAGTCCTGACGGTGGAATCAAACCCGGGGCATGGTGCGCGTCTAACAATTGAAATCCCATTGAACTGAAATGATAAAAAGCAAAACGCCTGTCCGCGTTCTGGTTGCAGACGACCATGCTATTTTTCGCGATGGTCTGCGCAAGCTGTTTGAGGGCACCGATGAAGTGACGATTGTCGGTGAAGCCTCGAACGGGAATGAATGCGT
>DATNDO010000119.1:0-2649 GCA_035606955.1 Candidatus Angelobacter sp.
GAACGCACCAGGACCAAATCAAAATCAGGCGTGTCGAGATTCATCGTGCCTTGGCTCAGCATCGGCCCGGGCGTTGGCGGCGCCTGCGCGCGCCGTCCTTGCGCGGCTGCGTTGCGGTGCGGCCCGGAACAGAAACCTAAAACAAAGCAAAACAGCACGAGCAATTTCGCAAATCGAATGCGGCGACTCTTCATTTCCCCATCCTCATCTTCACAACGCCACAGATTTCCTACGCATAGGAAACAGCACTATCTTGCTGCGGACGCGATAAGTCAATCCTTCGTGAACTCCCGCTCGATCTTGTTCGCGTTCAGTTTCTGCAAAGAGTCCGCGACAATTGAGTGCAAGCGGTCGTGAACATATTTCGTCCAGTTCATGTTTCTTTTCAAAGTCGCGTTTCCTTGTCGCGCTTCCTTTCCCGTCCCCCTCAACGGGCCGTGCGAGAAGACGTTTACACGCGTCCTGCGGAGTATGGTACAAATCCCCCGCGAGAGCGAAGCCAAAAATTTAGAAAGCGAATCCGGTCAGCCAGGCTAGCTCGGGAAGGGGCATCATGGATCGACGCCGTTTCTTGCAGAATTTCGCGGTCACGACCGCGGCTTTGCGATATTTGCCACAGCCCGTCGGCGCGGCGGAACGGCCCGGTGGCTTCGCGCTACCGATCGGCTCCAGCGAGTCTGAACGCACGCCTGACGTTGAAGGCCACTCGCTGCTCTGCGAATTCAAAGCCGATTCCACAACCTGGAAAGTTTTCGAGGATCTTCGCACTCGCGATGGGGCGATCACTTTTGTTTCTTCGCGCGGAACTAGTCGCGTGCTTCCCAAGACTGCTGAAGCTACGTTTGCCGAGGCGAATCCTCCGTATCTCGGGTTGAGCTTGAAGGACATCGGCATGTCCGGCCGCGATTTGCTGGCGGACAAGCTACTGGCGAACGGCGATCCAGATCCCGAATTGGTCAGATCCGCCGCTCCTCCCCATGGAGCTGCCCTGGACAGGCCCGCGCGGTTCCGCCTGCCGTGGAATACTTTCGTTGGAACGAAGGAATGTTCGGACACGATGCCCATTTACCCCTCGGGAAGCACGCGGACGTATCATCCGGGCCAGTATTTTCCGGAGCTCAATGCGCAAGGGGCGCAGAAACGGTTCGAAGGGCTGATTGGCGGGTGGATGCCGGCAGTTCGCAAAATCTTCCCCATCTCCGACACGGCGTATCACGAAGTTGTCGTATTCGGCGACGTGAAAGCACACGACAGATTTATTGTGCAGACCTGGCACCGCACTGCGAGAGTCGAGAACGGCAAAATAGCAAAGGTTGTTTACGGCTATAGCTATCCGGCCTATCCACCTGCCCGCGAGGATCCTTCAGCGGAAGAGTTCTATCGCGCGCTTCTTGTTTTCGCTGACTACTGGGATAAACAGTTGAGCGATTTCGCGCCAACCGCCCTCCCCGCAAATGTTTGGGTCGATATGTCGAAGTATGCATTTGCCAAGGAGCTTATGGTGCGTCCGGGCGGCGTCTATCCGAAGTATGGCGCGGTTGACCGCGATTATTACGGCTCGGAGTACGACGGGTTTCAGGACATTTTCACGATGTCCGTGTTCGCGAATCTCGAATGGGGCCGTTTTGAGGAGGCGCGCGCGATCATTGACAACTACCTTACCGACTTCACCGACTCGAAAGGCATGATCAACATGCGCGGGCCCGAGACGGCGCAATTCGGAATGGAGCTGATGCTGTTCGCGAAGTATTTCAACTACACGCGCGACGCGGCGCTGCTTTTGAAGCATCAGGCGAAAATCGACGCTACAGCTTCGATGCTTTGCGAAATGCACGACGAAAGCCTTCGATTGCCCGCGGACGATCCGGGACACGGGCTGATTCATGGCTGGAGCGAATCGGATTCGTGTCTCGCGCCGAAGCCCGAGACTTGGTGGCTGCCATATTTTGCGAACAGCGCATTCGCCGCCAGAGGCCTTAAAGATTTCAGCCACGCATGGCGGAACATCAAGCCCGCGGCCGCGGGCGAGAAATCAACAGCAGACTGGCTGCGGCGCAGCAAGATTCTCCAAGACGCCGTCACTGCAAGCATCGAAAAGAACGTTCGAAGCGATATGAATCCTCCCTACGTCGGAACGTACGCAGGCGCGACAGGCACTGTGTGGGAGTCGATGCAAAAAGAACGGCCCAGTCCGCAGCAATGGGCGCATCGGCCCTACGCGGAGTTGCTTCAGGCCGATATGCTCTCGCCCAAATTGGCGAACCTGGTGATTGATTGCATGCGCGCCTACGGCGGTACAACACTTGGCATCGTCGCGAATATGGAGCCGCCGCATCCGAATGGGCGCGACATCCTGGGCTTCATTTCGTACGGCTACGCGCAGGCGCTGCTCCGCTTGGATCGCGTCGAGGAATATTTATTGTTTCTGTACTCGCATCGCTTCCACGACCATACACGAGGGAGTTGGACCGCGGGTGAAGTTTCCGGCATCGAGGGCGGCACGGCGATATTCTGCATTCCGGCCCAGCAAACGATTCCATTGTTGGTTCGCTGGATGTTGGTGTTTGAAGATTCCGACGAAGACAGACTTTATCTAGGAAAGGGGCTGCCGCGCGAGTGGGTCGGTTCGGGAAAAGAGATTAGGATCGA
>DATNDO010000121.1:0-28601 GCA_035606955.1 Candidatus Angelobacter sp.
TATCCGTTCTTCCCCCAGAAGCCGGTATGCCACACGGCTATTTTTTTCTGGATCGCCCCAAGCATCAGTACGATCAACCCCATTGCGGCAATTTGCGTCAACACACCGAACATTATTCCCAAGCTGCCCACAATCTCCACCGTTCCCAGAAACATCGTGAAACCCTTGCTCATTCCAATTTGTTTGGCTCTTTCGGCAGGACTTTTCACGTGATTCCAACCGCTCGAAATGAAAATGACGCCCGCCATTATCCGCAGCAGAAGAATCCCGATATCCTCATAGCGCAGCAACTGGGGGATCATGGTGCCCCTCCTTTCAGCTTCGGAAACAGTCGACCCATCACGGCGGAGTATACTCTGCCCCTCTCGTCAAAAGCTCCAGTCAAGCTACAATCAACGCGTGGCTCCTGAACCGAAATCGCAGTCGGAAACACATCCCGTCATCGAATTCCGGGGCGCCGAGTTTCGCATCGAGAATCAGCCCATCCTGAAAGCGCTTTCTTTAACGGTGAGTCGTGGCGAGACTCTCGTTTTGCTCGGTCGAAGCGGTTCTGGAAAAACTACGGCGTTGAAACTTGTCAATCGCCTTCTCGAACCAAGCGCAGGTGAAGTACGCGTGGATGAACGCGCCACGCTTGAATGGGATCCGATTCGTTTGCGCCGACGAATTGGCTATGTGATTCAGGAAGCCGGCCTTTTCCCACATTTTACGGTTGAGCGCAATATCGCGCTCGTGCCGGAACTCCAACAGTGGCCACGGAATCGCATCACGGACCGCGTTCGCGAATTATTAGGAGTTGTCGGCTTGGATCCCGCGCATTTCGCGCAACGCTACCCGCATCAGCTTTCTGGCGGACAACGACAACGCGTGGGGGTGGCGCGCGCTCTCGCCGCGGACCCGCCGATCTTGCTGATGGACGAACCATTCGGCGCGCTCGACGTGCTGACACGCGCGGAAATTCAGCGCGAGTTTCTCGATATTCAACAACGCCTGCGAAAAACGATCCTCTTCGTCACGCACGATATGAGAGAGGCGCTGCTCATTGGAACACGCATCGCACTGCTGGAAGCAGGGACGCTCACGGGTGTCTATAGTCCGGCGGATTTTCTGCGCGCAACCGAACCAACGGCTGCGGCTTATGTTTCCGCATTTTGCGGCGGCGCGACGCCGCGCATTTTAACGAAGCGAGGCGACGAATGAGGCTGGTACATTTTTTTCTGGCACATGGCGATGAAATTCTGCTAGCGAGCGCAGAACATCTCTGGCTGGTGATAATCTCCATGCTGATTGCGATCGGTATCGGCGTTCCCCTCGGAATCGCCGTCACACGAAAACCCTGGCTTTCGAAGCCGATCCTCGGCGGCGCGAACATCGCAGAAACCATTCCGAGCTTGGCGCTTTTCGGTTTTCTGCTTTCGGTACCGTGGCTTGGGGCGCGCGCCGACCGCCTTGCGATCGTTGCGCTCGCCCTGTATGCGTTGCTGCCCATTATCCGTAACACTGTGGCCGGAATTCAGGGTGTGGACGCCAGCGTCAGAGATGCAGCACGGGCCATGGGCATGACTGGAAGGCAAGTTCTACTTCGCGTCGAGCTTCCCCTTTCGCTCCCGGTGCTTCTCGCGGGCATTCGTGTGGCAACCGTGTGGACAGTGGGAATAGCGACGATCGCTGCGGCAATCGGAGCAGGTGGGCTGGGTGAATTTATCTTTCGCGGCCTGGCGATGGTGGATAATCGCGTGATTCTGGAGGGCGCGATTCCCGCGGCGCTACTCGCGCTGGCCGCTGACGTCTGTTTTGGAATACTGGAGCGCCGTCTGCGATATCCGCAATGACCCAAATGCGCCGCTGGATATTGCTGGTATTCGTCCCCGCAATTTTAGGGCTATGTGGCTGTGTTAATCGCCACAATACGATTGTCGTTGGTTCGAAGAATTTTCCGGAGCAGGCGATTCTCGGCGAAATTCTTGCGCAACGGATCGAAGCGCAAACCGGATTGCGCGTCGAAAGGCGCTTCTACCTAAGCGGAACGTATATCTGTCACCAAGCATTGCTCGCGGGAAGAATTGATCTGTATGTGGAATACACAGGAACGGCGCTGACGGCAATCCTGAAGAAAACACCTAATAGCGATCCTCATGCGGTTTTCAAGCAAGTCCGCGGCGATTATGCGCAACGTTTTGGCTTGATTGTTGAGCCGCCGTTGGGATTCAACGACAGCTTCGCGATTGCCGTCCGAGCGGATGACGCTCATCGGTATGGAATTCACTCAATTTCCGACGCGGCAAAATACACGCCACTGTGGCGTCCCGGATTCGGATACGAATTCCAGGAACGTCCCGACGGATACGATGGATTGGTGAAGACTTACGGATTAAAGTTTGCAGCAGCGCCACGGATCATGGATTTGGGACTGCTTTACCGCGCGTTGCTTGCCCGTCAAGTGGACATCATTGCCGGAAATACGACTGACGGGCAGTTGGTAACAGGGGTTTTCACTGTCTTGACCGACGACAAGCATTATTTTCCGCCCTACCAGGCGGTGCCTGTTGTGAGAAGCGAAATTCTACGACAGCATCCGGCAATCGCGAACGCACTTATCGCGCTTTCTGGAAAGATTTCGGACAAAGACATGCAGGAGATGAATTACGAAGTAATTGGTGAGCATAAAGACACGGCGGTCGTGGCTAGTGAATTCCTGCGCGCGAAACATCTCAACTGAGCAGCTATGTGACGTGAACCGGCCCTGCTCATTGCACGACGAAACGTTCCCTCACTCGACCGAAACATCGTGAAAAGAAAATTGGTGACCTAGATTCGCGAATGGCTTTCCGTCAAGCTCAGCATAGGGATAAACAAAATAGTTGATCGCGGAGCCTGATTGCCGTGGGCTGAGAACAAGATCGCGGCCGCCAGAAAATCGCACACGGTTCTGATCAAGGGCACCAAAGAAATAATCGTGTTTATCGGGCATTTGCCACGCTTCTGAAGCATCGATCGGAACCCAGCCGATGCCCTGAATGTAGAATTCCGCCCAGCAGTGATACCCGCTGATTTCTCCCTGATGTTGGCCGATTGGAATTGGGAACCCGATTTCGAAACGCGCTGGAATTCCCGCAGCCCGAGCCATGCCGATAAAAAGCGAATGAAAATCAGTGCAATTGCCATGATGCGCGGTACACGCGAAGATAGCGTCCCCTTGTCCCCAGCCGGTTCCGGCGTGATCGTAGTGCATCGTCCTGATCACATAATCGTAGATGCTGCGCGCCCTCTTGAGCGGATCGGAGATTCCTTTGGTCTGTTCACGCGACAGATCGGCAATCATGCCGTTGATCGGCACGAGGCGATCAGGTTCAAGATATCTTGCAATATTCGGTGAAAACTCACTTGAGGAGGGTGCAGGGTCGTTCGACGGGAGCGCCACTCTGTATTCATCACGACGCGCTCGAAACTTAAGAGTGATGGCGAACGGTGTGCGCGTCTTTGCCGCGTCAAAGCTGAAATAAGCTGCGTCGTTGCCACGGGCTTGATCAGCGTAAATGCGATGCGCGAGCGGACTTGAGATGCTGACAGCGCTTACTTTCTGATGCGCCCCGGTCTGGGGCAGCGGGAGCCAGATCCGCATTTCGTGACTGCCCGGCGGAAGTGCCGGCACATGTACCACGTAGACAAACTCGAAGGTCCTTGAGAGAGAGGACGCAGCATGAACACCTCTACGAGTTGCTGCCAGCATTGAGGCAAGGCAAACAGTTGCTGCGAATGCTGCCAACGCAAGTACGGTCCGTTTCATTATTGTGCATCCCTCACCGCATGCAACCGTACGGTAAATTCTACCAATCAGATCAACGCGCGAGCAAGCATCAGCCCAGTTTCATATCTTGTAAGAGATGCAGGAATTGTTGAAAGGGATTAGAAAAAAGGGACAACAATCGGACGTTCAGTCGGTTTCCTGCAGCGTTTTGAGATGCGATTCAAGGGAAGCGACATACTGGCGCTCGGCTTCGAGTTCCGACTGAAGCTTTTTGACGAGCATTTCCAACCGTTGAAGCTCGAAGCGAAGTCTCTGAACTTCGGCGCCTGAAGGATTGTTGTTTGGGCGTGGCGCTGCCGGAGGGGTCGCGACGGATTGTTTTCCGGTCAATCGGTTTTGAGTCGCAGTCGACATCTGTGTCGAGGCAGCAGCGGAGAACGGAACTGGCGTGCCGAAAATACCGGAGAGGGAACTTGAGGCAGCGTGGGCTGCTTCGGTATCGCCAAGATCTTGGCGAGGTGGGGCGCTGACCGATTTCGGATTAAGCAGGTTTTTGACGCGCGCGATCAGTTCTTGTGGCTGAAACGGCTTGCGGATAAGTTCGTCGGCCTGGACAGCAATGGCCTTTTCTGCGACGGTTCGATTGACCACTCCCGACATCAATATCACCGGCGTTTTGCGCAGCTCCGGATTTTGCTTAATGAACTGGCAAACTTCGTAACCGTCTTTGTCGGGCATGATGACATCGGTAATGACTGCATCAGGGGTGGTTTCGGCAAATTGTGCCAAGGCAGATGCCGCATCATGACAAGTGACCACGTTAATTGACTCGCGACGGAACGCAATCTTGATGACTTCGCGCATGGTCGCGCTGTCATCGATGAAGTATACCGTTGGAACACGCTCGGAGGAGACGATCGACGCTTCGCTCATGGCCGCTCCAACTCGGATTTTTCCGGCACAACTTCGTCGCCGGGAGGATACGGTACAGCCGTGGACGCTGCAAGATTCGCGTGCTCCCGTGTATCGTCCGGTACAGGCGTCTTATCTGCTTCGTCCAGCGCATCTTCGTCGAGTTCACGCATGGCGTCGAGCATGAGATCAGTCGATGAACGCAACACAGTGCGCTGAGCTGCAGTTACACCGTAAACAAATTTATAAACACCTTTGCCGGCGCCCTCGCAGGACTTGAGAATGTGAATCACGGCCTCATCCCCAAAGAGCGCGCCGCATTCGGCGTGTGATAGTTCACCACCATCGAAATAAATTACTCCGTCCGTATCCCCGGAATTGATGTTGAGAGCGCCCGTCTGGCGCGCTTGATTGAGCATTTGAATCACGCCGGGCAGATCAAGGCGAGAAAGGTCGCCCGTCAGAGTCGTTATTGCGCTCGGAACCATTTGCGTAGGCTGGAAACCCTCTTGCCGGCTGAGGAGGAAGGCGCGGACGTGGGCAACGATTCCTTCAGGGCCGCGCCGCCGATCGACATAATCGTCACAACCGTGGCGAAAAGCGTCCATGAGCGCCTGGTCGCCGCCATTCCCCACAGCGATCAGGGGAATGTTGGCTGTCTTTGCGTCTGCGCGAAGCAATGGAGCAATTTCATACGCATTCATTTCTCGCAGATTCGTGGCGCATAGGATTATGGCTGGCGTGTTCCATTCGAGCATCGTCAGCGCGTAAGCCGTCTGCGAGCTCGTCAGCACTTCAAAACCTTCCTTTTTCAGAGCGTCACTCAGTTTTTTCGAAAAATACACATTGCTGTCGATGAGCAATACTTTCGGTTGAGATGCCCCGGAGGCGTTCACGATCCCGACTCCGGGACAGGCACTTCACAGGACGCTTGGCACGCTTGAATCAGTTTCCCTAAGTCCACAATTTGAATGCGATCCTCGCCGACTTGCAGCGAACCGGTGACAAAAGGCTCTTGATTTTCAGTATGGACGTCAACTTGCGCGGCTGCCTCGCCGCTGGCGAGCTCGCACTGTCCTGCAACGGGTATCGCGCACCAATCGCGGGTGTCAATGGCTCGCCATTCCGCAATCAAGTGAAAGCGGCCGATCGATTCATTCTTTTCACCTAACAGTCTTCCTACATCACAAACCGGAACTACACGACCTCGGCGCACGATTACGCCAGAAATCCACGGCGTTCGATGAGGAAACTGTTGCAGGTTCCCAATCGAAATCAATTCGACGATCGACTCGGCCGCAAATGAAAATCTGCGACTTCCAATTGGCACGATGACGTAGCTTTTCAGTTGCAGTTCAGCGGCGCCACTCACAGAAATGCTCCCTGTGTTTCATCAGGAAGCGGTGAAACGTTGTTTCCCGAAGAAGCACCTACTCGATCGTCGAGTGCATCAAGTTGCGTGAGCTCATCGTGGGTCAAAAAACCGGCAGGGTTCAAAACAGGCACGACATTGTTATCAATGAGTGTAAGGCCGCGATACCAAACACGCTCTGCTCCCGAAAACGATTGCGGCATCACCATGAGACGCGAGATCGTTTCAATGCGATCAATCTGGTCAACCAGGACTGCGACACATGAATGGCGAAGAACGAGAACAAGTGTTGGACGCGATACAGGCAGATCAAAGTGCGCGCACATGTTCACGACGTAGTACCACTTCCTTCCGCGTCGAAGGCGATGCAACACTTTAGGAATAGCTTCTAGGGCGATTTCCGAAGTGGCGGACGAAGAACCATCTGTGCTGCGAATTTCTTCGATGGCGCTCGCAGCAATCGCGAACGTATGTCCCGCAACGACAAACAGGATGACCTCCTCGGTACGTCCAAGCTGCCGACGCGATTGAAATCCGCTGGGAACGATCTTCATCGTAGCATCGCTTGCGAGGAACGTGTGATTTCGCGAACATGTTTATCAGTGCTCAAGAAAATTTGGTCCAGCGGCAGAACTTGATTGACGGCCCCGGTCTTGATGGCCTCCGCGGGCATTCCGAAAATCACCGAAGTCGCTTCGTCCTGGGCTATGACGATGCCGCCTGCTGCGCGAATCGCTTGCACGCCAAGCGATGCATCGTTTCCCATACCCGTGAGAACAATGCCCACCGTCATCGCTCCAGCCCATTTGGCCGCCGTCTCCATAGTTACGTCAGCACACGGGCGATATCCTGAAATACGCGGACCGTCGTCCAGAACAATCTTGCCCGACGATGAAATACGGAGATGATGTGAACCAGGGCAGACATAAAGAGTGCTTTGACGCAAAGGTTCGTTCGCCTCCGCTTCCTTCACCTCGATTTCGGTCACGTCGGCGAGCTGTAGGGCATATTGGCTCGTAAAATTCGCCGGCATATGCTGCACGAGCACGATGGCCGCTGGAAAGTCCGCCGGAAAGGCGGCTGCGAGGCGCACAACAGTCGCTGGACCCCCTGTCGACGCCGCGATAACTACGATCGGGAAACGGCCACCAATGTTGCCGTCACAGCTTTCCGTTGAAGCTTCGTCACGTCCGGCGGAGTGATGCACGTCGCCTGTGTGAGGCTTAGGGCGGGCAGCGGTGCGTATAACGCGAACCTTTGCGGCCATTTTTAATTTGCGATTGAGATCGTCCGCCACCAGCTTCATGTCGAGATCAATCCCACTGGAAGGCTTGGAAACAAAATCGATTGCGCCAAGCTCCAGGGCGACAAGCGTACTCGCTGCTCCTTCGCGCGACTCCGAACTCACCACGACGATGGGCCGAGGATTTTGAGACATAATATGTTCGGTCGCTTGCAGTCCGTCCATATGCGGCATATTAATGTCCATCGTGATGACATCGGGCTTCAGCGATTCCGCCATGGATATTGCTTCGCGTCCGTCCTTCGCCTGGCCAGCAACTTCCATCTCTGGATCGGCAGCAATGATTCCATGGAGCACTTTGCGCATAAACGCGGAATCATCCACAATCAGTACACGAAGCTTTTTTCGGGTTGCGTTCATACGCTGACCACCGGAACCGGCCGGCGCGCTCCGTTTTTCTCGGAGCCGAGAATTTTCCCTACCGCTGCGAGCAATTGCTCTTCTTGAACGGGCTTGATCAAGAAGTCCACGGCTCCTTCCTTCAGTGCGCGGTCACGGTGTTTCGCTCCGGCTCGCGACGTCACCACCATGACCGGGATGCGACGGGTTTCCGGGTTCTGACGAAGGTGGCTCATCAATTCGTAGCCGTTCATGCGCGGCATTTCCAGGTCGGTGACAATCAGATGTGCGCCCGACTGCACCGCAATCTCCGCTGCCTCGAGACCATCGGAAGCGAGGCGGACGCAGTAACCTGCCTTCTCCAGCATCCGCGCGACGAACTTGCGGACGCTAATTGAGTCGTCTGCCACAATCACAACGCGTTCTTCCAAAACTTCGTCAATTGCTTCCGCCGGAATGCTCCCTGAAGCTACAGCGGCGGCCCCCGGACCGAATACGCGTGCGGCCGCAGCCGTCGCTGTCACAGTGGCGTGCTCACTCAGTTCTTGCGCGGCCAGACGATGCAAATCCAGGAGTAAGATCAGGCTGCCGTCTGGAGCGATACTCGCTCCAGGAAATAGCCTGACATTGCGCAAGAACTCGCCGAGACTCTTGATGACCACTTCGTCTTTGCGCAAGACTTCTTCGACCACAATGCCGACACGTCGCCCTGACACGTTGACAATGACCATACGAAAATAACCGCTCGCGGTTTCGAGGAGTGGCAGGGCCAGACGCATGTCGAGGCGAACTACATCGATGATTTCGTCGCGCACTTTGACCAGCAGTTTCCCTCCAACCTCTTCAATCTCTTCGGGTCGCACACGGCGAATTTCCTCGACAAACGCGAGAGGAAGCGCAAACACCGACGTGCCACAGCGAACGAAAAGCGCCTGCGAAATAATGAGCGTCAGTGGAACCTTCAACGTGAAGCAGGTACCGAGCCGGACCTCGCTGCGAACCTCCACTTCCCCGTTGAGCGCGTCAATGCTGGACTTCACAACGTCCAAGCCAACGCCGCGACCCGCAAGTTCTGTTTTTTCGCTAACGGTGGAAAACCCAGGCGTAAAAAGAAGATTGCGCAAGTCGCGCTCGCTCATTTGGCGAGCCTGGTCGGGAGTTGTGAAGCCACCTTCAAGCGCGCGGGCACGAACTCTTTCGAAGTCGATTCCCCCGCCATCATCTTCCACTTCGATGAAAATGTGATTGCCGCGATGATAAGCGCGGACAACGACTCGCCCCTGCGGATTCTTCCCGTACTCCTGCCGGTCAGAAATCTCCTCAATACCGTGCGCAACGGCATTACGGACGACATGAATTAACGGATCAGAAATCTGCTGGATAATATTGTTATCCAATTCCGTGTCGGCGCCCTCAAGAACCAACTCCACTTCTCTACCCGTAGCCTTCGCGGCGTCCCGGACCGTCCGTGAAAGACGCGTGTAGAGATTACCGATCGGCACCATGCGAGCTTGCGTGATCTGATCTTGCAAGCGATGCGCGAGCTTCGTGAATTCGTCAATATCGGCGTCAACGCGGCCCATAAATCCGCCGAGTTGTCCGAGAACTTCATTGACGTCCGCCGAAATCTCAGTCAGAGAGCGCGAAAGAATGCTGAAGTCATCGTAGCGATCCATTTCCAGCTCAGTGAAATCGCCGAAGGAATTACGGCGGCTGCCGACGGCTCCGGACACTATTGTCGCGAATCGACTCGCACCACTGGTCAATGCACTCCTGGAGGGGGAATCGATCCAATTGAATTCATACTTGTCCTGAAAGCCGGAGATTTTCTCCGCGAGACGTCCTTTCGAGAAGTTTAGAATTTCAACCAGCTTCCCCAGTTCCGCGAGACGCCCGATCATGCGAGTCCGGTTGATCACCAGTTCGCCCACGGCATTCATCATTTTGTCCAGACGCTCAAGAGAGATTCGGACAGAATGAACGGGCGACGTACTGGACGTGGATCTTTTGTGTTCTGGTTCCGTTACTGGCGATTGAGCTGAATTCTGTCGCGCATCGCCTTCAGCAGACGTACCGTCTCCGCTAGCGGCCAGAACAGGTTCCGCGCTTGCTTCCGGCACGCATTCCGCGAGTCGCGAGAAGAATGAGTCGACGGCGGCCCGGGCGTGCATGTCGTCCGGCCATTCGTTGTGTAGGAATTTCTTCAAAATATCGACGGATTCCAAACACAGGTCGGTGAGTTCAGTACTCGCGGCAACCGCACCGTCGCGCATGCGGCCGATGAGATCCTCCACGCGGTGAGCGACTGCCGACAGCCGGTACAGTCCAACTTGCGCGGCCGAGCCTTTAATCGTGTGAATTGACCGGAAGAGCCGGTTGATGTCCTCAGGATTCGAATTCGTTTCGAGAGCGAGCAGGCATTCCGTTATCGTCTGCAGATGCTCCTCAGCTTCAGGAACAAAGAATTGTAGAACTTCCTCCGCTACCTCGGCATCAACGGGTAAGAGGTCGTACTGTGAAGTCGTTTCTGAGGAAATGGCACCTCGCGTTTCGTGAGGTTCGGCGGCGGCTTCTGAGCTGTCGGGTGAGCCAGAAGGGGTGACAACAGTCGAGGCGGAGGGAAACGCAAACGCGTAGCGCTGCTTAAAGGCCTGAATGTCGGCCGCAACTTCCACGCCGCAGTCGCTGATTTCGAGCAAATCGAATTCGAGTACAGAAATCGCGTCGGACAGAAATTCCGTCAACGGTGCAATTGTATCGGAGTTCAATGGCGCGTTACGCGTGTATTGAAAAACGTGCGCGAGTTTTCCCGCAATCTCCGAAAATAACGGAAAACCGTATGTCGCTGAATTGCCGCAAAGCGTGTGCGCAGCAATATAGAGACGGTCCAAATCCTCGGGATTCGGCTGCGGTTCCTGCAGGATGCTGGAATATTCCCGCAGAAATTGCAGGTGTTCGGAAGCCTCCTGGAGGAAGACTTCGATCGCACCCTTTCCCGCTTCACTCACAAGGCACCTTCCAGAAGTGGAGCGCCACGGTAAATCATTTCGCCGGCGGGCTTGCGATAGAGAATGCAATCACCGCAGACAACAGAATCGAAGTTCACGGGAACATTTGAAATAGACTCGGAATGTCCCAGGAAGAGATAACCACCGGGCTCCAAGTACTCATAAAAATGTTGGATCAGAGAATTCCGGCGGGCTTCCGAGAAATAGATCATTACGTTCATGCAAAAAATGCAATCGAGACGGCCTAGATAAACAGCTTGCGCCAGGTTCATTGGAGCAAATGACACCATGCGGCGGACGCGCGGCTTAACGAGATAGTCATTTCCAGAGGGCGAAAAATAATTGTCCAGTTGCCGCGGAGACAATTGTTCCAAGCTGCGGCCAGAGTAAACACCCCTTTCCGCGTGACTCAGGGCACGCTTGCTGATGTCCGTGGCAAGGATTTCGATGTTCCACGCTTCCGCAAACATGAGCGCGTCCGCGACAGTGATCGCGATGGAATAAGGCTCCTCACCCGTGGCACAACCGGCACTCCAGATACGCAGAGTGCGCGGTGTCTCCCAGAACTTTTTCATATGCAATTCCGGGAGCACTTTCTTCTCGAGAGCCTCGTAAACAGCTGGATAGCGGAAAAACGAAGTTTCCTGGGTGAGTAAACGTTCGACGAGCGCGTCGTATTCGACGGTCGAGGTCCGAAGCTTCCTCAATAGGTCGGTACCGCCGGCAAGATGCTTCGCGCCTACGTGTTCGCGTATGCGCGTCGAGAAGAATCGCTCGCGCGAGGCGTCGAATAAGATTCCTGAGCGACGCTCGATGAGCGTGCGAATCTCGTCGAGCTCGTACTCGGTAATCGCAGTGGTTGCTTTTTCTTTCATTTTGGCCTGCGCCAGCGAGCCGCTTCGGTCCTTATTTCAATTGTCAGCGACGTGAGCCTGCCGGAACTGGTTCGGGCCGCGATTCTTCCACACTCTCCGAACCGTTCTTCGATGAATGGCGGAACTGGGCGAGAGCTTCGTTCAATTGGTCAGAGAGCTTGACCATGTTGCCCACCGTGGCAACTGTTTGCCGGGCGCCCTGCGACGTCTGGCGCGTGATGCCAGAAATGATTTGCATCGCGTTCGCAACGCCTTCGGTACCGCGCACCTGTTGTTTCGAAGCGAGTGAAATCTCCTGGACTAACTCAGCCGACTGGCGAACGACGTTTGAAATGGCTTCGAGCGCCTTACCCGCCTGATCCGCGAGGCCTGCCCCGACTTCCACTTCCTTTGTGCCTTCCTCCATCACGACAACAGCTTCGTTCGTCTCCGCCTGAATGGCCTTAATGAGCGCGGCGATATCCTTGGTGGCGCTGCGGGAATGTTCAGCGAGCTTACGGACTTCATCGGCGACGACGGCGAAACCGCGGCCAGCCTCGCCCGCGCGCGCCGCTTCAATGGCCGCGTTGAGAGCGAGAAGGTTCGTTTGTTCCGTGATGTCGTTAATCACGTTGATAATTTCAGAAATTTCGAGTGAACGGTCACCCAAGGATTTGATTTTCTTGGCTGTCGCTTGCACTGACGCTCGAATGCGCTGCATGCCGTCCAACGTATCGCGTACCGCGCGGTTGCCCTGTTCTGCCGCGTCAAGCGCGCGACGAGCAGCTTCAGCACTCGCTTCCGCGTTATTGGACACCTGCTTCATCGAAACAGTCAGCTCTTCGACCGCCGATGAAGTGTTGGTGATTTCTTGGTCCTGCTGGGTGGCACCCGTGGTCATTTCGTCCGCAGCGAGGAGAATCTGGCTCGCGCTCGTGCTGACGTCAATGGCCGCTTTGCGAACACGCTCGATGACCTTGCTGAAATTTTCAAGCATGAAGTTGACCGAGTCAGTGACGTTGCCGAGCGCATCGTTCGTCACGCGGCCCCGCATCGTCAAATCGCCTCGCGCGACCTGGTTGATCAAATTGAGCAAGTCCGTGATGCTTCTCTGCAGCGAGTCGGACGCTTCTTGAGTCACCGAAGAGCGGGCCATCTTCGACGCGCTCCGATTCAAATTTTCCGCGATGAATCCAAACTCATCGGAAGAATGCACTTCCGCCTTCGCGCGCGAATCTCCCGAAGCCAGGCGTTCGGAAAAGCCAGCCAGCTCAGAAAGCGGCCCAAGAATGCGCTTGGGCAGCAGAATCACGTGCAGCAGGAACGTAAAGATGACGAGCAAGGCGGCGCCAAGCAAGCTGCCAGACGCGTTCCCTGAAAACGACGAGAAATTCGCCAGGGATTGTCCGTTCGCCCCGGCCCCGGCGTGGAACGCCAAGGCAAACACTCCGCAGAGCGCGGCCACATCCCACAGGATCAACATCCAAATGGTCGTGCTGAGACGCGATTTCATGACATCCTCCGAAAGTCAAAAAACAAAATGGCCACGCCCGCGGCGAATTCTTGCACCATGTATCTGGTTAATCTCATATCACCGGCACCGGAAACACTTCGATCATCTTGGGTAAATCGAGAACAAGCGCGAGGCGATCATCGTGCCGCAGCATCCCTCGGCAATGCGGCACATCACTGGGCATCTGATCGAGCAGTGCATCATCTGCCGCTGTGTATGTGCCAATCACTTCATCGGCGGCGATGCCGAAGCGCAGGCATGTCGGGTGCGCATCATCCTGCAGCGCGGCAACAACCACGTGCCGGGGTGACAAGCCAGCACGGCGCCCTTCAGTAAAGGCAATGTCGACTAGCGGAACGATCGAGCCCCGCAAATTGAAGACGCCCATCAAGAATGACGGCCCAAGAGGAACGCGCGTGATCGGCGGCCAATCGACGACTTCTTCGACCGTGAGAACAGAAAGACAAAAACGTTCGCGGCCTGCACGAAAAACGCAGTACTGACTTTCGGGCGAGCGCTGCGCCGCGATGGCCTCGCCACCCATCGGCTCAAGTATTTCAGAGAACTCTCGCGGATCATGTCCGCCCGGCTCGACAGCAAGGAGCCCCGGTTCGCGTTCAAACGCATGTTCAGTCTTGTATTCGTCGGACATCACGTGAACCTCCGCACAGTTTCCAGAAGCTCCTCGGGAGTAAAAGGCTTGGCGATATAGGCGTCCGCGCCTTGTTGCTGCCCCCAAAATTTGTCACTCGACGTATTCCGCGAACTCACGAGGATCACAGGGATGCTTCCAAACACCGAATTCCCTTTCAGCTCGCGGCATATCTGGAAGCCATTGCGGTTGGGCATAACAATGTCCAGAAGGATTACGCCGGGATGCTCAAGCGTAATGGTTTCTTCAATCCGTAGCGGATCACTCAAGCCGACCGAGGCGTAGCCCCCCTGGTCGAGAATTCCCTGCATCATCTTGACAGCAGCTATCGAGTCATCGACCACAAGGACTTTCTTCAACACACAATCCTCCGCTACTGGGCCAGAAACATAAATGCACGAATCGAGCCAATCTGGACGACGAACGGCGTGGAAACCATTCGGATATAAGCTAGTTATTTATCAGCATGTTACGGAATTGGTGTTTGCTTCTCGAGGCTGGTTATTTCGGCGGCTAGGTGCCTCGGTCGTCTCACTCTGAGATTCTTTCTCACGGGGCGAATCTCTCTGAAGGGCAGTGAGAAACTCTTGGGTCTGGGACTCGATAAGTGGTTGTCGCTACCTAGTTTTGTGTCCCTTCCATTGCGGAAAGCAAGCGACGCGCACTGATACCGAGGTTCACGGCAGCTTCTGTATTCTTCATTCGTTGCGCTTCGTCGACGCGACGCTGCAAGTAAGTCATCTCATCACGGCCGAGCGCAACCGCCGCGTCGAGGTTTACTGAGCTCCCGGATTGTTTTTGTTCTTCGCGTGCTAACGCGACGAGCGCGCGGGCCGCGACGGCCCGCCGAAGATCCTCCGAAAGTTGACCGCCCTCGCTGACAAAAGCATTCACCTCCCAAGCAGAGAGAAGAATTCGAGCCTCTCCCAGTGTGACAGTGCTCATAGAGCGGCCACGGGTTGGAGGAGCTTCAATTAGTTGCTCCCAGATGCGTTCGAGACACTCTTCCAGTTGCGGTGAAGGAACGTTGCCCGCCGGTGATGTAGGCGAATTCCGCGGCTTTGTCTTGTCGGCTTCCCCGGATGCTGGCACTTCTGCACGCGCCGTGGACCGCGAAGCGGGCACCACAGGAGGAGCCGCAATCGTCGCAGGAGGTGACTTTGGCCCGGATTTCGTGGACACCTGGCTCTTCAATGGTGCATTGACTGAAGGCATTGCGTCCGTACGTTCCAGGTTCTGCGCATGCGACAGGCTCGCCGGGGCACCGGCCGAAACAGGGCTGTCCGGGCGAATCGCAGGTTCTTTTGCAATCGCGGACTCTTCCGCGTCTGAAGGCGGCGCGCTCTTAATAGCCGGGGGCTTTTCATCAACAGGAATAATCCCAAGCGCCCGTTCCACGGCGTCGCGAATCGCAAGAAGTTGCTCGAATGTCCGGTTTGCCGATTCCGCGGCGTAGTCCGAGGAAATGGGCTGACGCCAGGCAAGCGAAATTTCGCGAAGGCGCGCAACGGGCTCTTCGGCTGATAAGCTCGCGGAGCGGCAATCGACAAACCCGATGCCGCGGCGCTCGAGTTCACTGAGGTCTTCGCGAATCGCTCGCAAATCCGCATGAAGAAGCCGGAAGAATGACCTTCGTAACAAGAAGTTAAAACGAGTAAATGCCACGAGTGCCGCGGGATCGTAAAACATGAAACCCGACGCATCCTTGAGTTGACGGCCTTTTTCAAGAAGCTTCGCGGTAAAGACTTCGCGAAGACCGTGGCATCGGTTCATGGCGTCGAGAACATGGTTCAGGGGAACGCACCATTCCAGCTCAGTTGGATCAGCATCCACGATAACAGTGCGAAGAACCTGTGCGACATCGGAGAGCGTAATCTCGCACGAATAAAGATCCTCTGGAGCGCACAGTGCAAAATATGTTGCGAGGAGCAGGTCAATATTATCTCGATCAGTGGAAGTTTTCTCAGGACGTCGCAGCAGGCGCATAATGATGGCGCGCAAACTTTCGGGCTTGATTTCCTTTAGCGAATGCAAGAGCTGCCGGAGTTGATTTGTCCGGATGCGTGTATCCATCTCGCCCAGCCATTTCGTAATGCGATCGAAGAGACCCGATGCCGGACATGCCGCCGGAAGTTCAGGGTCATGGACCGGGGCGATTTCCAAATGGAAATGGTTGGTCAGATAAAAGTAGAGCGGGTAAACGAGCCGCGCTTCTAGCCAAGCCGCGGCTATCGCCTCAGCCTTTTCTCCCAGCGACGGAAGAGATTCCTTAACGGGTGTAGGTTTTTCCTTGAGTCCGCTCATCAATCGTCCGCGTCACAATGTTCTGGGTCGAAGCAAACAGTGACTCCCGTGCTGAAGCGAATACACTTCCCAGATTGTCTCCCAGATTGGACTTTGGCACACTGAAGCGAGCGAATACACCATGTCCTTCTAGGCATATGAAAATGGAGAGCAAGTGCAAAGCCAAACGATCCGGTTTGCTATTAGATGTAACTCATTCATATTGGGCCACGTGTGCACAATCCGCGAACTGTGAAAAGCTCCCGCCGTCTCAACCTGCGACAGTAGCCGTCTCATGGGTTACACGCCCGCCATTTCATTGGCGGTCTTCGTCGCCCCGGCGCGCAGCGGAATTTGATACTGCTTAAGTTTTCGGTAAAGCGTTGCCCGGCTGATGCCGAGCATTTTGCCAGCCAGCGCCTTGTCTCCGCCCGCTTGTTCAAAAACGCGCAGGATGGTCATGCGCTCCATGTCGGCGAGAGCCGTAGATGCCAGCGTGTCTCTATTTTCGGTGGACGCGGACATTTCCTGACAGGAAAGGATCGCGGGCGGCAGATCTTTGACGTCAATCGTGTGGCGGTCCCCCAGCGCAAGAGCCCTGGCAATCGCGTTTTCAAGCTCGCGAACATTACCTGGCCAATCGTATTGCAAGAATACTTTCATGGCGGCAGCGCTTATTTGTACATTTTCGCCTGGCGCATGGCGGTCGAGGAAACAGTGAACCAACATTGGAATGTCAGAGCGGCGCTCGCGAAGCGCCGGCATATTCACCGTAATTACGTTCAGGCGGAAGAAAAGATCCTTGCGGAAGCTGCCGGTTCGATAGGCAACTTCAAGGTCACGATTCGTAGCAGCAATCACGCGCACTTCAACGGCAACATTCTCATTGCTACCAACCGGCCGAACTTCCTTCTCCTGGAGCACGCGCAGGAGTTTGGCTTGCATTTCAAGAGGCAGCTCTCCGATTTCATCCAGAAAGATCGTGCCGCCATTCGCCGCCTGGAAAAGACCAATCTTTGATTTCAGCGCGCCGGTAAACGCTCCCTTTTCATGTCCAAATAATTCGCTTTCCATCAATGTAGGCACCAGTGCACCGCAATCCACCGCAACAAATGGCATCTGCGCAAGCGGTCCGCGAAAATGAATAGCGCGGGCGACGAGTTCCTTGCCGGTCCCGCTTTCTCCTGCAATCAACACGGGCGTGCGTGAGTCCTTTAGCCGTGCGATCATGCGCAGAACATCCTGAACTTTCGCGGATGTTCCCACGATGCCATCCAAGCGAACTTCCGTATCCATGCGTTCGCGAAGAACCTGGTTTTCGTTCACCAAGCGAATTTTCTCCGCCATGCGTTGCAACAGCAAACGAAGCTTCTCGACGCGAAACGGTTTCTCTATGTAGTCGTAAGCGCCGACCTTCATGGCGTCCACTGCGGATTCAATCGTGCCGTGACCCGTCATAATGGCTACTTCGACGCCGGGCAGGATCCGTTTGATTTCCTGCAACAAATTGACGCCGCTCATTTGTGGAAGCTTCAAGTCGGCTATGACCACGTCTGCAGCTTGCCTTTCGAGCGTGGCAAGCGCTGCTTCCGCGCTGTCGGCGTCCGAACAAATGAAACCTAGCTTGTCTCCAATGGTCATGCAAAGCTTGCGAATCGACGGCTCATCGTCGACCACCAGGAACCGTATCCGCAGATCGTTGCTCATGATTCCTCTTTTGTGGTGCTAGCTTGCACCTTCCGAAACAGCGGCGAGCGCTGCCGCTTCTGCTGCGGGCAAACGCACTAAGAATGTCGAACCTACTCCGTCGGAATTGTTTGCGCATGAAACTTCCCCACCATGTTCGCGCACAATGCCGTAGCATATGCTCAGGCCAAGCCCTGTCCCCTTGCCCGCCTCTTTGGTCGTGTAAAACGGTTCAAAAATGCGTTCCGCGTCCGAAATCCCGGTGCCGTTATCTCGGATTGTGATTTCGATCATGCCCTTCACTTCGGACGTGGCGATTTCAATTTTTCCGGCGCGATGCGCTTCATTCACAGCGTCGTAGGCGTTATTGAGAATATTCAAAAAGACCTGCTGGAGCTGATGTGCGTCCGCAAAAACGCGAGGCACGGACGACTTAAAATGCTCGATGACCTTGACGTCCTGTCCTGCTGAACCATAAGAACGAAGCTGTAGTACTTGGCGCAACACGGAATGCACGTCGAGCGGTTCACGCCGGGCGGGCGTCTGTCGCGCGAAATGCAGAAGGTTCTGCACGATTTCCTTTGTGCGCTCCGCCTCTTGCAGGACAATTCGTAGTTCCTCTTTGGCAGGTTCTGAAATGTCGGGATTCTCGAGAAGTAAATCCGAATAGCCGACAATCGCAGCAAGAGGGTTATTGATCTCGTGCGCCACGCCTGAGACGAGCTGCCCGAGAGCGGCCATTTTTTCACTGTGCCGCAGTTGCGCTTGCAGTACTGCGGTCTCTGTAATGTCGGACATCACCACCACGATGCTGTTCACCTGTCCTTGCTCATCACGCATCGGGCTCAGGCTGACAGAAAACCTTCCGGTGCTTCGGTTGCCGCGCAAAACAGGAAACTCCAGATTTTCCGACGCGAAACCTCGCAGTGCATTCTCAAACGACTTCTCAAAAATAGAACGGCGACCTTGTGGTATGAATTCGGCGAGCGCGCGTCCCCGCAGATATTCCTCACGATACCCGGCTTCCTGGCACCGGCGGTTGGCATAGCTCACGAGCCCGGCAGTATCCAGCACCAGGATCATGCTCTGGGTGTGATTCAGGATTTTAGTATTGAAGTCTCGTTCGCGCTGGAGCTGCGTCTGATACGTGCGCTGCTCGGTAATGTCCTTTAGGATGTGGATCGTCCGTGAACCTTCTTCTAGCCCGCCGCCGATGCGCGACGTAGAAATCAAAAATGCTCGCGCGCCGGAAGTCAGCACGGACTCCTCCAGCGATCGTGCCGGCTCGCGGCAGAACGGGCACCCTCGCTCTGCAGAACCGCCCGCGATTGAGTTAAGTGCGCGAGTGCTTACACCAATCAGCTCTGACGGACGCGAGCCCAGAGCTTCAGCCAGTGACCGATTGACGCGCACGATGCGGTTCGCAGGATCATGGACAATGATCAGATCGCTGATGGCGTCAAAATCTTCCACCCATTGACGTTTGGATTGCTCGATCCGCGAAAAAAGCCGCGAATTTTCTAGCGCCACAGAAGCATGACTAACCAGCGCGCGGACCAAATCGCGGTCTGCCTCTGAGAGCTCGGGCGCACGGTCGATTAGACAAAGGCCGCCCAGCAAGTCGCCTTGGCTGCCCGTGAGCCGTGCGAAACATAGACTATGCCAGCCGAATGCGGTCGCCCGTTCCGTTCCCAGCAGCACGGCAGCGGATCCCAAGAGAAGAGGTTCTGGGCTCTCGGCTGCAAGGGTGGTTAGTGCCGCATCAACCTCTGGCCACTCGGACTGCCCTTGAGCATTGTGAGAATAAACTGTCTCCAAACGAGCACCCCGCGTGAGAGCCAGTATTGCTGCCCGCGCACCAAGCATTTCTGCAGCTCGCAGCGTGAATCGACCGACAAATTCGGGAAGGCGAAGGGAAGGTTTTAACTCGACAGCGAGATTCATCAGACTCTGCGCCCGAACTTCGGCAGCCCCGATTGATGGGAACGATGTGCCGCCGATAGCTCCAAAGACAGCAGCAAATGCCTGCGCTTGTTTTGCAATGTTCCGATTTGAGGAACCGGAGACATTCCGCCTCATGAAAACAAAAACACCCCGTACACTGCCGCCGGACAAGACCGGCGCAATCAAACACCAGCGCGATCGAAATACTGCGTCGTCAGAATTAAACGTTCGTCGGCTCGGTGTGGAAATGAGTATTCGGCGGCGGGAAATTGCACGACTAAAAAGTCCCTTCTGGCTCAGTCGAATAACCTGGTCCGTGCGGAAACGTGGTTGTCCATCCGAGTGGCGAACCACAGCTTCATCCAGAGATGTAATGTCCCAATAGCTCGCGTTATCCAGATTGAAGAATGCCCTTGCGGATCGGCAGTACAGGCGAATAACGTTCGCTCGGGGACGCTTTCTGTGAAAACTAGAAAGGCGTGCAAGGAGGCGCTCGAAGCTGCCTTCGTCAGGAGAGGAGTGGACTCTCGGCTGCAAATGTGCGCGCATGAATTGGGAACTCGTGCCTGCAAATGCCTAATTTGGGACTACATCAACGGTAGCTTGCAGTCTCATTTTGAGTCAAGTGAACGCGTGTAGGCCGTTGCCGGAAAGGTACATCCTACGACCGCCAGTGTCTTCTCAACCTGAGACAACATATGGACAATTAGACCTAGGTTGAGACGAGTTATCGCCCAAGAAAGCTCGCTACGCCGAAAACGGTTCCCGCGCCATATGACTCAAAATAAATGTCTTAACTGAAGTAAGGCGGATAGGAGCCAGTGCACACCTGTCAGTCCTAGAACTGGTATTCACCGTGCACTTATGAAGTTGGAACACCCAGGTTCTTACAAGGAGAATTGTCTGTGGACACCCGAAAAACGCTTGCGCGTTTTATCATCGCCGGACTTCTAAGTGCCATTTTCCTGCTTCCCCCTGCATTTAGCCAGGATTCCCCGACAAAACGCAAGGTGAGTCACCGCGTACTGCCGGACTACCCCGCCCTAGCGCGTCAAATGAACATCACTGGAAAAGTAAAGATCGAGGTGACCGTAGCGCCTGATGGGCATGTGAAGGCGACGCGCTCGGTAGGTGGAAGCCCTTTGCTGCTTGATGCAGCAACTAGAGCCGTAAAGGGTTGGAAGTTCGAAGTAGGACCAAAAGAAACAACGGAAATCGTTGAATTTGACTTTAACCCTCAGCAGTAGAACGGGAAGGGGGTCGTAGAGGCAGGCGGAGGAGATCGGAAATGACAATCGGTAAGAAGCTCTACTTAGGCTTTGGCGCGATTCTTACATTGCTCTTGCTGGTATTCGTCGTAAACCTGTCGGCGGTCCTCCGTGAGCACTCCGTTCGCAACAAGGCTGCAGCGACTGTGCAAAGTCTGAAAACAATAGCGTCTGTCCGCTACCAAATGATGCAAGCACGGCTCGATTTGCGAAATTTCCTACTGAGCGGCGATCCTCACCTAGAGGTCAAGACCAACAAAGAAGAAGGAGAGTTGTCAGATTATCTTCAGAATCAGCGGATGAAGACAACCGACGAAACATTGCGAAGCGCATTGTTACAGGTCGGTGAAAGCGAACAGGATTGGTATGAAAACTTTGCCAAGCCATTGATCGACAAACGTCATCAGGTTGATTCTGGAGATGCCACCGTTTCCGATCTACAGGTTTTCTACCTTGGGAAGAAACCTGGTTCCTGGATCGGAACGGATGTAAATACGCTGGATAACGCTGAGACTGAGATACAAAAGTCGAACGACGATGCAAACGCCTCAGCCGCACAGGCGAGTGCCATCAGTACCATCGGAAGTTCGTTCGGAGTGTTCATAGCGATTCTGCTTGGCATAGGAATCTCTTATTACACCGCGAAGTCGATTACGCAGCCGCTAGGGCATCTGATCGACGTCGCACACGAGATCGGCAGCGCCGGCGATTTGGATCACAGTATTGACATCCACAGAAACGACGAAGTCGGCAGGCTTGCTGACAATTTTCGCGCCATGGTCGAACACCTGAAGCGCATGGCCGGTGTTTCGGCCGCTGTTGCGGAAGGCGACCTGACGCTGGAAATAGAGCCTCTCTCCAAGCGCGACACCATGGCGCGAGCGTTTTCGCGTATGGCGCACGGCTTGCGCGAGATCGTCCGTCAGGTTCGCGGCAGCGCTTCGCAGGTTGCGGCCGGCGCAAGTCAAATGGCTGCCGCTTCCGAGGAATCGGCCAAAGTCAGCTTACAGGCTGCGTCCGCTATCGATGAAGTGACCAGCACGATGCATGAGATGAGTATCAACATCCAAAACGTGGTGAAAAACACTCAAGTGCAGGGCTCAAGCGTCGCCGAAACTTCAGCATCCATCGAGCAAATGATCGCGTCGATTCAGCGCGTAGCGGATACTGCGAAAATCCTGCTGGATATCTGCCATCGTTCTCGCGTTGAAGTCGAAACAGGAATCACCACCATGGAAAAGGCTACCGATGGCCTGAATCGCACCAGTGCCTCAATCCAATCATCGTCTGAGATCATAGGAGTTCTCGGGAATCGAGCCGACGATATCGGCAAAATCATCGAGGTGATTGACGATCTTGCGGAGCAAACTAATCTGCTTGCTCTCAACGCCGCGATCGAGGCTGCCCGCGCCGGGGAACACGGACTTGGTTTCGCGGTTGTTGCCGACGAGGTCCGCAAACTCGCTGAGAAGTCGACGCAATCGACAAAGGAAATCGCCGAACTGATTCAGGGCATTCAGAAAGAAGCGCGCGAAGCAGTAGAAAACATGAGTAAGAGCACCCAGATGGTTCAGGAAGGACTGCTTCTCGGCCTCGATTTGAACAAGGCTTTCGGGAAAATTTCAAATGTCGTTACAGAGGTCTACAAATTCGCACAAGAAATCGGGGCAGCCACGACCGAGCAGTCCGGCGGCTCCACGCAAATTGCCAAAGCCACAACCCGGCTAACTGAAATTACACAGGAGATCAATTCTTCGGTGGAAGAGCAAGCCTCGGGAGCTCAGGGCGTCGTGCGCGCCATGGAGAAAATGAGAGAATTGGTGCAGCAGTCCACCTCCAGTTCCACCGAACTCGCCGCTGCTGCCGAGCAAATGTCCAAGCTTTCGCGCATATTGCTAGAAAGCATGGACCGTTTCCGAATTGAGCGTGATGCCAAAGACAATGTGCCGGCGTGGCAAAGGGAAAATCAGCGCGAGCGCGACCGCGAAGAATCCTATCACTCTGATTTAGTGCGGGCTTGACCCAACGGCACCGATAATGGCCAAAGACCTCCAGATCGTCGGCCTTCGAATCGGGCGCGAGACATATGGCATCCCCATCGCGCTCGTGCGCGAAATCGTGCGCGTGCCAAACATCACGGCAGTCCCGAACGCGCAGAAATATGTCGAGGGCGTGATCAATCTGCGCGGCAAAATTGTTTCTGTGATGGACCTGCGAAAACGGTTCGGCGAGAGCAACGTCGAAAACAACAAGAAAAACCGCATCGTTGTCGTCGAGTTTGAAGGGAGAACAATCGGACTTGTTGTCAATTCGGCATCGGAAGTTGTGAAGCTTTCTGCCTCGGACATTGCTCCTCCCAGCTCCGTCTTTATCGACGGGGAAGTCGATTATGTTACAGGCGTTGCCAAACTTGGCGAACGTCTCATCATCCTGTTGGACTTGAGCAAGGTCTTAAAGGGCGGGGACTCTCGGCACGCTGACGACACAGTTTCACCGCTTGCTGCAATTTAGATTTAGATCGACAACCGCCCAATCAGGAGCGCTCGCCCAAGATTATGGCCACGTTCACGGTCCCTATCGCGATGACCGAGCCGGAGCTCAAATTGCTCCAAACCCTCGTTTACCAGGAATGTGGAATGTGCTTTGACGAGCACAGGATTCATTTCCTGTGCGACCGCCTCCAGCGCCGGTTAAAGGCCTGCAGTCTGGACTCGTTTTACAGCTATTACCGCCTGTTGACCAGCCATGAAGGGAAAAAAGAACTTGGGGCGCTGCTCGAAAATCTTACCGTCAATGAAACCAGTTTTTTTCGCAACGTTCCGCAACTGGAGCTCTTCTCGAAGGTAGTACTTGAGAATTTATTGCGCAAGAAACAGGAGCGGCGAGACTGGTCGCTGCGTTTTTGGAGCGCCGGTTGTTCGACGGGCCAGGAACCCTACACGATGGCGATTCAGTTGTGCGACGCTCTCGCCTACTATTACCTTCGCAATCCTCTGCCGTTCGACATGCCGTCACCGAAACCGCTGATTCCACCACCCTGGAAGGTCGAAATCATTGCGTCGGACATTAGTTACTCAGCACTGCTGCAGGCGGAACAAGGCGTCTATACCGATCATCAGATGGAAGCTGTCGATTACACATGCCGTCTGCGTTACTTCGAAAAAATGGGCGATAAATATTCAGTGAAAGCAACTCTAAAGCGTCTCGTCCAGTTCGATTTCCATAATTTGAAAGCGGAGTTCCTGCCGCAGGGGAACGACATTATCTTCTGCCGCAACGTAATGATCTATTTCGATGAGGCTGAACAAAAGCGCCTGATCGATAAGTTCTATCGATGTCTGAATCCAGAAGGCTATCTCTTTGTAGGCCATGCGGAGAGCCTGTTTGGCCTCACCACTAAATTCAAGATGATCCATCAAAATAACGGCACCGCCTACCAGCGAATTGAGGTGCCAGCGTGAACTTCTTCCCCGAAGAACGTTCTGCCGAGCTGCGAGAGATCTTCTTCGAGAGCGCTCAGGAGCTATTGCAACAGCTCAATGACGGGGGCCTGGAGCTTGAAAACCACGCTGGCGATCCTGAGATAATTCGGCGCGTTCGCCGCGTCGTTCACACGCTCAAGGGCGATTCTGCCGCTTGTGGATACCAGGAACTCAGCACTCTGGCGCATGAAATGGAAGACGCTCTGACGCCCCAAGCGGCGCACAACGCGCAAAGTTCCCTCGTTGAGGTCATCTTCACTGCCGCTGACACTTTCCAAGCCATGCTGGGTGCCTATCGCAAAGGCCTCGCACCACCTGCTGGCGACGCGCTCCGCGAGCACATTCGCCACATCTCGCAGAAATCATCTCTGGACAGTGCCGTCGCACACTTACCGGAAAAGTTCATTCCCCATTTCGATTGGAATGAAATCGAACGCGAGCAAATCGCGGATTCCTTAGGTCGTGGCGAGACAGTGTACAACGTCGCGTTGCAAATCGATCCCACAAGCGGAATGCGCTCCGCGGCCTTTCGGCTTATTCATAAGGTGCTTGCGCGTTCCGGGACGATCCTCGCCATCTGTCCGTCAGATGAAGCTGCTGCGGAGCACGCTTCGCATATTGAAGCTGCGATCGCAAGCGAGTACTCAAAAGACGACTTGATACGAAAATGTCAGATCCCCGCAGTTGTGACGGGCATCGCAGTGGAACGGTTCTCCGAGGAACGGGAACCTTCGCAGGACCTTCTCGATGTGTTGCTACAAGCGGAAGCAAAAGCATCCGAGGAACCTCAAACCCGCGTGACCGTAGAATCGCAATCGAAACATAATCTTGGCCAAATCCGTGGGGCGCAGTCGTCTGCAAACCTCGCAGCTCGTGAAAATACATTACGCGTCGAGGCTTCACGGATCGACACGGTGCTCAATCTCGTCGGCGAACTTATCATCGGCAAATCCATGTTGCAGCGGGCGATCATTGACTTTGATAAACGCCACGCCAAAGATCCGCTTCGAAATCGGTTTGCCGATGCCCTAGCCTTCCAGTCGCGGGTACTCCACGACTTGCAACGCTCCGTTATGCAAATACGCATGGTGCCTGTCGAGCAGTTGTTCCGGCGTTTCCCGCGTCTTGTGCGCGACATCGCAAAGAATTGCGGGCGCGACGTACAGCTGGAAATCATCGGGGAAAATACGGATCTCGACAAGGGCATCCTGGATGCTCTGGCTGAGCCTCTGGCGCACTTGGTGCGGAATGCCGTTGACCACGGCATCGAACCTCCACAGGAGCGCGAGGCCGCGGGAAAGCCAAGCCGTGGGACCGTGAAATTGAACGCCTATCACCAGGGAAACCAAGTTGTAATCGAAGTTTCTGATGATGGGCGAGGCATTGCCAGGGATAAATTGGTTCGTCGTGCAATCGAACAGGGTACCATTTCTGCAAACGAGGCCGAAAAACTCACGGAAACAGCTGCCAACCAATTGATATTTCAGCCGGGTCTCAGCACTGCTGACGAGGTTACACAAGTGTCTGGACGGGGCGTGGGCATGGATGCGGTTGCGGGAGCCTTGGAACGAGTAAAGGGTATTATCGAGATACAAACCAAATCGGGAGCCGGAACAACGTTTCGCCTAATGGTCCCGTTAACCCTCGCCAGCATACAAGCACTATTGTTCAAGGTCGCAGGACACTTGTATGCCGTACCGCTGGCGAACGTAGTGGAAATTACGCGCGTCGAAGATGCGGACATTCACCGCGTGGACGATTACGACGTCGTTCCCCTACGAGATCAATTGCTCGCACTGGTGCATCTGGATCGCCTCACCCCACAGCCAGAGAATTCGTCCGCGAAGAAAATGTTCGTCATCGTAATCGGGGCGGGCGAGCGCAGGTTCGGAATTGTCGTTGACGGCTTGCTGGGCGAAGAAGAACTGGTCATCAAGGCGCTGGATGATCGCTTCACTGCTTCCGATATGGTCAGCGGCGCTTCGATTCTGGGCGATGGCACAGTCGTCTTAATCCTAAATGTCACCGCAGTAGCGCATCGTTTTTCCCGTCTTCCCGCAGTTGGGGCAATCGCATGAGCGGACCCGTGCGAGTCCTGGTGGTCGACGATTCGGCGCTAATGCGGAAGCTCATTCCGCAGATCCTGGAGAGCGACGGGAGCATTAAAGTGGTGGGAACGGCCATGGATGGGGCCTTCGGCTTAAGAAAGATAGAGGAACTCAAGCCCCATGTCGTGACACTCGATCTGGAAATGCCGCGAATGGACGGAATCGCAATGCTCCGCGAAATCACACGCCGGTACCGTCTGCCCGTGATTGTCTTCAGTGCGCATTCTCGCGAAGGCGCCCAAGCTACGTTGAAGGCGCTCGCGCTCGGAGCGTTCGATTTTGTCACCAAACCCGATAACGCTGCGTCGGGACACCTGCAGGAGATCGCCCGGGAGCTCGCCCTTAAGATCAAGACTGCCGCGATTTCGGGTTCTCCAAAAATGATGCCGGAAATTCCCCCGGTGCGATTCAAGGGTACCGCCGGCAAAAATCAGTCTCACCGTCCCCCCACGCGAGTGGTGGCGATTGGGATCTCGACAGGAGGGCCGAACGCTCTGGAATACATGCTCTCCAAGATTCCCTTGGACTTTGGCGGTTGTTTACTCGTCGCACAGCATATGCCGGAGGGCTTCACGGAAATGCTAGCGAAACGGCTAGACGACAGCTCGATGATCCACGTGCGCGAAGCACGCTCAGGCGAACTATTGGTCGCCGGACAAGCACTAATTTGCCCCGGCAACCGGCATTTGTCGGTTCGTCGCTCCAAGACGGGTCACATAGCTGTTGTTTCAGATTCAGCGCGAGTCAACGGCCACCGACCCTCGGCAGATGTGTTGTTCCGTTCCGTCGCGAAGGAATTTGGTGATCAATCCATTGCTTTGTTGATGACAGGGATGGGGGACGACGGCGTCGAAGCCATTCGCGCAGTGAAAGACGCCGGCGGATTGACGCTCGCTCAGGATTCGAGTTCCTGTGTTGTTGACAGCATGCCGCGCAGCGCCACTGAACGGGGATACGTGATGCGCGTCTTGGAACTGGAAGCTTTGCCGAACTTTCTTTACGACCAATGCGCTGTAGATCAAGCTGCAGCGGTCGGCAAGAAGGGCTAAGCGGAATAGTTGAATGAACAATGAGAATCGGTGATGAGGAGAAAGTCATGAAGCCATTTACGCCATTAACTCGAAAGCAGGACCGCCAGCCCGTTCGCTATCTTGTGGTGGACGACTCGGTCTTCGCGCGCAAGAGCCTGGCAAAAATGATTGACACATTTGGTGGCGAGCTCGCCGGCGAAGCTGGCGACGGCTGCACAGCGATTACCGAGTACACCCGCACAATGCCCGACATCGTCCTGATGGACATCACCATGCCACAGATGGAGGGGATCGAAGCTGTGGAGCGGATTGTCCGTCAGCATCCCGAGGCGCGCATCGTCATGGTCTCTTCGGTCGGCTACCAGGACAACATCCTCGCAGCGCTCCAAAAGGGCGCCCGCCATTTCGTACAGAAGCCTGTGAAGCCCGACGTCCTTTACGAAATAATCCGCTACGTTTTAAATGACGATGGTGTACCTGCACCCGCCGGTGTGGGAGAGGCACAGTCATGAAGATGCAGCTGATTCAACCTTTCATCAACGCCGCTGATTCGATCTTGGCGCATGCGCTCGATGGTCCGACGCGAATCGGCGACCTCAGCATGGAAGAAGAAGGCTATCGGCCCAAGGGTTTCTCCGCAAGAATCGCAATCCGTGGAGAAATCGAAGGCCGCGTCATACTTGACATGGACTCCGTTACAGCTGCACGTGTGGCAAGCGCATTAGCAGGTTACGAAGTGAATGAATCCGAGCAAGTGGTCCGCGAAACTCTCTGCGAATTGGCAAATATGATGATCGGCAATGCGGTCACGCTGCTGAACGACCAAGGATATCAATTTAAGGTTCATCCGCCCGAAGTGCACGCCGGCGAAGACATGGTTCGCGGCACATCGGACACCGAGGCAATGGCCATTTATTTTGATACGCCATCTGGCCGCGTTTTTGTCAATATTTCGATGCGCTTTAATCTCAGCCACCGGTCGGAGCACGAACCGGCTCTTAAATAGGAATTCTCTGCGACGTGTGCTTAAATTGCCCTTTAACTGCTATTCGCTGGACTGCTCTTCCATATCTTTCCGCAGATATTTCACCCCGTGGC
>DATNDO010000125.1:0-7508 GCA_035606955.1 Candidatus Angelobacter sp.
TGGACTCGACCAAGCAGTCCCTTCAAATGGCGCGCGACCAGTTCGGCAACCTAATCGCACGGAATCACGATGAAATCGCACAATTGCGCCAGATGGGCGAGCGCAATATCTACGAATTCACCGTGGACAAGAAGGGCGAGCGGAAACACGTCGGCGCCCTGACCGTCGAATTGCGCGGCACGAATGTGAAGGCGCAGTCATTCACCATGTATCTCTTCGTCGACGACAAGCGGTTTGAAAAGAAGAACCGCGCCGCCGACGAGCCGATTTACTTCTACACGCACGATTACCAGGCGCCGCTTGAACTCGTCATCAATCAAGTGGGAAAGAATAAGATCACTGGTTATCTAAGCGTGCCCAAGTCTGCCGGAACCACGACTCAGGCAGCGACTAGCGGCACAGGCGAGTAGAACCGGATTTACCCGAACAAAAGCCTCGCGTTCCCCGAACTACGACGAGAGGCGGCAAGCCACAAAGAGGGAGGCACTCCTGAGGGATGCCTCCCTTTTTTGTTTTTGCGCGAGCTTATTCGGCTTTTGCGAGCGACCGCTGCTTGCGCTTGAGGAATGTCTTGGCCAGCGCGGGAAGTTTGTCGTGCGCGAGCTTTCCTTGCTCGTAGAGCTTCATCTTGGCCTTCGCCGACTTCCGCTTTTTATGGTGGCGTTTCCAGGCCATGAACCGCTTGTCGTTTGCCATGCGTATCCTCCGGATCAATTGCGAGCCTATCGATTGTAGCGGAGCGTAACATTCTTGCAACCCCGCATTACGATTTTCCGCGCGTAGCAACGAGTTCAAGTAGGATGGTGCGCTATGCCTTCCCTGGCCATACACGCGGGACGCGCGCTTACGCCGCATGAAGAAATCAGCGACGCCATCGTCGTCGTGGAAGACGGAAAAATCGCGCGTATTGGACGCCGCGACGAATTCGAGCTCCCATCGGGCTCGAAAGAAATCGTTGCGCGCGACATGACCCTGATTCCGGGCTTCGTCGATATTCACATCCACGGCGCGGGAGGACATGACGTCATGTCTTCCACCGAGGAAGCTCTCACCACCGTCGCGAAAACGGTCGCGCGTCACGGAACCACTTCCCTTCTAGCGACCACGGTCACCGCGCCGCCCGACGAAACGCGCCGCTGCCTCGAAGACATCGCGCGTTACATCGCAAGCCCCGCCAACACGGGCGAGCCTGCAACTCCCACCGCCGAAGTCGTCGGTATCCACCTCGAAGGCCCGTTCATCAGTTTGAACCGCCGTGGCGTTCACCCGCCGGGCGCTATCGCCAAACCCTCCATTCCACTGCTCGATCGTTACCTCGAAGCCGCAGGCGGCAACGTGCGGATTCTCACGCTCGCACCGGAGATTCCCGGCGCGCTTGGCCTGGTCGAACACGGCTATGCGCGCGGCATTGTTGTTGCGTTGGGCCACACCGACGCCACCTACGAGCAGGCCCACAACGCAATTTTTTGCGGCGCGCGCCATGCCGTCCACGTCTTCAACGCCATGCGCCCGTTTTCGCATCGTGAAACGGGAGTGCTTGGCGCCGTGCTTACCGACGATTCCGTCACCGCCGAAATTATCGCCGACGGTGTCCACGTCGATGATCCCGCGATTCGCCTGCTGCTCGCCGCCAAGGGTCCTGACCTCGTCATCCTGGTCAGCGACGGCACAGCAGCTACGGGCATGCGCGACGGCAGCTATCGCCTGGGGACTTTCGACGTAACTGTTTCCGGTGGCGTGTGTCGCAATCGCGAAGGCAAACTCGCTGGCAGCACGCTCACGCTCGACCGCGCGTTGCAGCACATGGTGCGCCTCGGCGTACCATTGCTCGAAGCTGTGCGAATGGGCACTCTCAACCCAGCGCGGCGCGTGGGTTTGGAGAAAAAAAAGGGCGTCCTCGCCGTGGGCGCCGACGCCGACCTCGTCCTTCTCACTCCCGAGCTAAAAGTTGCCGGCGTCTACACGCGCGGCAT
Organism: Candidatus Angelobacter sp.; assembly: GCA_035606955.1. GTDB lineage: Bacteria > Acidobacteriota > Terriglobia > Acidiferrales > UBA7541 > DAHUXN01. The sequence continues at coordinate 1,974 of DATNDO010000125.1, forward strand.
CGCGGCGCAGTAACGTGCGGCTTTAGGCTGGCTAGCCAATCACGAATTCAGGGGAATTTTTAATTCTTCGGCAAGTGTGTAAGGATCGAACGGGCTGTTCGCAAAGTACCGGCCATCCACTTCCAGCGTAGGCACTTTGCGGCGGCCATTGTTGACGCGCAGGACCAGCGCTTCAGCCTCGGGCGACTTATCAATATCCACTTCGCGAAATTCGATTCCGCGCTCTCTCAGGAAGAGTTTCGTTCTCCAGCAATCGCCGCACCATCGCGTGCAATACATCGTAATCACGGCCATCAGACAGTCTCCCGCTGATTCCACTCTTAAAGATGCTCTACAAACGTGGCGGATTCAATCGGCGCGCTTCACGGTGCGGATCAAGCGACAACTTTGCGGGTAAGACAACAACCTGCGGCTGCCCTGCGGCCCTTTAATGGCGGGAGACTTCCTCGGAAGCGCCGGCGACGCCGCCCTTCGCAGCGGCCTGCAAGCGTGCCAGCGCGCGATTCAACGCCAGGCTGGCGCGATCCCAATCCGCATCCGCGGAGGATTTCTTCGCCATCTCGCCCTTTGCCCGTTCCAGCGCCGTCCGCGCGCGCGCCACGTCGATTTCCTCCGCGCGCTCGCAAGCATCGGCCAGCACGATCACTCGTCCCGGCAAAACTTCCACGAAACCCCTGATCACCGCAAAGTATTCCACATCGCTGCCTTTGCGATACGAGAGCGTCCCGACGCCAAGCTCGGAGAGCAGCGGCGCATGCCCCGGCAGGATGCCCATGTATCCTTCCTTGCCGGGCAATTCGACCGACTGCACAGTCTCCTGAAGCACAAATCGCTCCGGCGTCACAATGTCGAGCTCGATGTTTTCCGGCAGCATCGCTTCCTGGTTGCTTCTTCCCTTTTACCTTTAACTTTACGCGCTGGCCGCCATCTTCTCGGCCTTTTCTCGCGCCTCTTCGATCGTCCCCACCATGTAGAACGCTTGCTCGGACAAATCGTCGTGCTTCCCTTCCACGATTTCCTTGAACCCGCGAATCGTGTCCTCCACCTTCACGTACTTTCCTTCGAGGCCCGTGAACTGCGCCGCCACGAACATCGGCTGCGACATGAATTTCTGAATCTTGCGCGCGCGCGCCACGATCAGCTTGTCTTCCTCGGGCAATTCCTCGATACCGAGAATCGCGATGATGTCCTGCAAATCTTTATAACGTTGCAGCGTCGATTTCACCGAGCGCGCCACGTCGTAATGCTCCTGGCCGACGATGCGCGCGTCGAGAATGCGCGAAAAACTTGCCAGCGGATCGACCGCGGGATAAATTCCCAACTCGGAAACTTGGCGGCTCAGGTTCGTTGTCGCGTCAAGGTGCGCAAACGTCGCGGCTGGGGCGGGATCCGTGTAATCGTCCGCGGGCACGTAAATCGCCTGCACCGAGGTGATCGAGCCTTTCTTCGTCGATGTGATGCGCTCCTGCAGTTCGCCAATTTCCGTATTCAAGTTCGGCTGGTAGCCCACGGCCGATGGCATGCGGCCCAGCAGTGCCGATACTTCCGAGCCCGCCTGCACGAAACGGAAAATATTGTCGATAAAGAGCAGCACGTCGAGCCCTTCCGCATCGCGGAAATATTCCGCCACTGTTAATCCGGTCAGCCCGACGCGCAGGCGCGCTCCGGGAGGCTCCGTCATCTGCCCGTAAATCAGCGCCGCGCGCGACTTCTCCGAATTACCCGGCACGATAACGCCGCCCTCGCTCATTTCGAGCCACAGGTCGTTGCCTTCGCGAGTGCGCTCGCCCACTCCGGCGAACACGGAGACGCCGCCGTGCTTCATCGCGACGTTGTGAATCAGCTCCATGATCAGCACGGTCTTGCCGACGCCCGCGCCGCCGAACAATCCAATCTTGCCGCCCTTCAGGTACGGCTCAATCAGGTCAACCACCTTAATGCCTGTCTCAAACATTTCGAGCGACGTGGATTGCTGGTCAAGCGCGGGAGCCGGCCGGTGAATCGCCCAGTGCTCCTTCGCCTCCACCGGACCCAGCTTGTCCACGGGCTCGCCGAGCACGTTCAGTATCCGTCCCAGTGTGCCGCGGCCCACCGGAATCGAAATTCCCGCTCCCGTGTCGACGGCCTTCATTCCCCGAACCACTCCCTCGGTTGGTTTCAACGCCACTGCGCGCACGCGTCCTTCGCCCAAATGCTGTTGCACCTCGGTGACGATGTCGAGCGGCTCCGGAACCTCGAAGCCTTCGCTCGTGATGCGCACCGCGTTGTAGATCTGCGGCAGGTGGCCTTCCTCGAATTGCACGTCCACCACTGGCCCGATCACCTGCACCACGTGGCCAACATGCCCGCCCTTTTTCTCTGCTGCCTTTGAATCCTCTGCCATCGGAAAGCTCCCTTGCCTATGAGGACGCCGCGAAAGCGGCGCCGCTTACGATTTCAATAATTTCCTTGGTGATGCTGGCCTGGCGAATTCGGTTCATGTCCAGCGTCAACTCCGTGATCAGCTCTCCTGCGTTGGTCGTCGCTGCGTCCATGGCCGTCATGCGCGCCGCATGCTCCGCGGCGGCGGATTCGAGCAGGATGCGGAAAATCTCCGTCTCCAGATACCGTGGCACCAAATGCGCGAAAATTTCCTCGGGCGGTTCCTCGTAAATGTAATCCACGGTCTCCAGTAATTCTGCGGATTCTTTTTTCGTCTCGGAGTCACCCGCCTTCTTTTCTGCCCCGGCGTGTGCGAACGATTCCGAATCGAGCGGCAGCAATTTCACTAGGCGAAGCTGCTGCACCATCACGCTCTTGAACTCGTTATAGACAGCGTATACGGCATCGGCTTCGTGCTTTGAATACATCTCCGCGATGCGCTTGGAGATTTCTTCCGCATGGCGAAACTCCACATGCGTCGAGACGTTCAAATATTCGCCGGCAAGTTTCCATTTCCGTCGGCGGAACGCTTCCACGCCCTTGCGGCCCACGGCGATCGATTGCACATCTTTTCCCTGGAGTTGCCGCAGATACTCGGCCGCCTTGCGAAGTACGTTGGTATTGAATGCCCCCGCGAGGCCTTTATCCGACGTGAGCACCAGCACCAGGACGCGCTGCTCCGGCCTTCTTTCCAGCAGCGAGTGCTGCGGCTCGGATACCCGCTGCATCGCCGATTGCAACACGCGGCGAATTTCTTTCGCATACGGCCGCGCATGGAACACGCCCTCTTGCGCGCGCCGCAATTTCGCGGCTGCCACGAACTTCATCGCGCGCGTGATCTGCTGCGTGTTCTTTACGGACCGGATGCGCCGACGATAATCAAGCAGGGTGGGCATGGAACGGTTTCGCGCGCCGCTCAGTTCGCGGCGGCAGCAGCCTCCGCGGTCTTGGTGCTCGGTACAAACCGCTCCTTGAAATCGTCGAGCGCTTTTTTCACGTCCGCGCGCAAAGCGTCGTCGAATGCTTTCTTCTGCGCAATCGCCTTCAGCACGCCGTTGTAGTTCGTTTCCACGAAGCTGTACATTTCCTTTTCGAATCGCCGCACATCTTCCACCGGCAGATCGTCGATGTAGCGGTTCGTTCCGGCATAAATAATCAGGATTTGCTTTTCGACGGGGAGCGGCTGGTATTGGTCCTGTTTCAGAATCTCGGTAAGCCGTTGTCCGCGGCCGAGCTGCGCCTGCGTCGCTTTATCCAGCTCGGAGCCGAATTGCGCAAACGCCGCAAGCTCGCGGAATTGCGCCATGTCGAGCCGCAACGTGCCCGCCACCTGCTTCATGGCCTTAATCTGCGCGTTGCCGCCCACGCGGCTCACGGAAATTCCCGCGTTGATCGCGGGACGAATGCCCGCGTTGAACAAATCCGATTCCAGATAAATCTGCCCGTCCGTAATCGAAATCACGTTCGTCGGAATGTACGCCGAGACGTCGCCCGCCTGCGTCTCAATCACCGGAAGCGCTGAAAGCGAACCGCCGCCCAGTTCCTTGCTAAGTTTTGCGGCGCGTTCCAGCAGCCGTGAGTGCAGGAAGAAAACGTCGCCCGGATACGCTTCGCGTCCGGGAGGGCGACGCAGCAGCAGCGAAATTTCGCGGTATGCCTGCGCGTGCTTCGAAAGGTCGTCGTAGAAACAAACCGCATGCTTGCCGGCGTCGCGGAAAAATTCGCCAATCGCGCATGCCGCAAATGGGGCGATGTACTGCATCGTCGCAGGTTCCGACGCCGTCGCCGCCACGACAATGCTGTGCTCCATCGCGCCGCTGTCGGTCAGCGTTTTCACCACCTGCGCCACGGTCGAACGCTTCTGCCCGATGGCGCAGTAAATGGAAATCATGTCGCCGCCGCGCTGGTTGATAATCGTATCCAGAATGATCGCGGTCTTGCCCGTCTGCCGGTCGCCAATGATCAACTCGCGCTGCCCGCGGCCGATGGGAATCATCGCATCGATGGCCTTGATGCCCGTCTGCAAAGGCTCGCGCACCGGCTGCCGGTCAATCACGCCCGGCGCCAGACGCTCAATCGGATTGCGCTTCTCCGTCGCGATCGGTCCTTTATCGTCGAGCGGCTGCCCGAGCGGATTCACCACGCGCCCAATCAGCGCATCGCCCACCGGCACGGACATAATTTTCTTCGTCCGCCGCACCGTGTCGCCCTCTTTGATTTCCGTGTAGTCGCCCAGCAACACCGTTCCGACTTGATCCTCTTCCAGGTTCAGCGCGATCCCGAACACGTCGTGCGGAAACTCAAGCATTTCGCCCGCCATGCATTTGTCGAGACCATGAATGCGCGCGATGCCGTCGCCCACCGAGATTACCGAGCCCACTTCTTCGACGGCCATCACCTGCTGGTAATTCTCGATCTGCTCGCGAATTATTTTTGTGATCTCGTCAGCCTTGATTGTCGCCATTCACTGCTCCTATTGAGCTTCGAGCCGCGTGCGCAGCCGGTTGAGCTGCTCGCGTACCGATCCGTCGTAGATTGTCGAGCCGATTCGCACTGTCGTGCCGCCGATCAGGCTGGCGTCGAGTTGATATTGCGTCTGCACTTTCTTCCCCGTGACCTGTTCCAGCGTCTTTGTCAGTTGCGTTTTTTCTTCCATTGAAAGTTCGCGCGCCGAGGTCACCTGCGCATCCACGATTCCCATTCGTGCATTGCTTTCCGTTTCAAACGCCTGTCGGATCTCGCTCAGAATTCCCGTCCGTCCGTGATCCACCAGCACAAACAGAAAATTCTTCACTTCAACATCCAATCCCATTTTCTGCGCAAGCTCGCCAATCACGGCCTTTTTCGCGCCGGGACCAATCGCCGGAGTCGTCAGCACGTTCCGCAGTTCGGGTGAATTCTCGAGCATTCCGGCAAACTCGCCCAACTCGCGCTTGATCTTCTCAACGGCATTGTGCGCAAACGCCGCATCCGCCAGCGCCGCCGCGTATCGTTGTGCCAGCGCGCTCAATTCGCGCTCCCCGCAAGTTCCGCGACAAATCCGCGAAAGAGCGACGCATCCGTTTGCGGAGTCATCTGCTGTTCGAGCAGCGTTTCCGCGCGGTCGATGGCTAC
>DATNDO010000138.1:0-6857 GCA_035606955.1 Candidatus Angelobacter sp.
GAATACGCGGAAGAACTCGCGGCGGAAATGCTGGCGACGACGTTGAACGTGGAATTCGATCCGGATTTGTCGTGGGACGAGAAAAAAGAGGTTTACCGCATCTCAAATAAAATCGTGCGCACGATGAACATCACGCAATCCGCGGTGGGCGACAAGCGCGGGCTGTGGACGACTGTTCTGGCCGCGGCGATCCTGCTCGGCGAAGACGACTAGCGGCGCGCGGGTTTCTTTCCTCGCATTTTTGTAAGTTCCTTCCTGCTGTTTGAGCTGCAAATCCTTTTGAGCCGCTTCGCGGAGTGGTGCGCCGCATTTGGTGATATTCTCCGCTGGGATGTGGGGAGGCTTACCGTGAAGAATAAATGCGTTGGACACGCCGTCTGTTCCTTGATGGCGATTGCCGCGCTGATTTGCATTTTCTTCGCGACTCGTCGAGCGCGCGCGCAAGAAGAGAAAGTGCCAACTTCCGCGCATGGCGTGTTCGTGGTTTTTCTGGGGACGGGAATGCCGCGACCGGATCCGGGACGGCAGGGACCGTCACTGGCGATTGTCGCGAACGGCAAAGCTTATGTTGTGGACGCGGGAGTTGGATTGGTCCGGCAGGCCACAGCGGCGTACGCGCGCGGAATCAAGGCGCTGCACACGGATCAACTCGATATCGCGTTTCTGACGCACTTACATTCTGACCACACACTGGGCTTACCGGATTTAATTTTCACACCGTGGGTGATGCATCGCCCAGTGCCTTTGCGGCTTTATGGCCCCGAGGGAACGCAGGCAATGGTGAATAATATAGAAAAGGCGTGGGCGGAAGATATCGACATTCGCATCCACGGGCGCGAGCACAACACGACCGGCGCGTACAAAGTGGTTGTACACGAAATTCAACCGGGCGTGGTTTACCAGGATGCGAATGTGAAAGTGACTGCTTTCGCGGTGCTCCATGGAAGCTGGAAAGAGGCGTTGGGGTATCGCTTTGACGCGGATGGCAAATCGATTGTGATTTCGGGCGACACGCGGCCCGCGCAAAGCATCGTCGACGCGTGCAACGGCTGCGACATTCTGATCCACGAGGTTTACTCTGCGGACGGCCACGGCGGTGGCGAAGTGACGCCGGACGCCGCATATTTCCGCTCGTTCCACATTTCAGCCGAGGAGCTTGGAGAAATTGCGGCGAAGGCGCGATCAAAAGTTCTGGTGATCACTCATTACGTCCCGCTGGGATCGAGCGATCAGACGGAGATGCTTGCGGGAATTCGCAAGAAATTCAACGGGCCCGTGGTGGTGGCAAACGATCTAGACGTAATTGCCCCGTAATGACTAACAGGCCCATGATGGCGCGCAAAGAGGCTACTTGCTAGCTTCGGGCGTGATAGAAGACGCAGTGATGATCGCGCCCGCGGTCGGCCCTTTTCCCGTCGCAAATTCCTCGTGGCCGCCTACCGTGCCCTTCACCGTGACCGTTTGGCCGGCGTACTTCGCGGCCTCGCTCTGCGGATTCAGGATGTACACCTTCTTATCGGCGAAATTGTAGAAGGCGTACTTGGCATGCTCATTCTTGATGCATTCAAGGGTGCAGGACTTGGTCGGGGCTTTGTTGGCGCGATTGAACCCGCAGTAGGTGTCGGTGACGTAGCCTTGCCAGGTTTGCTCGGGGCGATTGGCCGCGAAAAGAATTAGCGATCCCGCGAAAAACAGAATGGCTCCTGCAGCCAGAAATCTTCTTGCCATGTGAGTATGCTCCTTTGTGTCGAGAATAGACGTCGACGATTGGCAAGTCAACACGCGCCACTTTTTCTCTCGGCACTTCCCTGCCCCGAGTGCATCTTAATCTCTGAGCACATGCGGAATCATCGTTGTTTAGCGGGAAGGATTTTCTGAGTATTCTAGACACTCTCTCGGAGAACTGAACAAGGATCGGCCTCGCATAAAGAGAATTGGATTAAAAAGCGCATCATGCAAAAGGACACGCAAATCGCGACGGTGAAAATTCTCGTAGGCGTTCCGCTCGCGCCGCACAGCAATTACCGTATCGGCGGCCCGGCGCGCTATTTTTGCGAGGCGACGAACGAAGAGGAAATTCGCGCGGGCGTGCTGTTTGCGCGCGAGCAGAACCTGCAGCTTTTCGTTTTGGGCGGTGGCACAAATTTATTGATCAGCGACAGCGGCTTCGACGGACTGATGCTGAAGCCAAGTCTGATGCAGCTCGAACGGCACGGAAATGTGGTGACGGTGGGAGCGGGTGTGTTGGTTGCGGATTTGCTGAAATTCACGATTGAGCATTCGCTGAGCGGGCTCGAGTGGGCGGGCGGGTTGCCGGGAACGGTGGGCGGCGCAGTGCGCGGAAATGCGGGCGCATTTCGCGGAGAAATCAAGGATCGCGTCGTCAGCGTCGAGAGTTTCGACGTGGAAATGCTGGAAACGATTTCGCGCGACAACGTGGCGTGCCAATTCGGGTACCGGTCAAGTATTTTCAAGGAAAAGAACGGGCGCGAAATTATTCTGACTACGAAAATCAATATGATTCAGGGCGAGCGCGCGGCCATCGCTGCGGGAATTCAGGACAAAATCAATTATAGGCTCGAACGGCACCCGATGGAGTATCCGAACATTGGCAGCACGTTCCAGAATGTGGATTTGAAACTGGTGCCTGACGAAATGCGCGATGCGGTGGCGAAAGTCGTCAAGGTCGATCCGTTTCCCGTGGTACCGACGGCGTATTTGATTTCAGAGGCTGGATTGCGCGGGACGCAGCATGGCGGCGCGCAAGTGTCGCAAAAGCATCCGAATTTTATCGTGAATCTCGGCGGGGCCACCGCGGCGGACGTGAAATTTCTGATTGCGGTGGTGAAGGAACGAGTGTTCGAGAAGTACGGGATTAGACTAGAAGAAGAAATTCAGCTGGTTTGATATCTCGCGCGCGGCCATGTATCTTCCACACCGCGCGGGCAAAAACAGAAAAAGCAGATTCCTGGTCGCACGGCTCCTCGGAATGACAACGCATTCTTGAGTGTAACTCGCAGCGGAACACGTTTTCCTCGACCTGCCTTTCCACCGAGGTGTGAAACTCACCCAAAGCAGATTCCCTACCTGCCCGCCACAGCGCGTAAGCGGCAGGCTCATCGGAATAACACCGAGTCTGGCGAGGATGGATTGTTAGCGGCCGGCTGAGGCGCCCTTTGCCTTGTCCGCGTGGACGACGGGCACGTCGACCAGATGCTCGGCCAGGAACCACACTTGCAATTCATTGGTGCGAATCACCTGGCTGACGAGCAAATCGTTTGTGCCGTCGTCGCCCGCTTCGTCGGCGTCGCGCGCAAACGTCCGCGCTTCCTTCAAAATGATTTCATGCGCCTCGAGAAGGCGCGAGAGTTGCACGGGTAGCTCTTCGCGGCCGCGCGGTGGACGCGGAATCAATGTGGTCTCGGCCACGTCGGCAGCCATGGCCAGACTGATGGCGCCCAGAGTCTGAATGCGTTCGGCGATCGTATCGACCAGTTCGTCCTGCTCGTTGTGATGCTTATCGAAGAGAAGATGAATCTGGTAGAACGTGTGTCCCGCGACCTGCCAATGATGTTTCTTGTACATATCGCGCAGCGTCATTGTATCGGCGAGGAGTTGATTTAAGTTTTCCGCGCTGGCAGCGCAGACCTTTTCGTCGAGGGCGATGGGCAACTTTGCAATTTTGCCATAGGGCTGAATCTCGCGCGCCTGCTGGCGCAAAATGGGCTTGGATTGCCGTGTTCCTTCTTCGAGCTGATTGTAATCGGGGCCGCGCTTGTCGTTTTTCTGGCTCATGGACTTTCTCCTTCCTTGCTAAATCAATCACTGCTGTGAACTACGGAGCGATGGTGATGGTTCGGCGCTGAGTTCTTTTTGGCATCTTTCTTTTCCGCGTGCTGATCGAAGTAACCGATGCGTTCGAGGACCGCGCCCACGATAAGCGGAAGCGCAACGGTGGCATCTTCGAAAACCTCCGCGAATTTGCCGCCTTCATCAGCGGGCACGAATTTTCCCCACGAAACGGCTTCCGTGTACGTGCTGCCGGAAAGTCCGCCCCAATGCACCGGCTCGGGACAAATGCGCAGGCCGTAGTTGTAACGCTTGAGCGGCATTTCCTCGTAGCCGCGGCGCGCGAGTAACTCTGCATAAACGCCAAACTGTTGCGACCAGTTGCGCGGAACGCCGCCGCCAACCGTGAAAATCCCCATGCGTTTGGTGGCGAGCATGGTCTCGGCGAAATGCTCGAAGTCGGTGAAAGAATCGAAGCGCAACTCAGGGCGTCCATCCTTGCGCCGCTGGCGCTGGTGCAGCGCGAAATCGATGCCGATTTCGGAGTCGGTGAATGCCGGAATGAAAACGGGAACGTTATTTTCGGCCGCGGATTTCAAGATGCCGCGTCCTTCCGCGTGCTGAATTAAGTATTCGCCGATCCGGCGATTAAGTTTCCAACTCGACACGATTTCTTTCGGATCCCATTTTTCGAAGAGCGCCTCGACAATTTCCTCGATGTAATCGAGATTGACCTCCGGTTCGAGCGAATCGTAAACGCGATTGTAGCCCGCGAAGAAAAGCTCCTTATCGCCCATCTTGGGATCGTAGCGGAAATGGCTCTTGCCGGCGGCCTCGACAAGGCCGTGAGCCATGAGCGCGCCCGTCGAGACAACAGCCTTCACGATTCCGGAATCGATCAAGTCGCAAAAGACGAGACCCATTTTTGCGACGGTGAGCGCGCCGGAAAGAGTGAGCACGACGAAACAATCCTTGTCGCGCGCCATCGCTTCGAGAACGTCGGCAGCATCGCCGACCTGGCGTCCAGTGAAAGCCGTGCGGCCCATCGCGCGAACGAGGGAATCAACGGTGCGGGCTTTGGAAAGATCGAGCGGATGAGTCGGCGTGAGGCGATCCGCGATAGGATCATGCAGAACGCGTTCGGTCACTCCCTTTTTCTTTGCCATTCACGTTCCTCGCAGGTAATGTATCACCTCCAACGCGTTCTTTGCTGACTAAAATCGCGCAAAAATATTTTGTGGGCTATAAATAGCGCAAAGTGCGTCAAGAGAAAAGAAAAAAATCTGTTTGTGAGGGTGTTTCATCGTGGAACTAAAAAGTTACACACTTGCTTCGCCGGAAAATTTCGGCGGCATTCCGGAAGAAAATTCACGTTACGAAACGGCGCGCGCGGTAATTTTTCCTGTGCCGCTCGAACGCACGACCACGTATGAGCACGGAACGCGCAACGGTCCGGCCGCGATCATCGCCGCGAGCCGCAACATGGAGACGTGGGACGAGGAACTCGAAGTGGAGACGTATTCGAAAATTGGGATCGCGACGCTTCCGGCAATCGACACGGCCGAAGGAACACTCGAAAAAGTGCTGGCGGAAATTCATACGACTGAACTCGCGCTGCTCAAGGACGGAAAATTCCCAGTGGCGCTGGGCGGCGAACATTCGCTGACTCCGCCGCTTGTGTCGGCAGCGGCGAAAAAGTTTCCGGAGCTTGCGGTGCTGCAAATCGACGCGCACGCGGATCTGCGCGAGGCGTATCAAGGGAATCGCGCGAGCCACGCATCGGCGATGCGCCGCGTGGTGGAGATATGTCCCGCGGTGCAAGTAGCGATTCGCTCGCTTTCGATTGAAGAAGCAGATGCGATTCCCCGACTTCACACGAAGATTTTTTGGGCGCGAGATATTGCGCGTGCGCGGAACGATAGCTGGATTCCACGCGTGATCGAGCATTTGCCGGAGCACGTGTACCTGACCGTGGACCTCGACGGATTCGACCCGGCGTACATGCCCGCGACAGGAACGCCAGAGCCCGGCGGCCTCGATTGGTATCAAGTGACAGCGCTGATTCGCGCCGTGGCCGAGGCGCGGAATATTGTTGCGGCAGATGTGGTCGAGTTGCTGCCGCGGGCCGGGGAGCACGCATCGGATTTTCTCGCCGCGAAATTGGTTTACAAAATTCTGGGATATAAGTTCTGCTTACTCAGGCAGTAGGGCGAGGCTGGCAAGCGTGCGATTCATTCTATTTTTCCTGTTGGCGTCCACTTTGTTTTATTCCGCAACACGGGCGCAGGCTCCTGCGAGTGTTCCTGTTTTCAAAATCGCGCCGGAGGAAAGTTCGATTCACTTCAGCGTCAAGGCATCGGCGCCTGTCGACGGTACTTTCGACAAGTGGAACGCCACTCTGACATTCACATCTCCCGATGTGACGTCGGGAGTTTTGGACATCAGGATTCAGGCAGCCAGTGTGAATACAGGAAACGGCATCAAGAATCGCAAACTAAAAGGCAAGGATTTTTTTAACGCCAAGCGGGACGCGTTGATCACATTTCGATCAACGAGGGTTATTCAGACTGGTCCTGACAGCTTCGAAGTCAGCGGCGACTTTAAGTTACGCGGAGTGACAAAAGTCCAGACGCTGGCGCTGACGATTACCGGCAAGGGAACAGGCTCGGGAAGGATTATCGGAACCATGGCCTTCGATCGCAAGGACTACGGAATGACCAAAGGAATTCCGTTCGTAAAGATCGCCGATCGCGTTGAAGTGAGTGTGAATTTGAAAGCGACACAAGTCAGCGGGCCGCGATTGGTTTACAAGCAGTAGCCTTGGGTGCCGATGATTGCGACTGGGGAAAGTTGCAACACCCACGCGGGAGAAGTGATTAGCTCGCTTCGGTGACAAGGCCGGTAGAAGTCTCCGGAGGAAGATCTCCATCACGACTAGTGGATGTGCTTTCGCTCGCTTCGGCCTGCATCATTTCGGGACTTGGTTCGACGGGAGGGGTGGCGATTACGGTGGTTGGGTCATTTACAAGTTCAGATACAGCCTCTGGCACGGGTTCGCGTGCAGACCC
>DATNDO010000140.1:0-12305 GCA_035606955.1 Candidatus Angelobacter sp.
CCACTTCGGAGCCGCGTCGCAGCGTGCCGCTGAAAACGCGGCCAATCGCAATGCGTCCCAGAAAATCGCTGTAATCGAGATTCGTGACTTGAACTTGCAACGCTCCCGCTGGATCGCCCGAGGGCGCGGGTATCGCGGAGACGATTGCCTCAAACAACGGCTGAAGATTTGTCGAGCCGTCATCCAATTTGCGGTGCGCAACGCCTGTTTTTGCATTGGTGTAGAGTACGGGAAACGAAAGTTGATCTTCCGTGGCGTCGAGGTCGATGAATAAATCATAGATCTCGTCGAGCACTTCCCTGGCGCGCGCATCGGAGCGGTCAATTTTATTCAGCACAATGATCGGCGGAAGATGCGCCTGCAGTGCCTTCTGCAGGACGTAACGCGTTTGCGGCAGCGGGCCTTCGCTGGCGTCCACGAGAAGGAGCACGCCATCGACCATGCGCAGCGCGCGTTCCACTTCGCCGCCGAAATCGCTGTGGCCCGGCGTGTCGACGATATTGATTTTTGTGTCGTGATAAAACAGCGCAGTATTTTTGGCGAGGATGGTGATGCCGCGTTCGCGCTCCAGGTCGTTCGAATCCATCACGCGCTCGACGACCACCTGATTCGCGCGGAAAATTCCGCTCTGCCTCAGCATGGCGTCCACGAGCGTGGTCTTGCCATGATCGACGTGCGCAATAATTGCGATGTTGCGAATCGGCTGCGCCATGCTTAGATCCTTCTCCTCATGCACAATTCTCGTTGGTGATTCTGGAAGCTGCCGCAAAAATTGAAGCAGGGCTTCGCTTTATTTCACTTTCGTATGAACGTAGGGCTTCGCGCAATTCGCGAAGCTTGGCAGGGGCGTTGCAAATCGAATTCGGGGAATGTCTCGCGTGCCCGCAAACTGCGTTGCCGCTAATCCCACTGCACCATCAAAAATAGCATAAAAACGCTCGAAAATGCGGGTTATATCCGGCGAAGTTGCAAATCAGGAATATACCAGCGCAAGCGGGGCTACTCGTGCGTGTGGCTCAGCAGTTTTGCGGGAGATGTGATTCCGTCAAGAACCGGAGCGGGGGCAGGACTCTCCTCAACGAACATTTCGACGCGGTTGCGTCCCAGTTCTTTTGCGCGACAGAGCGCTTCATTTAATGAGCGCAGCACGGACTCGGACGTGTGAAACTCGCTGGGCGCCGCCGAAAATGCGGCGAGACTCGCCGTCAACGAAACCGTGCCCGTGATGGTGTTGAACGGCGAGCCGGCAATAATGCCGCGGATTCGTTCAGCCTTGCTTCGAACGGCTGCGGTATCGCAGCCGGAAAACAGAAGCAGAAACTCTTCGCCTCCTACCCTCCCGACGATATCGTATATGCGGACGGACCCAAGAATTCGCAGCGCGGCTTCGCGCATTACATCGTCTCCCGCCAACTGCCCCAGCGAATCATTGATGTTTTTGAAGCGGTCGAAGTCAATGAGAATCACCCCAAGAGGTTTGCCCTCGCGATTTGCACGGCTCAATTCCCGCTCGAGCATGTCGAGAGTATTTCCGCGGCTCCACGTGCCCGTTAACGAATCGTGCGTTGATTTGAAACGGACAAGTTCCCGCGCTTGAATCATATCCGCTTGCATTTGCAGAATCCGCTCGCCAATGCGGATGCGCGCGCGCAACTCCGGCGTGTTACACGGCTTCGTCAAATAATCATCAGCCCCGGATTCGAGGCCTTCAATGACGTCCTGTTGATTATGGCGGGCCGTCAGCAGAATCACGTACGTGTATGCTTCCACATTGCGCGCGCGTAGTTTCCGGCATATTTCCACGCCGCTCAAGCCGGGCATCATCCAATCCATCAGAACCAAATGCGGACTATCCGGCGCCTGAAGGGCGGCCCACGCTGCAGTTCCATCTTTCGCAACCATAACGTCGCAACCCCATTTGTCCAACAGCGGCAAGAGCAACAATCGCGAAATGGGATCGTCGTCGACGAGCAGAACTTTCATTCGCGAGCTCCGGATGAGAGGGGACGCAAGAGATTCACGGAGCACGACAATGCCCATGAGGAGCGCAGCTCTCGCTTCTTTAACTTCGGGGAATCAGCAGCATAGAAAGTTGCTAAAAATGCAGCGATGATCTTGCAGATCAAGGATGTACCGAGTGAAGCAGCATGTTCCGCATTGGAACACAGGTAACAGAAGCAACGCGAGATGGAGATTGCGGCGGCGACGAAGCTCAAGACGCTCCGACGCCGCAACAATCCGACGATCTGCAGGAATTGGCTTACAAGTTACGCGATGCCTGTTTAGTGCGCGTAGCTCGAGTTGATGAAGTTATCCACGTCCTTGTGCAGCTTATGATGCGCTTTCTCGTCGATGTAGACCATGTGGCCCGAATCGTAATAGGAGAAGCTGATGTTCTTGCGAACCGACGGCTCGAGGCCCATGTGAGATACAGTTTCCTCGATGCCATTGAACGGCGTCGCCAGATCGTAATATCCGCAGACGACCAGCACCTTCAGATTCGATTGCTGCGTCATCGCGGAACGCAATACTTCCGCCACATCCGTGTTGCCGGTCTGATCCCAGGGCCGCACGTTCGCGGTGACGGTATAATAATTCTCGCTGTCCCACTTCAAATCGCGGCGCACATAATCCTGGAACGTCGCGACGAATGCCCCTTCGTATGACGCTTCGCTCGGATCGTATTCGGGCCGTTCACTCGCGGCGTCTCTGTTCATGCCTTCGAAGCGTGAGTCGAGACGGCCAACCACAAGCCGCTTATCACGTTCAAGCTCCGTGAACCAGCGGAAAGGACTGACGCGCAGGTCCGCTTCTTCAATGTACGTTGGTGAAAGCGCCGTCAGGCGCGCCATGTCTTTCACCACTTTTTCTTTCTCTTCGGGAGATAGCTGGTCGCCTTTCGCCAGCGCTTGCGCATATTCGCCGTGCGCGAATTCGCGAGCCTGTTGAGCAATTTGCCCCACGCTCTCGCTTTCAAGATCGGGCGCCAGCAAATGGTGGTACCACGCGGAAGTCACATACGTCGGCAGATAGAATTCCGACCGGTCATCGGCTCCCCAACTCGCAAAAGCAACCGTGGATACCAGCACGATTCCATTCAGATAAATCTGGTGGCGCTCCTGCAAGACGCCAGAGAGCTCCGCCGAGCGCGTGGTTCCATAGCTTTCACCGATCAAATACTTCGGCGAATCCCAGCGCTCGTTGCGTGTGATGTACTGGTAGATGAAGTCGGAGAACCATACGGCGTCTTCGACGATCCCGTGGAACTGCGCCGGATTTTCGCCGGGTGCGGGACGGCTGTAGCCTGTCGAAATCGCATCAACGAAAACAAGATCCGTGGCGTCCAGGAAGGAATCTTCGTTATCCGTGATGGTGTATGGCGCGGCCATGCCGTGGCCGTCGGCTGTGAGTACCACGCGCTCAGGTCCCATGCCCATGTGAGTGAAGAGCGAGGCCGAGCCAGGGCCGCCATTGTAAACAAAGGCGACCGGGCGCTTGGAAGCATCCGGTACGCCGTCCTTCGTGTACCCCACGTAGAAGAACGTCGCCTTCGGATTGCCTTGATCGTCTTTTATGACGTACGTGCCCGCAGTAGCCGTGTAGTTGATTTCCTGCCCGCCAATGCGCGCGCTGTGATGCGTCACCTCTGTCTTCTCAACCGGCGGTGGAGGCGTATGGCGTACCTGAGCATTTTCATTCTGCGCCGGGGACTGCTCCTCCGTCATTCCGGGCATTCCAGACAGCCCTGGCCGTTGCTGCTGCCCGGGGCGCCTCTGCTGCGCAACAATGGTAAATGACATCGCGAAAACGGCCAGCGCTCCAACAATAATGCGGCTTATTCTCATAGCATCCTCTCCCCTGACACTGGCGGTTAACGGCATTCCGCCCTGCGGGATTTTCCTATTAGGAACATGCTCTGAGACGTGCGAACCGCGAGCACAGTTTCATGCGAGCGCAGCAAATTCAGGAGAGCCACGCGCTATCGCTTCGGCACGAATTCGGATTGGGTTAAGAGTGAGGATATTGGTGCGGCCATAGTGGTGACCGCACCGCTCTTGGGGGTGTTGCGTTAGGCTGAGATCAAATCGCTTTGTGGTGTGGCCGGAACGATGTCCGCAGACGCGGTCGCGCCCGGCAATACCGCCGTCTTCGCGCGGCGAATCTGCCGAGCGAGGCCCAGCTTTTTCAGAGCCCAAATTCCGTACCAATTCAGATCAACTTCGTACCACCGGAGGCCGTGACGCGCCGAAGTGGGATACGCATGATGGTTGTTATGCCAGCCCTCGCCAAACGTAAGCAGGGCCACCCACCAATTGTTCGTCGAATGATCGCGCGTGGCAAATCGGCGAGAGCCCCACACGTGCGTTGCCGAATTCACCAGCCATGTGGCATGCAGGCCGACCACGGTGCGCAGAAAAACTCCCCACAGCAGGAATGGAAGGCCGCCTATGGCGAACAGCACCACGCCCAGCACAATCATCGGCACGTAATTGTATTTCGTAATCCAAACTTGAAACTTGTCCTTCGCCAGATCGGGAACGTAGCGGGCCAGCGTGGATGTGTCGTGGTGCATCGATTTGCCTACCAGGATCCAGCCCACGTGCGCCCACCATTTGCCATCAATTGGAGAGTGCGGATCCCCTTCGCGATCGGAGAATTGATGATGAATCCTGTGCGTCGCCACCCAGAAAATAGGGCCGCCTTCGAGCGCCAAAGTCGCGCAAACCGTCAAGAAGTACTCCACCCATTTCGGAGTCTTGTAAGCGCGGTGCGTTAACAGCCGGTGATAGCACATGCCAACGCCGAGGCTTCCGGAAACCCACCACAGAAAAAGTGCGACCAATAAAGCCTTCCACGTAAAAAAGAAAAGAGCGGCGATTGCGCCCAAATGAAATAAGACCATAAAAGAAGAAGTTACCCAGTTAATGTCGCGGTCGCCCGGCTGTCTCCGTTGCAAATTCTCGAGTTCCATAAATTGTCCTTCCCTGTTTTCTTTTTAGGCCGTCAGCGCTTTGGGCGCGGCTTTCACCGCGAGCCGTACATACTCGCTGCATCCAAGATCACGCCGAATCACAGTGGCCAGATCCAGGTGCACGTTAGAAATACCGGAACCCCCGAACTGGGGAGGAGCGCTTCCGGTTCACGTCCGGAGCGATAGGTTCCGAATGCAAACAATTCAGTGGAGATTCAAACCAAACTGCGGAATTCACTCGAGCGAGTGGACTGCGTCTTGGTCTTGGATGAATCGCTGCTGTAATTAGAACTCTCCCGTCAGAGAGTCTACAGTGCCACAAGAAGATTGTCTGTTCAATACAGGACATGCATCTACGCGCCCGTAAGATTACTAGCCATAGGTACAGGTGGGTCCTTGGAAGCGATTTAATCTCCGGCCGCGTCAACGCCCACTCTCTTCGATGCGCACACACACGCAATTGTTGCAGCTAGTTCACGGGATACGGAAAGAATCGCGCAGGGCGTTAGTGAAACCGCTTACAGCAGGAGCCGAAACGAACGTTCACGTGCGCTTTGAGTCTCCCCGGATCTCCCCGAACCTTCGGGGACCCTCATATCGCAGGCGGAAAAAAGCATGGTAAGGCAGCGAATAGTGGATGCTGACCAATCGAAACCACGGCGCGCTTTCCGGCGTGTAGCTGACATGTCCATACGCAGTGGGCCGCGTGATGCCGGCTTTCCCTGATTCGCCCAGGACCTGCATAGAAATGGTCCGAAAATCCTCGTCGATCAGCTCCTTCTCAAGCAGTTCGCCATAAAGAGACGGTCCGCCTTCGCAAAGCAGAGTTCGGATGCCGTGTTCTCTTCTAAGCAATTCCAAAATCGCCGCAAGGTCGGCGTGAGTGCCTTCGCCGATGCCAAGGATCTTAATCGCTTGCTCGCGGCCCAAAGCCTTTAACCGCGCTCGCAGGTTCCTTTCCCCCGCGGAGGTGGTGAGGATCCAAGGTTCAACTCGCGATGATCGAAAGATGCGATGCTCGGCGTCGATGTTTCCGGATCCCGTGAGAATCATGACTCGCTGTGGCCCGAAGTTTAAGATCTCCATGCGGTACGCCCACAATTCGTCATCCTCGATGGCATAGTCCGAGCCCTGCCCGTCCGCGTCTTTTTCTTCACGCAGCGTGCTGGCTCCGATCAACTGTGCGTCATGGTGGGCACGCAGAAAGTCCATCAGCCAGCGATCCTCGCTGCTTTTCGAAACTTCCGACCCGCTCGTACGGCCCGCGATTTCCCTGAACGAAGCCCTGCCATCCAGCCCGATGACGAAATTGGAGGTTATATACGGACGGTGGGCATCGGCACGCTCCGGAAATCCGAAGGGACCATAGCGCGCCCGAATGTCTGGTGGTAATGGGAACGTGTCTTCGCTTGCATTGTAACAGGGCCGCAGATTCATCCTCGCCTCTGCAAGCCATGATACCAATTTCAACCCGATTCGCTATTCGTGGAGATGCGCGCGAGGACGTTTCCCTAGACTTGCGAAGCCGTTATGGCGAGGGCCATCACCCGGAACGACGCGGAGAGCCGCTCGCTCCGTGCTTCTGTTTCTGCAGTCGCTGGAAGTTGTCGGCGCCGTGCTGCACCAGTTTCTTTCCGCCCAGGCGCTCATAACCGCCGACAAAGGGATTCTGCTCTGATTTGAACTTGGCAGTCGATTGCTTCTTCTGTTTCGCAGGTTTCTTCACCATAAGAGGTACCTCGTTTCAGACACGCGGCCCATCACCACACAGTTATGTCCCGCGCGAGTTGGTGGAAGCAAATAAAATCTTTAGGTGTTGAACCAACGATTCAATAACCGCCTGCAATCTTTACCGCAGTGAGCCGCCGTGACTTGATTGCACGCCTTCGGCCATGTCATCGAACGTGCGGCTTTTTTGCAACCGTCCAGCGAGCTGTTCGCGCTTGCCGTTAATCACATACAACTCATCTTCGGTCAGCCTTCCCCAGCTTTCCTTGATTTTCCCTCTGTACAGCTTCAAAGAGCCTTCCACCCAGTTCCAGTTCATGCTATGCCTCCGTATAACTTAGACGTCGTTGGCGGGCACGGAGTGACATTCCATGCCGCCTGAGGGCGAGGCTAGCTAACACAATTATACGCTCGTCGTGACGCCCGTGTTTGGGATTCGCCGCCGCCTTTGGAGTGAGCATGCGCGACGGTTTGCGACCGTAGACCAATCGAAAGTAGATTCATGAATGATTGTTTCGGCATGAAGGAAGTTGAGCCCGGCCCTATAACCGTGAGATGTTTCTCGGAGCCTGCTTGGTTGTTGCGGCCAGCTAGTGCGCCTCGGATCACGCGGCGAACCTCATTGAGATCCGCCGCGCGTCTAAGATGACCGAGCGTCTAACCTGCTGCTCCTATTGCTTCCTGCGTTTCTTCCTCGCCGCTGGCGTGGTTGCTTTGTGCTTTCCTGTCCCCTCGGTGCTAATCAAGGCCATGGCGTCTCGGGCGTTGAACGGGTACCGACGAACTGACTGCTGGCCCGTGGTGCTTAGCGTCACGTCGACGCGGCGATTGTTTGCCAGGACGATGACTGCAAGATTGTTCAGCATTTTCTGGCGGTCATCGGGACTCAAGTCCGGGTTTTCCTGCATCTGCTGTTTCACCTGATCGGCATCCAGATTGTCGGCCTCGCCAAACGAGCGCGTCTCAATGCTGCCGGACGGGACGCCGTGTTCGACCAGGAAGTTTTTCGTACGTTCTACACGCCGCTCGGTGAGAGCCTTGTTAAACTCGACGGAGCCCCGAACGTCCGCATGCCCGCCGAGGGTCAAATGTGCGTCTGGCTTGAACGTAAGATACCTCTGGAAGTCCGCTGCTAGAGATGTGAGCAGTTTCTGCTGGCTCTCTACAAGACCTCCGTCAGGATTCTGGACTGTGGGCCGAGCCGTTTGGAAATAAATGCTGTGCAGCGCAAGTCTCGCTTCGAGCTCTACCACCTCTGGCGGTGGTGGAGGCGCCTGCACTTCCACGCTTGTGGAAGCGTCCGCCATGCCGCCGCGCCCATCGCTGACATTGCATTTCACTTCGTAGGTGCCCGCCGGCGCGCCAGTCGAATCGAATTGCACTTTTGCTCCGCTTCCTGTGATCTGACCTCCCGTACTCGTGTAGCTGTAGGTCAACGGATCGTTGTCTGGGTCGCTGCCGTTTGCAGTGATGCCGCTGCTTTCGCCCTGCATGATCGGAGTGCGGTCTGCCGAGCAGGAGAGCGTGGGCGGCCGATTCGGCCGCGGTTCAACGCGAATGTCGCCGGAGCAATCCGCCGTGCCACCTTTCCCATCGTCCACACGCACCTTGACCGTATATGTTCCCGGAGCCATGTCGGAGGAATTCCATCGGGCTTCGGAACTGGTTCCTTCCACTGTGCCGCCGCTGGCCGTCCACGAATAGGTCAGAGGATTGCTGTCCGGGTCGCTGGCATCCGCGCGCACAGTGACTATGTCGCCGGAACCGGCATAAACCGTGCCCTTATCAACTGAACAGGTTGCGACCGGAGGGCGGCTGGGCAGAGGCTCAGTATGATGCCCGCCGAAGCGCAGGACGATTCCCGTCGAGAGACGTACGTTGTTCTGCCTCTCTGTTTGTCCCGCGAGCACTGAACTATCTTTGAACCGAGTCATCAAATATTCGGCCTGGAACAGACGCAGCGCGATGTGGCGATGCAGTGTGATGTCGAGCCCGCCTCCCAAAGTCATGGCGAACGCATTCTCGGAACCTAGAGGTGTGCAACTCGAGCCTGAGGCGCATCCGGAAATTGTCACGGAGCTGGCATGCGCGCCACCGAAAAGCGCCTGCGCAAATGGAGTGAACCTTTCGTGCATGCGATAGGACAGGCGCGGACCGAACAAGTATGTGTACGCGCTCCCGTTCGCATCGAACGTTTGGTCTCCACTCGGACTCAAGAGCGTCAGCTTATTGTTGTCATAGCCGCCAAAATCCGCCACCAATCCGAGATACCGATTGAAGTTGTATGCGACGGAAGTGCTGCCGCCATGCAGATAGCCCATGCGGTTGTTTGTCGCCGTAGGCATCGCGCGCCAGAAGGAATAGCCCAGGAACCATTCGATCTTGGGAGTGTGCTCTTCTGAATCACCATGCTCGTGTCTCGCACGCGCTTTCCGGTTCGCCGAAAAGAGTACAGGCAACGCCTTGGAAATGTTCGAATCAGTCTTGGCGGTTGAAGATGGCGCGACGGAGGCGACAGTTACGGTCTTCTTCGTCTTCGCTCCGGGCTTTGCTGTGTCTCCCGCATACAGCGCGGGCACCATCAGGAAAGCGAACGCCAATGTGGCGCTAAATCGTGCTGCTAATCGCATTTTGCCCCCTAAGTCGTTTCCGTTATGCGACGCGAGGTTCGATCTCCCCGCGTCGCATCGGTCAAGCTGGTCCGCGTTTCCTTCTCAAATCACTTCTCGCTTTATGGAGCGGGTACGTTGATGACGGTGTTAACCATGGTCACCGAGGCATTCAATGCCAGCGCCCGGCCATTGAGCGTGACGACTGCTGCGTTGCCCGGAGTAGAGAACGACACTCCGGAGGACGCGATGATTGTCCCCACCATCGTCCCGCCGCCCGCCGCATTGATCGTCGCGAAGCTGCCCACTTGCCAAAACACGTTCTTGGCCTGTGCTCCGTTGACCAGAATGATATTGCGCGGTGCTCCCGGAGCGCCCACGGTCAGGCTGCTTGCCATTTGGAATACCCAGATGGCATTGGCATTGCCTTGCGCGTCCAGAGTGAGGTCTGATCCCGTGATCAGGAACGAACCGCTCGCGGATTTGTATATGGCGGGAGCAAGAACCAGTCCGCCAAGTTGGCCTGCGCCTGGGTCAGTGCCTCCCGGGCGTGAAGCCGGCGTCAGACTGTTGTATGCGGCAAGCGCGTCGGTTGCAGCCTGTGTCGCGATCGCGAATGTGGTTGCCGTTCCTTCCGTGGGACATCCGACCGTCGGAGGAGGCGGAGCGGTGTATATCTTCCCGTTGACCGTTCCCACGTTGCTGCCCGTTTCTGTGTAAGTGCATCCCGGGCCTGCATCGTGGAACCCCGTCACGAGCGTAGAAGCCCCCGTGGTTCCGATATCTCCGTTAATCACCGTGTTGATGCCCTGATTGGTTATGCCGGCGCCGCCACCGAAGGCCCCAAACGTAGAAGCTGCTCCGAGGTTTGGCCCAGTGGCACCAATTGAGGCGCCGGTCGTAAAGGTCCATGGATTCGGTTTGGTTCCGGAGGCGAGCGCATTGCCAGCCAGGTCTTTGGCCGCACTTGAAATCGTGGCCGTATATTGCGTGGTGGCTGTCAGGTTTGCCGCAGGCGTGAAGGTGGCGATGTCACTCGCGGAATCATAGGTAACGTTTCCTGCAACCGCCGCACCGCCAGCCCCAGCCACCGACAGAGTAAACGTTCCGAAAGCGGTGATCGTGAGGGGGTCCATGGCTTTGCTGAACGTTGCGCTAACTGTCGTGTTGAGCACTACGTTCGTGGCTGCGTTCGCTGGATTGGTAAGAGTTATCGTAGGTGCCGTGGTATCCGTAGTGGTGCCTGTTGTGAAGCTCCACGGATTGGCTACGGCCCCTGCCACCAACGCGTTCCCGCTAAGGTCTTTGGCCGCGCTTGTAATCGTGGCCGTGAACTGCGTGCTGGCCGTCAGATTGGCAGTCGGGGTAAAGGTGGCGGTCGAACCGGAGTAGCTGACGGTTCCGGGTACAGCAGCGCCGCCTACTCCAGCCACGGCTACTGTAAATGTGCCTGCCGCGACCACAGTGGCCGAGTCCATGGGCTTACTAAACGTCGCGGTTATTTTCTGATTCGTAGGAACTGCAGTGGCTCCAGACGCCGGGATAGTAAGAATTACGGTCGGTGCCGTCGAGTCAGCAGTCTTCCCCGTAGTGAAGCTCCAAACATGGTTGCTGGCGAGGGCGTTGCCTGCTGCGCTTTGCGCCGCTGTGGTGATGGTGGCCGTGTATTGCGTGCTCGGGAGTAGATTCGCCGTAGGCGCAAATGTCGCGGTGTTCGTTGCGGCCACATACGTCACTGTTCCGGGCACCGCCGCGCCGCCGGCTGTCACTGCCAGGGTAAACGTCGCCGCCGCAGTAACCGTTCCAGAGTTCATGGCTTCGCTGAAGGTTGCTGTAATCTTCTGGTTTATAGGCACGTTCGTGGCGCCGTTCAGAGGATTCGTGGAGATAACTGATGGGATCGATCCCGTCGTGAAGGTCCACACAAAGTTGCTTGCCAGGTGGTTCCCAAGGGGATCTGCTGCCCCGGTCGTGATTGTCCCAGTGTAAACAGTGCTGGCGGCGAGAGCTGCGCTGGGCGTGAACGTTGCGGTCATGCCAGAGTACGTGACTACGCCCGCCACCGCTCCACCCGGTGCCGTGACAGTGAAGGTTGACGTACTTATGGTCGCAGCATTCATTGCTTCGCTGAAAGTGGCGGTGATTATCTGCGCCGTCGGAACGCCCGTGGCGTTATTGGCGGGAGCTGTGGAAACTACTGTAGGAACCGCGTTACTTACTGTTTGTTCGCGGCCGCATCCGGCGAGAAAAACGCCCAGTAGGAGTGCTATCCCGAGGCTTCGGGACCAGATCTTGTTACTCTTGAATTTCTTCATTTGCGCTCCTCTTGATTGAATGGGCAAAACATTTAGTGACGGCATTTCATTTGGTGATCCGATATGTCGCCATGAATTGATATTCCAGGATTTCGGTGAGACTCGATTGAGAGAACCTTTCGGCATGCTTAGCGTCACGACTCACGGTGGGCCATCTGAGCATTTTCAACTGTCCCGTTCGGTACCATTTTCCTAAGAGTAAACAGTCTCCCGAAGGAAAAGGAGGATGCGCGGCTCGCTTAACACCGCTCGCAGCAGCGTCCATTCGGTGTTACCCAGGTCTTCCCGCTAGGACATGAGCTCAAATGCGTGGACTTGTGCTTGTACGCGGGTCGCGGAATGCGGAATGCGCATTTTCTATTGAACCGCTATGCATGAGTGCACAACAGCTACCAATCCGGCGAGATTCTGGAACTGGTTGCGCACACAACATTTAAGTCGAAAGAGCGTGTCGGAAAGCAGCAATTTATTCCCGTTTCGAACTCGGCGGGTCCGGTATGGGAATTCGTTTGGTAAGTATCCCTTGACAACAAGTAAGCGGCCTGTTATGCTGGGCATGTATTTGAGGATACAAGCACATGCCCAACAACCTGAGCGACAAGCCCAAACAAAGCATTCCCAAAGAACTGCGCTACAGCGTCAAGGACTTTAACAACGAGTTTCCGAGCGATGACGCCTGCT
>DATNDO010000163.1:0-3913 GCA_035606955.1 Candidatus Angelobacter sp.
ATGGGGTGCGGTTGCTGCCGAATCACTTCAATGAATAACCGCACCAGTTCCGGGTCGAACTGCGCACCCGCACATCGTTCGATTTCTGTCAGAGCGGCGTCCGCTGGGCGCGCCTTCTTGTAGACGCGCGGCGACGTAATCGTGTCATAGGCGTCGGCGACGGCGATGATCCGCGCGCCCAGGGGAATCTGTTCCCGCTCGATCTGGTCCGGATAGCCCGAACCGTCAAAGAATTCGTGGTGGTGCTTCACCATCTCGCGCACATTTCGCAGCGCCAGCAACGGATCCAAAATCCGCCACCCGAGAACGGCGTGTGATTTCATCGTTTCCCATTCGTCCGCATCCAGCGGTCCCGCTTTATTCAAAATCTCTTCCGGGATTCCAACTTTGCCAACGTCATGCAGCAGGCCGCCGAGGCGCACTTCCTCCACCTCGATCGGTTTCAGTCCCGCTGCTTGCGCAATCAGCGCCGCATACGTGGACACTTTCCTCGAATGCCCGTGCGTGTACTGGTCTTTCGCATCCACCGCGTTGGCGAGCGAAGTCATGGTTTCAACCACCGGCGTCGGCAGCCGCTCGAAAGACAAAGCTGGGCTTCTCTCATTGAGCGATTGCGAGAACTGCTCAATCCTCTGGTGGATTTGGTCGAACGCCTCCGGCCCAGTGGAGAATTGCCGATGCAACATCACTCCGAGGTAGGCCTCGAGCACATCGCGTTTCCACGTTTTTGAGTCGCCGGGCTCGCGGGGCTCCGCCGTAAAAACCGCATTGCCACCCTGATGTTTCGACAGGTACATCGAAGCATCCGCGACTTGGATCAATTCCTGCGGCGTTGAGCCGTGTATCGGGTAGGTGGCGATTCCGAAGCTCGCGGTGATGTTTTTATCGCGCAGCAGCGGGTCGGACGCCACCCAGCTTCGGAGTTTTCCGGCAATCTGCCGCGCTTGCTCCACGCTCGTTTCCGGCATCAAAATCACAAACTCATCGCCGCCGTAACGTGCCACCACATCCGAGCGTCGGCAATTCTGTTCCAGAATCAGGCCCACGCGCTGCAGCACTACGTCGCCTTCCAAATGCCCGTAGAAATCGTTGACGAATTTGAAACGGTCCAGGTCCATGAGCACCAGGGAGAACGGCCGGCTTGCGCGTGTGGAGCGCTTCCATTCCGCCGAGAGAGCCTCCATTAGGAAGCGGTGCGTTTTTACTCCGGTCAATCCGTCCGTGATAGCTTGCTCCTGGGCTTTTTGGTACGTCATTGCGTTGTGCAGAGCGCCGGCAAAAAGGTCAGCCAAGGTCCCCAGCAATTGGATCTCTTCGTCGTCAAATTCGGACGGCTCTGACGATTCCACGTAAAGCACGCCCAGCAAATTTTCCGCCCAGTTGATTGGCAATGCGATCGCGGAGACCGAGCCCGGCAGCACTGGCCTCGGACCGGCCGGGTCGACCTCTCTCAAGATGGCGATTTTCCCGGTACGCGCCACTTGTCCCACCAATCCTTCGCCCAGCGAAATGTGCCGGCCAATGGCATCGCGCCTTTTCCCTGCCTCTGCTTGCACCACGAGTTCTTTTGCAGAATAGTCCAGAATCGCAATGCCGATATGGTCGTAGATCAATCCTTGCTCGAGTTCTTCCGCTACTTTGGCCAGCATTTCTTCCGGATTCAGTGTCGTGATTGCGTGGTTGGAAATCTTGTTCAGCAGCGTCAGATGGCGCGACTTCTTTTGCTCCTGCGCAAACAGCCGCGCGTTTTCCATGGCGATGCCTGCCTGGCTGGCCAGCACGCGCATCAACTCCATGTGGCTTTCGTCAAACGCGCGCTCCTGCTGGCTATGAATGGCCATTACGCCGACGGCCCGGTCGTAGAGGATTAGGGGCACGCCGCAAAAACATCCGGCTTGGCGCGACGTCTTGACGCCCAGCCTCTCCAATTCTGCCGAGAAATTGTCGCGGATCAGCAGTGGCTGCCGCTCGCGAATCATGTACTCGGTCAGGCGGTTTCCGGCGGGTCGCGCGCGCTTTGGCTGCCTTTCGTTATCCACCACTT
This sequence comes from Candidatus Angelobacter sp., assembly GCA_035606955.1. Classification (GTDB taxonomy): domain Bacteria; phylum Acidobacteriota; class Terriglobia; order Acidiferrales; family UBA7541; genus DAHUXN01. The sequence continues at coordinate 2,045 of DATNDO010000163.1, forward strand.
CGAGTTCGTAACGAATCTGCTCGTGCGCGCTGTCATATGTCGCGATGTAGAAACTCGCCAGGTCGAACAAGCGGCGCATCTCGATGTAGATCGTTTCGAATAATGTGTCGGTATCGAGCGTCGAGCTCATCGCCCGGCCAATCTCATTCAGGATGTGCAATTCCTCGCTGCGCCGCGAAGTCTGCTGAATCAGGTAACTGTTTTCCACCGCCATTCCGATTTGGTATCCGAGCGCCAGCAAGAGTCGGAGTTCCGCCGGAGTAAACTGGCGACTGTCCGGTGTTCCGAGCAGTAAGACACCCAGGACGCGCTCTTTTGCCTGCAAACTGATTCCCACCACGGTTCGCAGATTCTGCGCAAGCAAAAGTTCGCGAATGCGTTTGAACGAAGGCTCGCGGTCCAGCGTCCGCCACGTTCCATCCCTGGCAAGATCGCGTAGCACAACCAACCCGCCGAGCCGGGCAACCAGCTTCACAATCGAATCTTCCAAATTCTCTTCCAGCACTGTCGAGCTGAAGTCGTCCGTTAGTCCGGTGGTCACCACGGAGATTGGTCCCTGCGAGTCTCCGTAGTGCAGGCACAGCGCGCCGCTCGGAATTCGCGCGACGTTGAGTACACGATCCAACGCTTGCGCCAGCATTTTCTGAATTTCGCCGCCGACGAAGCTCGAAGTCGCCAGATTCAAATTCGAAAGCGCAAGCATGTTGCGTTCGATGCGATGGCGTTCCTCCTCATACACCGCCATCACCATCAGCACGCCGCAGAAAAGTTGCGGCACGACCAGCGGCAAATGAAGGTCGAGCTTGTTTAACCACGCGCTTCGAGGCTGCAGCAGAATTCCCAAGTCCAGGAGTCCCCACGCGACAAACGACGCAGCCAGCAGAAAATCCGACGGAGATTCGCGTTTCCTGCCTTCTTGCCAGAAAACCCGCGCCGCAGCGAATAGCAGCAGGGCCGCTCCCAAGTACAAGGAAACCGACACCCACTCCTTCGTGTACGCCACAGCCCACAAACCCGCCAGAGCAGCCACGCCCAGAACGCTGCTGATTCGAACCGTGGCCCGTCCGTAAAGCCGCGCTGCGGTGAGAAAGAGCAACGCCGCCATCGCAAGCAGCCACTCTTCGAGCGCCGCCGCCCACTGTCCCTGTCCCAGCCACGACTCCATCACGCCGCTCAGCGACGTCAGCCCCACCGCCAGCCATCCGCCCGCCCACACCAGCAGATAACTCTGTCTTTTCAGCGCGTAGACGTACGTGAAGAACGCGGCCAGAAGCATGGCTCCGGCCAGCAGGACGACTCCGACGATTCCCGCCTGAGTCAACAATTCATAGCTCCAGTGAACAATCGGCAGGGTGCTCTGGGAGAATAGCAGAAATTGCAGCGGACAAAGCGCTGCGTGCTAGTGCGGTTGACGTTCCGCACAATGCTCTCCCTATCGAGCTTTTCCCTTCAATTTGACGTCAGAATAGCCGCGCAGCCCGCGGCTGATTTGCCTCCAAAGTATAAAAAGCAGAGCTTGTCGGCGGCAACGGTACCACCGTACTTTCTGAACTTTGTGCCGTATGTCGGCCAGTAAATCTTCTATTGCTTTCCCATAGAGAGTCTGCGATTCTTCCGCTTGGCATCCCATAGGGCGAGGATTATGACAGACAAAGCGGACGAGAAATCGAATTACAAATCCAGCAGCAAAAGTGATGTGCAGCAGGGAACTCTGGCGCTGATGATCTTGAAAACGCTCGACTCGATGGGCGCTCTTCACGGCTATGGAATCGCTCGCCGTATCGAGCAGACCAGCGGCAATCTGTTGTCGTTGAACTATGGCACGCTCTACCCTGCGCTTCTCAAACTCGAACAAGAGGGCTATATCGC
>DATNDO010000169.1:0-2195 GCA_035606955.1 Candidatus Angelobacter sp.
TGTTTCGGTGTTCGCCGGCGGAAGCTTCTGCAACGGTCGGGACGTGGCGCAGCCTGGTAGCGCGCACGCTTGGGGTGCGTGAGGTCGCTGGTTCGAATCCAGTCGTCCCGACCATAGAATCTTAGGAACGTATCCCACAAAGCAGCGCAACACAGGAGTGATGCGCCGATGCCGCACTTAAGGTCAATACTCGCCAGTGGCTCCTTGCTTTTGGTCCTAGGCGGAACCAGTTCCTTGTGGAAGCATAGAGTGGGGAGCGCCGCTCGAGAATCAAAGGCGAGTTGCGGAAGTGCAATCGAGTGCCAAAGAACGGCGAATGCGGCATTTGGTGCAGAGATGGCCAGAGTCGGAACGGATTGTACCAACGTTAGGAATCAACGAGAGGAAGATTCCTGCGAGAGCGAGGCTGCTGCGGGTACCGAGCGCAACTTTTCCGTATTCTACAGCGCTCTCGAAAGCATTGTCGGGAGCGATGCTCTAGACGACTCAGAGCAGGCGTGGCTGGATTACCGCAAGAAGCAGTGCGTGGCGGTTTTCGATTTTTTTCGCCCGGGCACCATCGCGCCTTCGGCAGCGCTGCGCTGCAAGGTCGAGTTGACACGCAGCAGGATGCGAGACCTCGACAGCTTATTCGAAACAGCACTCCATCACTGATTCGCGAATGCGTTATCATCGTCTTCTGATTCCCTGATTTGTCTTCATGCCAAATATCTTGGTCACGAACGATGACGGTATTTTCGCGCCGGGCCTGCGCGCGCTGGCGCTGGGACTCGCAGATATCGGCAGCGTCACCGTTGTCGCTCCCTCGAGCGAACGCAGCGCGGCGGCGCAATCGCTCACGCTGCGCAAACCGATTTTCTGCGAGCAAATTGCCGAGCGCGAATGGGCCGTCGACGGCACGCCCGCGGACGCTATGATCCTCGCGTTTCATTCGCTGCTGCCCGAGCGCCCGGATCTCGTTGTCTCCGGCATCAATCCAGGCGGCAACCTTGGAGAAAATGTCTACTATTCGGGTACGATCGGCGCGGCAATGGAAGCAGCGATAAACCACGTTCCTGCGATTGCCGTTTCTATCGTCCATCGTGGAAAGACTTTCGATTACCAACCGGCTGTTAAGTTCATCGAACGCCTTGCGCCGCTCATTTTGAAGGAAGGTTTGCCTCCGGGCGTCCTACTCAACGTCAACATTCCTCATCCCTGGAAGGGCGGTGTGCGCTTCACGCGCCAGTCGCCGAAAATCACACGCAACGTTCTCGAACGTCGCGAAGATCCGCGCGGCCGCACCTATTACTGGCTACATGAACAAAAATTGCGGGAAGGAATCGACCCGGATACCGATTATGCCGCAATCATGGACGGCGCGATTTCGATCACGCCGCTTGTGCTCGACCACACGCACACACCTTCACTGAATCATTTGTCCCACTGGAAATCGCTGCTCGAAGAAAAATAAAAACTATGCGGTCGCGCGCTCCGACCGTTTCATCAGGCGCGCGCGCAACGCATCGTTACCCGCCACCTCAATCGCGGTCCACGCCATGGCCAGCGCACCGTCCAGCACCGCTTTGTCAGCTTCTTCCGTGATGCAATGCGCAGTAAATTCGGGCTGATGATTCGCCGCAGGCAGCGAATTGATTCCGATCATGGGATGAATTGACGGAATCGCATAGGAAACATTGCCCATGTCGGTGGATGCGGCCATGCGCGCCATTTGCGGGGTCAATTCAGGAAACGTACGCCCCAGCGCCTCCGCGTTTCGTTTGTAGATCAGGCTGATTTCGTGATCGTACCGCACGTCGGCGTACGGCTTGTCGCCGCCGCGAATTTCGAGCTTCGCGCCCGTGGCAATCGCGCCCGCTTCAAAGCAGCGATGAACTTTGGTGCGCACGTCGTCCAGCTCTTGGATGCTTTCAGCTCGCACCATATATTTCGCAGAAGTGTGCGCCGGCACCACATTGGGCGCGTCGCCGCCGCGCGTGATGATTCCATGGACGCGATCCGTGGGCCGCAGGTGTTGCCGCAACAGGCCGATGGACGTTTGCGCGACAGTGAGTGCGTCCGCGGCATTGATCCCCATTTCCGGAAATGCGGACGAGTGCGCTTCTTTGCCCGTGTAATACACGTCGAAAATCGACGCCGCAATCAGATGCGCTTCCAGCATTTCCACGGGCGCGGGATGCACCATCATCGCCGCG
>DATNDO010000176.1:0-6196 GCA_035606955.1 Candidatus Angelobacter sp.
GCCGATTGGTTGGAAAAAAACTGATTGGGAATTGACGGCGCTGGCGGCGCGTTACCACCGGAAAGCGCTGCCACAATTGAAGCATAAAGAATTCAGCAGGCTGCCAGAGGCCATGCAGCAAGCCACGATTTTCCTTGCCGGCATTCTGCGGCTGGCAAATTGTTTCGAGCAAGCGGCAAAACCGGCGCGAAAACTGCAGCTGGATGTGACGCCGGAGGGCCTGACGCTTCGCGCGTATGGCTACGATGGCGAGGAACCGCTGCTATCGAAGCTGGCCAATGCCAAGCATTTGCTGGAAATCGCGTGTCGCAAGCCAATTGTCATTTTGCCGGGGGCGGCGGGCGCCGCAGTTCGACCAGTGGAACTCAAGGCGAAGGCGCATGCCGCATAAGGATCGCCTTGGGGATTCAGCCGTTCGTTCGTCATGAATTTTGCGCGTCACTCGGCGAGAAATCTGAGTACCCTTGGCGTATAGACGGCGACGATCGAGCCTTGTGGCGGCGAAAAAGATTCCACTTCTAATGACGCCAACCCTGCCTTCTTTAGCGACGTAACCGCAGTGCGGCTGCCGATCGCGTAAGCGATCACCTCGTCCAAATTCGGCGCGTGTCCAACGCAGATCACTTCGTCGATCTTGATTCCCGCCAACTCCTTGAACAAATCCGCAGGTTTCGCTTCTGACTTCAGCGCATCCGTGTAGCGCAGCTTTTTTACCGGATAGCCCAACGCGTTGCAGACGATCTCCGCGGTTTGCACAGCGCGCAGAAGTGGACTCGTCAGGATGACGCCGGGTTTGATTCCGAGCGCATGCAGGCCGCGAGCGGCGGCTTCTGTTTTAGCGATTCCTTTGGGAGTGAGGAAGCGGTCTGCCTCCGGAGGTGAAGCAGGATCTTCGCGATCGATGGCGATGCCGTGGCGGAAGAGATGAACTATCATGTGCGATTCCTTTTTTCTGCTTTCTACTGAACTAGCCAATTAGCTTCAAGCGAATTTGCTACCGCACAATAATTATGGCTGCCGAATACAAATAGAGGATTCCGTTTGTCATGTTGAAGTCACGCAGCGCGATGCGTTCGCATCTGCGTCCTTTGAAGGCCGGATGCGGTTCGCGCAGTGCGGGCGCGGCCAAAACGGATTTTCTTTCCGAACACCTCCTCGAATAATTTCGCGGCGCGATGACAGTCGCCAATAGGCAGGGGTTTGGGGTCGCTCGAATGTAAGCGGAGAACAATTCCCTTCTTACCTATGATTACGTCCACATTCTGAATGGCGCGGCGGCGCTCTTTATCGAGAGCGATCGCAATGCGAAGTATGGAAGTGAGCGCGCGGACTTGCGCGCGGCGACGCGGACCAAGCGACGAATAGAGTTTGTGCTGAGCATCAGGGTTCGCCTTGCCGTGATAGCGGATCAAACAAGCAACGAGGAGGCGGTCCGACTCCGCCAGCCCGGGAATGTGCGCGTGACGAACGATATACTCGCCGTGCTTATGATGCGAGCTGGAATCTATCGCGTAGCCTACGTCGTGCAATATCGTCGCCAGTTCGAGGGGCAACCGGAGCTCGTACGGAAGACGGTGAATGGGAGCGAGCTGATCAAAAAGATAACCCGCGAGGCGACGCACCTGTTCCGCGTGCGACGGCTCATAATGAAAACGCGCGGCGACGCGGCGCGCTTCGCGGAGCAACGGCTGAAAACGGGCGGCGTACGCGCTGACGACTGCTCCGGAGAACTGCGAGGACGCGAGGTCCCACAGGATTCCCTCTTTGACGCCAACTCCTGGCACCAAGAGAGAGCGCAGATGGAGCCACTGCGCGAGCGAGGCGAAAACTACAGCAGCGACGCCGATGACTTCGGCGCGGTCGCGGCGAAGATGGAGCACGTCCATGCGTTCGGCGACGTCGAGTCCCAAGATTCCCCACAGACGCTCGCGAAGGAGGCGGAGATTGATCGTCGCGACTCCAGCGACACGGGGGCCAGGGGCGATGCGGGCCAGCGCTTCGGCATTTCCTCCCGACGCGACGGCGATGGCGCCGGAGAGGTTCGGCGGAGCGGGCCAAACGCTTCGGAACAAAGAAAACACACGATGCTGTACGCGCTCAAATTCGTCTTCGCTGAGGGCGCCGTAAATTCCCAGCGTTTCCATCAGCCGGACGCTGCCCAACGGCAAAGCGAAAATTTTCTCCGGCGTGCGCTTGCGAAGCAGACTGATTTCAAGGCTGCCGCCGCCAAGATCAACAATGAGCCGTGGAATCAATTTGTGGCTCAATGCGCCGAGAATCGCGGAGCGCACGAGACGCGCTTCCTCGGACGAATCAATCACTTCGAGTTCGATACCTGTTGTGCGGCGAATGCGGCGAATCAGATCGTCGCGATTGCGCGCTTCGCGAGCGGCGCTAGTGGCCACGGCGCGGCAATGCTGCACGCCATAGCGGTCCAGCAATTGTTTGAAGCGACGAAAGGCATGCACTGCGTTGTCGATTGTCAAGCGGCTGAAGCGGCGTTTCGTGAATGCGCGATGGCCCAAGCGAACCGGCGCACGCTCGACATCGAGAATTTGGATTTCGGCGGAAGATTTTGCTTCGGCAATGACAAGCCGAATCGCATTGGAACCCGCATCGATGGCTGCGATTCGGACAGGGGCGGCCAAGGTTATTGCCAGAGATGGACGAGTGCGTGCGAGGGCCGGTAACGGATATTCCGGATGCCCAAGTAGGATGCGATTCGTTTACGCAGGTCCGCGTTGACCGTACGAATCGGATTCTCGCCGTTCAAAGCGGCGAAGCCGTGATGCTTGGCAAGGTTCACGAATTCCTTGCGAAGCATCGTCTGATAGAGAATGAAAGAATCGTAGAGATCGTCGGACAGATGAAGGTCGCGGCCCGCTTCCCAGAAGCTGATCGCCGGAGATTTTTGAAACTCGCGCTCGAAAGCGATTTGCGGACGGACATTCAGGAAAAAGGTGAGGTCCGGAGGCAGCGCCAGTTCGTAGATGCGGTGGAGATATTCATGATCGAGACCACGAACCACCGCGCGCGCGATCAATGTGTAGTAATAACGGTCCGCGAGAACAATCATGCCCGACCGCAGCGCGGGGAGAATACGATTTTCGAGCTGATCGAAAAAATCGGTGGCATACATCAGCGCGAGCGTATAGCGGGTGACGGAATTCCGGGCGAGAAGGCTGTCGATGTCCTTTGCGATCAGAAAAGAACGGCGAAGGCCCATGGTCTGGACGGCGAAACCCTGCGACTCAAGCCATTCGGTGAGCAGCGCAATCTGCGTGGAACGCCCCGACCCGTCGGTGCCTTCGAGAACAATCAAGTGGCCGCTGAGTTCGCTGCGATTCTTCGTGGGCAAACCAGCGGAAGGGCGCAGCGGCACGCTTTCCCCAAACCATGTTTGCATGCCGGAGGCCGCAGTAGTGACAAACTCCTGCATCACGTCCGGATTGCCATCGGGTTTTACGGGGTCCGTCATAAATTCTTGTAGCGCTTCAATTCAATTTGTCCGGCCACCACGTCGCGCATTTTCTGTTGCAATTGATGCACGGGCAACGTGCCATCCATCAAAACGAAATTGTCCGTGGGGAGCATCTGGTCGTAACGCGCGAGAGTGAGGCCTTGAAATTTTGCAAAGCTTTCGATGGGATCGAGGGAAAGGCCGAGATCCATTCCTGCCTCGTAATACTTAATTCGCGGCCGGCCGCTGAGGATGCGGCGAATGGCAATTTCCAGCGGCGCGCGGAAATAAAATGTGACATCGGGAACGACGGCGAATCGATAAAGATTTCTGAGCCATTCGATGGGGCAGCCGCGAGCGCCATCGCGCGCGAAAGCAGTGTAAATATAGCGGTCGGCAAGAACCAGATGGCCGCTGCGGAGCAACGGAAGAATTTGACGTTCGTAGCGATCGGCAAAATCGGCCGCGTGAATGAGCGAGAACGTCATCGGCGTCAGGAGGCGACGCTTCTTGCCGCGTCGGGTCGCCGATTTCACCAGCGGCGAGGAATTCCACTCGGTGAAGTAGGTGCGGTAGCCGCCGACCTCGAGCCAGCGTTTGAGGAGATGAAGCTGCGTGCTCTTCCCGGAACCGTCAATGCCTTCCACGACGACCAAAGCACCCGAATATGGGCGCGCCGGCGACTTGGGGCGCTTTTCCTCGGGGCGCGCGACGGATTCAAGAGTGGTGCTTGGCGTTGCCATTTGTGAGGACAAACTCTACTAGTGTGGGCGACTTGTGTAAATACTGGATGACTGCTCCATTAAAAGTATATCAAGTTTGACCGGAATTTCTCGCGTACGAAATACAAGCGACGCACGCGTAGCGGAATGGCCGCGATTTCACGGCCAAGGAGCGCTTATTGCCGACCGGCGACCTGCTCGGTGGTGTCGTAAAGGGGCTGTGCCGGATGCGTCTGAGCCGGCTCGTTGGACACGGTGATCGCCAAGATGCGAATTTTGTCATTGTCCGGCAACGTGAGGGTCCTGGCGCCCGGCGGCAAATCAAGCGCGTAAGCGAATAAGTAAGAATAGCCGTACGGAACGTTGGCGCCGTCGGACGTGTGGTGATGCGAGGCAAACCAGGCAATTGGCGCGCGTTTGATGAAGCCGGGAGTCATGCTCGCGAAATGCGGCAGCGTTTCCGGATTTTTTTGCAAGTACGCGATCCGCCGTCGAATTCGTTGCGCGCGCTCGCTGGTGTCGGTCGCATCGGGCTCCGGAGGAATCGGCCTCGGCTCCAGCGTGAACGAGCGGTCGAACCACTGGCCAACGTAGCCGCCCCAGTTCTGGATGGTCAAATCGGCGCTGTGATCGCCAAGTTTGAATGTTGCCTGCTGATCGCCGTCGGCAGACGCGGCGAGGAAGTAAACGCGATTGAATTTTCCAGCAGGCAGTTGAATGGTTTGACCGCGCGCAATGACTGCGTCTGGCTTTCCTGTCGCCGCGGGAGCGAGCTTGAAGTGAATGCCGGAATACGCGATTTTCGACGGCAACAACTCGGCGGGCAGAGCGTTGCCAGCGGCATCAAAGCCACCGATGGATTTTGTGCCATCGTTGCTGGCAGCGGCGAGGTCGTAGTGCAGCGGAATTGCCTGCGAGCGCGGAGGAATTGCCTGAACGTGTGACGGCGCCAACTTTACTTCGTAGCTCTTGATTTCGTACGGAGCGAAATTTGCGAACAAGTCGCCTTTGGCGACGGAGGCCGGGCCGACGGGCAATTCCTGCCCATTAATTTCGTGCGCAGCAATCACGGGAGCGGCAAACGAAACGCGAACAGCGCGCTGCGGCTTGCCGTTCATTTCGACGAGGCGAACAACTTCGTCGTTGTTTTCCTCGGCTCTTTTGAAGGCCATGACGCGAATACCGTTGTCGCTGACTTTCAGCAAAGAGAAAGTTTTGCCGAGGGCTCCGCGATGCTTCGCGCTCTCGAATGCGATGAGCGGGGCGTCAAGACGATACGCCTGCCAGGCAGTATCGCCATCGCGCCAACCGCCGGCGTGACTGGAGAGCCCGTAGAGAAATTCGTGGTGGCCAAAATCCTGCGAACCCTGGTCACGATAGGACTGGCCCGCGTCGCTGACTCCCGGCGTGTAAAGAAGCGTGAGGCGCAAGGTATTGTCGCTGGGCCTGTCGGAGCCAGTCTTCGCGCCGGAAAGAATTGTGACGCCGAATTTGCCGCTTTTATCGGTGAGATCGAACCAGCGATGCGAAGGCATCTCAAACATTTTGTCGTTGTCCGCAGGGCGCTCGATGGTTCCAGCGCCCCAATTGTAAGTCGCGGTTTGATTCGAAGCGGTCAGCGGGAAAGTGGCTTTCAGGGCGGCTTCGCGAGTGTTCCAGTCAATCGAATTGGCGAATTCGACGCGATTGCCGGAATCCCCGGCGGAGAGGCGAATCGTCTGCACGAATTTCGAGCCTTCGGCCTCGCGTTCGATTCGCAGCGCTACGCGCACTGGACCACGTTCCGCGATTGTGATTTTCGCAGGACCGCCGACGTAGCTGCGCGGCGGCTTGCTTTGATCCGACCAGTCCATGTTCCACGCGGGCCATTGCGAAGGCTTTTCTGTTTGGAATGCGAGGCGCGCAGGGAAGGAAAAAAGTTCGCGATTGAGCTGCTTGTCGAAAATGCTGGTGACGTCGCCGTCGGAGTTCACTTGAATGCGATAACGCGCGTTTTCGAGCGAGGAATCGGTGA
>DATNDO010000210.1:0-4855 GCA_035606955.1 Candidatus Angelobacter sp.
ATGTCGCGCAACGAACACAATCGTCGCATCGCCCCAAGAGTCATCGTGGCGACGCTTTTCCTGGCCGCGCTCGCAGCCGCTGCCACCGCGCACACGTCTGGGCGCCATGATCCTCCTCAAAGAGAAAACGGCCGCTCCGCCGGCTCACCGCTCTGCCAGGTCAGCAATATCACAATCGAAATGCCCAAAGAGTTTCTCCCGCTTCGCGTCATCAACAATTCCTACATCGCACGGGAGAATTCTGTCGCCGTCCTCACCCTGAACAACGGCTTTCCCAAGCCGATTCAGGAAATCGCCATGATCGTCGAATATCTCGACGCACAGGGCAAACGCATTTTCGCCACTACATTCGCCGCCACCGCGAATCCCTTGATCTCGCCGATGTGGTTTTCAGAGAATCTGCCATCGCAGTATTCCATCGTGCCGTGGAAGGCTGCTGTTGCCTCCGGCGCGAATTTCTCCATCGGCGCAACCAGTGGCTTGACGAGCGGCGCGTGTCCTGCGCAAGCGCGCGCCACTCTTCTGCACACCACATTTCAAAACGGCACGAATCTCGACTGGTCCGCGCCCAACTGGGAGCTTCCCGTCCAGCCCGAGGCAATCCCCGGAAATTTTCAGATCGATGTTCCGCCTCCCTCTTCCCTGCCCGCAAACTTTTTGGTGCGCGTCCATGTCCCCGCGCCGAAGGGTGCGCTGATTCCCAGCCCGCAAATCCGCCTGCTAAGCGGCCAGCCCAGCCCATTTTTTAGCGAGATGCGCGATCAAATGCTCACTTGGCGTTACTGGTTTGAACTTCGCGATGGTAAGCCTGTAGATGGAGACGTACTTCTTCTCATTCGCGTGCATGCCACCGGCGAGCGGCCCGCTGAAAATCTATCGCGATTGCTGCCCGCCGACGTTCCCGAAACTCTCGGCGTGGTTGACGTCGTGCCGCAAAAAGTTGTTGGCCAGTGGGCCATTTATTACGGTGGCGCAAATCTCATCAACAATTCTCCCGCCCAAATGGAACAATAGCGTTGCAATAGCGCGATGCCTGCGCGCGTTTCACAACTCTCCCGCGCGTGGCGCAGCCGCTCCTTCCAAGCCCACCCTGTCCATCGGCCGCCAGGCCACGTCGCCGCGCGCGTATTGCCACATTCCCTGCAATCGCCAAATCAAATGCATTTGCCTGTACGGAAATTGTTCCAGAAAACAGTAAAGCATCAGCCATGCCACATCGCGCCAATCGTTGTAGCGCCGGTACGTGAGCTCCTCCTGCAGCACGGCGCCCACCGAAATCATCGCCGCAAACAGGTATCCGTAAATCATGAATTCAATGAAAAAGCCCCGGCTCAGCATTCCAAGAGCGGCAGCCACAATAATTGCTGCGATTCCCAGAATTTCAAAAACCGGCGCGCATAACTCAAACACCCACAGATACGGCAGCGCAATCGCTCCGATGCGCCCGTAACGCTTCCGGAAAAGCATGTCGCGGTTCGGCCACAGAACGTCAATCAACCCTTTTTGCCATCGCGCGCGCTGCCGTCCAAGCGATTTCGCCGTCGGTGGCACTTCCGTCCAGCAAACCGGATCCGGCACGAACACGATCCGATATTCCCTCTTCTCATCGAGCATTCTGCGGTGAATTCGCGCGACCAAATCGAAATCCTCGCCAATCGCCGACGCCCGATATCCGCCCGCGCTCATCACCACGTCCCGACGGAACACTCCGAACGCCCCGGAAATTATCGTCAGCATGTTTCCGCGCGCCCACCCTTCGCGCCCGATCAGGAACGCACGCAGATATTCGATCACTTGAAAAATCACGATGGGACTTCGTGGCAACCGGACCGCGCGTATCCGCCCGTTCGCCAGCTCGCATCCATTCAACACGCGGACAATTCCGCCGGCCGCGATCACGCGTTTTGGGTCTTCCAAAATCTTCACCATGATTCGCAGTAGCGCATCCGATTCGAGCAATGAATCCGCGTCCACCACGCAAGTGTATGGGCTCGATGCCACATTCAATCCCGCGTTCACCGCGTCTGCTTTTGAGCCGCCCGCTTCCTTGTCCACAACAATCAGGCGTGGGTCCACCGCGCTCCGGTAAAGCCCGCGCACCGGCGCGGTCACAAGCTCAGAAATGTAGAGCAACCGCGCTGGTTCCATGCCAAATTCCTCTCGCAACCGCGCCAGCGTTCCATCTTCCGACCCGTCATTGACCACCACAACTTCCAGCTCAGGGTAATCCACTCGCAACAACGACTGCACCGCAGGCACGATCGAGCCTTCTTCATTGTGCGCCGGCGCAATCAACGTGATCGGCGGTGTCAGCGGCGACGCCTTGATCCGCTCCAGCCGCAGCGACGCCAGATGCTGATGATGCTCGCGGCTCGAAAGCAGCGCCACGATCAACAGCACCAGATAACTCAAATTCGAAAAGAGGTAGTAGAGGAAAAATGTATTGTTGGCAGCCTGTAGTAATCCGCGCATTTCTCAGACACTCTCGGGGACTTTGCGCGCTGCCGGCAAACGCATCATGGTATTCAAATCTTCGGCGCCCGCTTCAAGCGCTCGCAGCAATTGTTGCCCTTCGGCGTGCGCAATTCGGCCATTATCCGATTCCAACGCTTCCACCATTTTGTCGAAATCTCCTGTTCGGTCGAGTTCCGCGATCATTGCTTGCAATGCGTATGGGTCGGCCGTTTTCAAGACGTCGCTCAGCACGCCGACTGGATCCGGCGCTCGCGCCAGCGCCTCCGCTGCGCGTTGCCGTACGTGTCGATTCGCATCGCACACGCCTCGCAGCAGAACGGGCAATGCTCGCGTTTCTCGAAATTGGCCCAGGCTCGTCAGTGCGCGCAGCCGCACATACCACTCCGCGTCCGTCGCGAGTTGCGCCAGCGCCGGAAACGCGAATCCGAATTCCGCATGCCCCAACGCTCGCGCCGCCGATGCGCGCACCTCGGGCAACACATCCGACGCCAATAGCAGCAAATCGTCCCCCAGCGATACCGACGCAACTTCCGCCATCACTCGCGCCAAAAGTTCGCGCACTGGCCCGTGCGCCAAATGAAGGTACGGCAGCAGCACGCGCGGATTCGCTCGCGTGCACGCAATCAGCGCATTCATCAGGGAAGTTCCTGGCAGCGCCAAACTCCCTGCCAGCACGCGCTCGAGCATTGCTTCTCCCGCCGACCGCAGTCCCGTGCGCGCCAGCCCGCGTACCGCCGCCAGTTGCGTCTCCGGACTCGGATCGTCCAGCGCCGCCACCAGCGAAGCAACTGCCTCCGGCGCGCGCGTACGTCCCAGTCGCACCAGCGCAGCCTCTCGCTTCCACCCGCGCAGGTGCCGCGTCTCCATCAGAATGCGGTCCAGCAGCCCTGTCCGCCGCAGAAAAGTTAGAAGCTTCTCTCCCTCGGCCGCGTCCGCGGTCTCCATGCGGTCGAGCGATTGCGTGATGATCGCTTCCTTGTCCCGGTGCACTTCGCGCCACGCATTTCGCGGAATTTCCCCCGCCACAATCTCGTCCCAATGCTGCCGCACGTAAAACTCCGCGTCGGCCAGCCGGTCGAAATACCGTCGCCGGATTTTCCTTCGCGCCAGAATCGACGCAATCAACAGCACAATTCCGCTCACGGAAAAAAGGATCGCGCGTAGGACGAACGCCGCGGCTCCGGCATTGATCCAGTGAAGTCGCGAATTCATTTCAATTTGCCGCCGACTGCCGGCGATATTTTCTGACTGTCCCGGCCGCTGCCCTCAAAATCGCAGTCCATAACTCACGCCGTAACTTGTCTCGCTGTTGCCGCCATTGCGCTCTTGTCTTGCCACGTAGAAGTTCACGTAATTCTTCTCGGTCAGTCCTAGGCGAAATCCACCGCCATACGTTCGCGACGCGAACGCTCCCACTTGATCGACTTCGCTGAAATTCTCCGAGCCCACGGCAAACGTCAGGTTCAGCAGCAAACGGTTGGCGGCAAGTCGCGGCGCCGGAAAGTCCAGCCGCCCGTAACCGGAGGGCTCCCATGCGACAGCCGCACCATTGAACCTGCTTCGTGCGGCGTTCCCCGACATCGTCCAACGCAAGTCGTGCGCGAAGTTCGTCGCCACTGTCCCCGTGAACACAAGCACGCCCGCCTGCTGATACCAGAACCAGTGCTGGTTGTAGGTTGCCTCGATTCCGCGCACCGCCTTCGTTTCCGAAATCCGGAATCCATGCCCGTACTCGAAGTAAGTTTCCCTGCGTGGAATGATTCCCTGTGCATTCCCGCCACCTCCACCCACAGTGAATGCATTCGAAGGAGTCAGCCGGTACGTTACGCTGCCAATCACCTTCTCAGCGTTCGCGCTGAACCGCTGGTAGATGTCCGTTTCCGTCGCCAAAATCCACCGCGCATTCGGTTTCGCGACAAACGCAATTGTCTGCGTGTTCGCCGCGCCTGTGTAATTGAATGTGTCCGTCTCATTTCCAACGTCGATCTCGAATCGCGGTAACCCCTCGAGCGATCGTAATCCCGCGCGCGCTTCGTCATCCGCCACGGCAATATCCCTCGGCTCGAGCGCTTGTGCCTGCAAAAATGCCGCGCGTGCCTCGTCACGCCGTCTCAACGCACGCAGCACGCGCCCCTGTTCGTTCAATACATCGGCGCGCTCCGGAGGAATTGTCGCCGCCGCAGCGAGCAACGACAGCGCCTCCTCGTTTTGCCCGTCCTGCGCAAGCAGCGTCGCCAGCCCCAGCAGAAAATCCCCGTCCTTCGGAGAAACTCGCAACCCCTCTCGATATGTCCCTTCCGCTTCCTTGCGTTGGCCCATCCACGCCAGAATTTGCGCGCGCCATCGCATCGCGTCCGAATCCTCGGGCATCGCGGCCAGC
>DATNDO010000232.1:0-23353 GCA_035606955.1 Candidatus Angelobacter sp.
CGATCTGCCTTAAGGCATAGACGACCTGCTCCTCGCTGTGTCCCTTCCTCGGCATGGCTCCTCCTTCGTTCTCGTCCAGAGAAGCATATCCACCTCGCCGCTTTCAACTTTCCGACTGTCTCGTTTTCGGGTTTTGGGTCATAAGAAAAAGAGTTGGATGCGGTCAGAGAGGGAAATGGGGGAGGAAGAGCATTTTGGCGCAGAGCAGGGCGAGGCCGACGAGGAAGCCGAGGGCGGCTTGATACTCGCGGTTGCGTCGATAGAGCTGCGAGGAAAATTTGGGTGACGATTCGCGCGGCTGCGGCGCGAGGCGGACGCGCGGCCAGAAGAGCGGAACGCGGGCGGCGTACTCGAGGAATGCGTCGCCATAATGCGCGTGCAGTTCGCTCTCTTCGCGCTCCATCACCGCGGGATAAAACAGCGCGAGATAGGCGGCGACAATAATTGCGGCCCAAAGCGAATCTCCAGCAACGACGAATCCCGCGCCCAAAATCACGCTGCCGAAATATAGAGGATTGCGCGTGAAAGCATACGGACCGCTGACAGCGAGCGCTTCATGTTTGCGGAGGTAGCCGGCGGCCCATGCGCGTATGACGATTCCGAGCGCTCCGACAAGAGCGCCAATCGCGAGCGAGCGCGGTGTGGGTCGCGCCAAAATGAGATACACGAGCGCTACGGGATAGCCGATGCGAACCCGCCAGCGAATCCAGAAATTTGTGGCGGCGGGCGTCATCGAGTTTTCAGGCGACGCGCGATTGCGTCGAGGACTTGCTCGACGGTGATGGAGAGCATCGATGGCGCGGGAGTTTTGTCGCGGCGATACGTAGTTTCATCGGGCGAAGCGTTTCGGACCACGACATCGTGGTTCGAGAAGGGGCCGTTGCGAGCAGGATCGGTGGGACCGTAAAGGCCAACGACGGGCGTGCCCAACGCCGACGCGAGATGCAACGGGCCAGTGTCCGCGGCGACGACGAATTTAGCGCGGCGCAAAAGCGCAATCAATTGCCGTAGATCGAATAATTCGACGAGAGGCTCGGGCGAGGCGGCTTTGCGCTGGACGCTTTCGGCGAGATTGTGTTCACCGGGGCCGAAGCTGATCACGCCCCGCCAGCCGTAACGTTCAGCCAGTGCGCGATGGAGCTCGCCGTAACGTTCCGCAGGCCAGCATTTCGAAGCCCAGCCGCCTCCCGGCGAAAGAACGAAAAAATCAGTGATGCCATGCGCGGCGAGGACGAGATCGACATGCTCGCGGGCTTCACGCGAAGTGGGCAGCCAGAAACGAATTTCTTCCGCGTGCGCGCCGACGCTTTCGACGAGTTCGATATTGTGCTCGACTTTGTGAAGGCGCTGCGGCGTTACTTTTTCCGTGTAAAACAAAACTGCGGCTCCTTCGCGAGCGTAACTCGCGTCGAAGCCAACGCGACGCGGCGCTCCCGAAAGTCGCGCGAGAATTGCGGAGCGATAGAGAGACTGAAAGTCGAGCGCGATAGAATACCGCGCGGCGCGCAGTTGACGAATGGTTGCGAGCACGTTGCGCCAGTTACGGCGGTCGATGGACATTATTTTCGAGGCGTCAGGATTGCCTTCGAGAATCGACGACCATTTCGAATCGACGAGCCAGTCGATTTGCGCGCGCGGAAAAGATTGGCGCAGCGCGGCGACAGCAGGAAGCGTGTGCACGATGTCTCCGAGCGCGCTCATGCGGAGTATGAGAAAGCGCTCGTCAGCCATGGGACGCTTGGCGAATACGCGCGACGAGATCGCGCGTGGAATGTTGCTTGGGATCTCCGACAATCGCGACGCGAATGCCGACGAGTGCCGCTTCTTCGCGCTCGGGAACTGTGTCAACGGTGTAGTCGGTGCCCTTGGCGTGAACACTGGGACGAAGGTCGCGCAAAAGAGCGCGGACGTCAGGCTCGTCGAAAATCACGACGTAATCCACGGTTGCAAGCGCGGCAACCAGTTCGGCGCGTGCTTGCGCGGGCAGAATCGGACGGCCGGGACCTTTGAGTCCGCAGACACTCGCGTCGGAATTAATCGCGACGACCAGGAGATCGCCTTCCCGGCGCGCGCCCTGGAGATAGCGGACATGTCCCGCGTGCAGAATATCGAAACAGCCGTTCGCGAGCACGATTTGCTTTCCGTCGGCGCGATGCTGCGCGAGGCGCGTTTGCAAATCGGCGCGAGAAAGAATTTTGGAACGCGTGTTCATGCGCCAGCGGTGGCCTCGCCGCGAATCGCGGCCTCAAGCTCGGCGCGCGTCACGGTGGCAGTGCCGCGTTTCATCACGACGATGCCGCCCGCGTAATTTGCAAGATGCGCCGCTTCGACAAACGAAGCGCCCGCGGCGAGCGCGAGCGTGAAAACGGCGATGACTGTGTCGCCCGCGCCAGTGACGTCAACCGCATCGTCGGAACCGTAGACGCGAATTTCGTACGGAGGTTTTGCGCGCTCGAAAAGGACCATGCCATCTTTGCCACGCGTGACGAGCAGCGCGTTGAGATTCAGCGCGCGCAAAGTGCGCTGACCAAGAAGTTCGAGTGTGCGGCGATCGTTGCCGATCTTCGAATGATAAAGAGCCTCGAGCTCGGGTTCGTTCGGCGTGGCGGCAGTGAGTTTCACGCCGCGATACTCAAGCAGACGATAACGCGAATCGAGCGTTGCGATCGTAGCGCGCAAACTCTTCACCAAACGCGGGGTGACGGAGCCAGCGCCGTAATCGGAAACGAGTACGGCATTCGATTTGCGAATGCGAGCGCGGCTCTTGCGAAGGATTTGCTCCGCGATGTACGTCGGCATTTCTGCTTCCGGTTCGCGATCCACGCGCAAAACCTGTTGCCGAGACGTATGCGTCCAACGCGCGAGGTAACGCGTTTTCGTGGTCGTGGTCCAGCCGCGCGCTCGAACGATTCCGGAGACGTCCACTTGTTTGCGGTGGAAATATTCGATGAGGGCATCTCCGGCGGCGTCGCCACCGACAGCGCCGATAGGCAAAGCTTTTGCGCCCAAATCGGCAAGATTGTTTGCGGCATTCGCGCCTCCGCCGGGGATAATTTCCGTTTGCTTGTGGCGCAGGATCAGAACGGGCGCTTCGCGAGACACGCGAGAAATTTCTCCGGTGACATATTCGTCGACGACGAAATCGCCGAGAACGGCGATGGTTTGGCGCGCAAATGCGGACACAATGTCCAGCAAGCGGGACAAATCAGGTGCATGCGTGGCCACATCGCGTTTGTTTTTTGCGCGCTTCATCGTTTGCCTCCGAGGATGAGGTCAACGGCGGCAGTGAGATCTTCGACAACGTGATCGGGCTGGCGCGGCCAATCGCCGCGATGGTATTCGTATTCACCGCGACCGTAGCCAGAAAGAACGAGAATGCTCTGGCAGCCGACGGATTGCCCCATGGAAATGTCGTCGTAGCGGTCGCTGACGAGAACTGAATTCGCCAGATCGAGCGAGTGCTCGCGCGCGGCCCGCTCCAGCATTCCGGGGATGGGCTTGCGGCAAGTGCAATTATCATCGCGGATATGCGGGCAATAATAAATTCCGTCGACGCGAGCGCCGGCGGTTGAGAGTTCCGCTTTCATTTTTCCGTGAACTTCGTCGATCAAAGATTCCGGAAAGAAATTCCGGGCGACACCCGATTGATTTGTGACGACAATGACGGGGAAATTCGCCTGATTCAAGCGGCGAATCGCGGCGGCCGCGTACCGAAAAATAATGAAGCGGCTCAAATGATTAACGTAGCCCATTTCCTCGGAGATGGTGCCATCCCGATCGAGAAAAACGGCGCGGCGTTTTTTAGGCGCGTCAGGCACGGGGCGGCTGCTCCAGCCATTTCAAGGCGGCGGCATGAACGTCGGCGACAGTGACGCGCGTCATGCAGCGATGATCGATGGGGCATTCGCGCAAAAAACACGGACTGCACGCAACTTTCCGCTGCACGAGCGTTCGTCGCGGCGTGACGGGCGCGGTGCCATACGGATCCGTGGAACCAAACACACCGACGACGGGCACGCCGACAGCGGCGGCCACATGCATCGCGCCAGAATCATTTCCGATAAAAAGCTGGCAGCGTGAAAAGAGCGCGGGAAGCTCCCCGATGGGCGTTTGACCAACCAGGCTGATGGGTCGATGGCGCATTCGTGCGGCGATTTGCCGCGAGACCTCGACTTCCGAGGACGTTCCGAAAAGTATCACATCGGCATTGAACTCATCAACGAGGCTATCGGCGACGGCGGCGAAACGCTCCGGCAACCAGCATTTCGCGGCCCCGTAGGCGGCACCGGGAGCCAGGGCGATTCGCAGCGAACCGAGATGAACGCCTGCAGTTTGCAACCGCGATTCGGCGGCTTCAGAAGCGCCCGAAGCGAGATGCAAAACAATATTTGTGATGGTCGGCAATTTATCGAGCCAGCCGATGCGTCGAAGCAACTCGAGATAGTAATACGACTCATGCGCGGGAATTTCGCCGGCGCGTGGAACGCGAACGGCGCGAGTCAGCAGAAGACGGCGAGCGTCGCGCGCGTATCCGATGCGTTCAGGAATTCCGGCACGCCAAGCGAGCCACGCGGCGGAGAAAGCGTTTTGCAAAAGCAAGGCACAATCGAAATGTCCGCGACGAAGTTCGCGGGCAATATTTTCCATCGCGAAAGGACTGCGGACGGAGGCATCGAGGGGAGTAATTCGATTCGCGAATGGTTGGCCCCGATAAAGATCGGCGACCCAGGGACGCGCGAGAATTGAGATTTCAGTGTCGGGCCAATGCGCGCGAACGGCTTCGAGCGCCGGAATGCACATAACGGCATCGCCGACCCAGTTTGTGGCGCGGACGAGGAGCTTCATCGCAGCGATCCTGATTTTGTTTGGGCTTTTGCGCGCGCGAGCTTGTCGAGAATGGTTTGCCAAAGCGATGCTTCATCATTGAAACGCAAAGCTATTTTGCAAAACAATATTGGAAAACGATTTGCGTGGAGCGGCGTCAAGTCCTGAATATCTTTTTCCGTGCACAGAAGAGCATTCGCTCCCACGGCAAGCGCGCGAGATTCCAATTCGGAAAGATCAGCTTCGGTATAGAGATGATGATCGCGGAACGTTGCGTGTCCGGCGAGATGGACTCCCCATTTTGCCAGATCGTCGAAAAAAGCAAATGGATTACCGATGCCGCAAAACGCAAAATACTTTTCGTCGCCGCTTGATTGATTATTTGTTGTGCCTGCGGGCTGGCTGTACGTCTCCACGCTGAGCAGTTCGGTGCGAGCGTAAAAAATAGGTGCTGAAGTGTGGCGCTGAATGATCGCCTCGGTGGCGGGGGCGTGTTCGCTTCGCGTGACGATGACAATATCGGCGCGGCGGAGCGCGGAAATTGGCTCGCGAAGGCGGCCCGCAGGAAGAAGATGGCCTCCGCCGAAAGGATTGGTCGCGTCGAGCAAAACAATATCGATATCGCGCCCGAGTCGGAGATGCTGAAAACCGTCATCGAGAATAAAACACTCTATGCCACGACTCTCTAGTTCCCTGCCCTTTGCAAAACGATTCGCGCCAAGGCCGATGGTGACAGTGTCACCCAAGCGTTCGTGCAGGAGCGCCGCCTCGTCATTCCAGCCGGGCGGAATTTCGATGCCAACACCGGCGCGCGACCTTTGGGGCAAAGGACGATAGCCGCGAGACAGGACTGCGGTTTTTCTACCAGCTTTCGCGAAACGCTGCGCGAGCCAGATAGTCACGGGAGTTTTTCCCGTGCCGCCGACAGTGAGATTGCCCACACTGACGACGACGCCGCGCAAACGACGCTGCTGAAAAACTCCTGCGCGGTAAGTCCATGCGCGCAAACGCGCCCCCGCGCCGTAGAGAATCGAAAGCGGCAACAGAAATGATTGGGCGAGAATCACGCGACGCCTCGCGGAGATTGCGAGACGTTTTCAAGAAGTTCGGCGATGCGCGCGAGCGTCCGCGCCGTGGCTCCGCGATTCGCTTCGACAAGAGCGCGGGCCTTGCGTCCCATTTTGGCGCTGCGAGAAGGATCTTGAATCAAGTCGACCCACACTTTGCCGAGCTGCGCAGCGCTCGACACTTGGATGCCCGCACCTGTGCTCGAGAATCGCGCGGCCATGTCGCGGAAATTCTCCATCGAAGGTCCGAAGACGGGCGGCTTGGAAAAGCACGCCGGCTCAAGAATATTATGTCCGCCGGAAGGCACAAGCGAGCCGCCGACGAAAACCGCGTCCGCAAGAGAATAAACACCAGCAAGTTCGCCGATGGAATCGAGGATGAGAACGTCACAGTTTTCGTCGAGAGGCGCGTTCATATCGAGCGAGCTACGACGAATGGCTTTCCAGCCGCGTTCTTCTACGGCGCGCACGGCCGCGTCGAAACGCTCGGGCTTGCGCGGAGCGAGTACAAAAAGCGCGTGGCGCCACTGCCGCTGCACAATATCGTAGGCGGCGAGAACCATTTCTTCTTCTCCAGCAACCACGCTGCCAGCGACGAGAAGCGGCCAACGCTCCTGCTCGCGAATCTGCCGAGTAAGCCAGTCGCCGAAAACGGCGGGTGGAGGCGGTTCGTGATCGTATTTCATATTGCCGCTGACTTCGATGCGAGCCGGCGGCGCGCCCATTTCTTTCAGGCGACGCGCGTCTTCATCGGATTGCGCGAGGAAAAGATCGGCGTTGTGCAAAACGCGCTCGAAGAATTTCCCGATCAGTGGTTTGAAACGGCGGAAGCGGCGAAACGATTTTTCAGAGATGCGGCTGTTGACGAAAACTACAGGAATATTGGCGCGATCGACTTCACGCATGAAGTTCGGCCACATCTCGGTTTCGAGAATTACAACGAGAGCAGGACGGACTTGATTGAGATCGCGGCGGACGGTGCCGGACCAGTCAAAAGGAAAATAAAAAATGCCGTCGGCGGAGACGATGCGTTCTCGGGCAACGCGCTGGCCGGTGGCGGTGGTCGTCGAGAGGAAAATTTGACGAGCGGGGAAACGTTGCTTGAGACCGTCGACGAGAGGCTTAGCGGCGAGAACTTCGCCAACAGAGACGGCGTGAACCCAGATGGAGGAGGGGCCGGACTTTTTGCCGGAGAGCGTCCGAGGCAAATGTCCCATGCGCTGACGGAAACTGGCGAGATATTTGCCGCGACGGAGTCCCTGCAAGGCGAAATACGGCGCGAGCAGCACCATGCCAATCGCCATCAGCGCGCTGTAAAGAAAATACATGTGGGGAGCAAGGCGCGCCGGTCGAAAAAAAGTGCCGGGCGCAAGAGAAGCATTATAGTGGCAACGCGTGTTCGAAACCCACAACGTTTCCGCGCGCAAGTGCATCTATGCGCAAGAAGTGAATGGCGGGTGGAAATGATGCGAAGCCTACTGCTGATTGCAACACTGGGCGTGATGGTGGCCGTTCCGCAGATCCAAGAGGCGGATATCTCGACGTGGGCGGCGAAAGACATGCATCAGGATTTTGTGGTGGCGGCGGACAGTTATGCGGATGCCGCGCGTTCGAGAGAGAAATTCGGCAAAGCGGCGGATCCTTACGACGCAGGGCTGCTGGCCGTCGACGTATATTTCCGAAACGACATGAAAGATCCCGTACACGTGAATTTGAGTACGATTCGGCTGGACGTGGACGACCCGAACGGACAGAAATTTCATTTGGAGGCGTTGAGCCTGGCGCGGGCGGCGAACGACATTGCGCATCCGAAAGGGCCGCCAGCGCCGAGCGCGCGACGGTTGCCGATTCCGTTTCCGAGCGGCGACAGCAAGCAGCAAGGAGTGATGGACAAGCTGAAACCGTTCACATTGCAATCCGATGTTGTGCCGCCGGGACGGACGATTCATGGCTGCGTTTTTTTCGACATGAGCCACCACTTCGATTTGGTGCCGCACGCAACGCTGTACGTGCCGGATGTGAAATCGGTGACGTCGGATACAGGGCTGATTTATTTTGAGGTGGCGCTGGGCCACAAACAGACGCAATAATTTTCGCACTCACAATTTCCACCTCCATCAGCGCGACGTTTGCTGAATCCGCAACAGTCGGCTAGAATCGGGCTTCGCTTTTCTTTCCTTCCACACCTCGAGGCTCATGGCGCTTCTCGACGAATTAAATTCACAGCAACGCGAAGCAGTGTTGGCGACGGAAGGCCCCGTGCTGGTGATCGCAGGCGCGGGGACGGGCAAGACGCGCGTGATCACGTATCGCGTGGCGCATTTGATCGAGCGGGGAGTTCCGGGCCGAAATATTCTGGCCGTAACGTTCACCAACAAAGCCGCGGAGCAAATGCGGCGGCGCATTGAGGAGTTGGTGCGCGCGAGCGGGCACGACGCGTCGGACATTTCGATCTCGACGTTCCATTCGTTTTGCGCGCGGCTGTTGCGGCGCGAAGCAACACAGGCGGGGCTGCCGAGAAACTTCGCAATTTATGATGATGACGACCAGGCCCGCGCGGTGAAGCTAGCGGTGCAAAATCTGAAATTGATCGAGAAGGAATTTCCGCCGCGGCCCGTTCGCGACCGCATCAGTTCCGCAAAAAACCACAATACTTCGTCAAGCGAGATGGAAGCGGAGGCATACGATCCCTTTGGCAAGAAAGTGGCGGCGATTTATCACGAGTACGAGGAGATTTTGCGCAAGGCGAGCGCGCTCGATTTCGACGATTTGCTGCTGCGCGCCGTGAAGCTGCTGCGCGAAAATGCGGAAGTACGCGGGCGATGGTCTGAGCGGCTGCGTTATGTGCAGGTCGACGAATTTCAGGACACGAACGCGTCGCAGGAAGAACTGGTGCGCCTGCTGGCGGGAAAAGAGCGGAACGTTTGCGTGGTGGGCGACGAGGATCAATCGATTTATAGCTGGCGCGGCGCGGTGAGCGGGAACTTCCGGCGATTTCTAGAGGATTTTCCGGGCGCGCGGACGATTCGGCTCGAAGAGAATTACCGTTCGACGCAAACGATACTGGACGCGGCGGGCGCAGTGGTCAGCAACAACCGGAGCCGGTTGGGGAAGAATTTGAAGGCGGCGCTGGGCGCTGGCGAGTTGCTGAAATTCTACGAGGCGCGCGACGCCGGGGACGAAGCGGAGTACGTTTGCAGCGAGATCACGGGGATTTTGCGCGAAGATTCGAGCGCGACGGTGGCCGTGCTGTATAGAACTTCGGCGCAGTCGCGTTCATTTGAGGAATCGCTAAGGCGATTGGGGATTCGCTACCGCGTGGTGGGCGGCTTCAGTTTTTATCAGCGCGCGGAAATTCGAGACGCGCTGGCGTATGTGCGGATGGTGATGCATCCGGAGGACGATGTGGCGCTGATGCGCGTGCTGAACGTGCCGCCGCGAGGCATCGGGAAAGTCACGGTGGATGCGCTGCGAGAAGTGGCGCGCGAATTCAATGAATCGCTGTGGGAAGCGATTCCGCGGATGACGGGCGCGGGCAAGGCCCGAGGTGGGTCGGCGTTGGGGGCGTTTCGCGAAATGATTTTGCGTTTGGCAGAGGAATGCCAGACGCGAACGCCGGGAGAGCTCCTCGAAGTGGTCCTGGAACGCACCGGGTATTTCGATTGGGTGGAGCAGCAGGACAAATTGGACCATTCGACGCGGGCGGACAATGTGCGCGAACTCTCGAACGCTCTGGCCGAGGCAATCGAGGCGGGACAATCGCTCGAAGATATTCTGGATCACGCGGCGTTAGTGAGCGATGCCGACGAATATGATGAAACGGTGCCCGTGTCGTTAATGACGCTGCACAGCGCAAAGGGATTGGAATTCGATCACGTGTTTCTTGCGGGGCTCGAAGAAGGAGTACTGCCGCATGGCCGTTCGATGGGGAGCGACGAAGACGTCGAAGAGGAGCGCAGGCTGTGCTACGTCGGCATGACACGCGCGAAGCGCAAGCTGACGATTTCGCGCGCGATTTATCGACGTTCGTGGGGAAATGCGGAGTTGACTCCGGCGGCGCCGTCACGATTTTTGGCGGAGATTCCGGCGGAGATGGTCGAAGCAGCAGCGGGATCGTTGAGCGCGCCGGGAGAAACGCGACGATATGAGCCCGATCCTGATTTTTACAACGCGGAGTACCGGAGGCCGGGGAAATATGCAGCGGCGGGGAAATTTGGTTCGCGTGGCGGGAGCGCGGCGCGTGCGAAGCGAACAACGAATCCGTTGATTGGAACGCGCGTACGGCATCCCACGTATGGCGTGGGGACGATACTGAAAGTTGAGGACGATGGAGACGACCGGAGAATTACGGTGAGCTTCGTCGATCATGGGATGAAGAAGTTGATCGAGCGGTACGCGCATTTGGAGGCGATGTAGCTACACGGCTCAGATCTACCATTGCGGCGGCAGCCCAGCTCAAGGTACAGTTTCGCCCGACGAACGGCAGAAAACAGCCGAGAAGCAGAGGGATGGTGCCGGTTGAATAACGAGTTTTTCCGTACCAAGGGCATCGACCAACTGATTTCCGACGCTGACGAGCCTGCCAAGCGATTGAAAAAGACGCTCGGCTGGCTGAGCCTTACAGCTCTCGGCATCGGCGCGATAATTGGCAGCGGTATCTTCATTACCACTGGAACCGCCGCGGCCGGTGAGGTGGATCGCTATCCCTCCATCCTCCAGGCACCCTTACTCAGCGTGCTGATGCACGGCACTCATGCCCTTGGCGTGAACGGCAGGCCGGGTGCGGGCCCAGGTATCGCCGTATCGTTTCTGGCGGTCGCCCTCATTTGTGCCCTGGCAGGTTTGTGTTACGCCGAACTTGCATCAATGATTCCAATTGCTGGCAGCGCGTACACGTACACGTATGCAACGCTGGGCGAATTCGTCGCCTGGATCATCGGCTGGGATTTGATTCTCGAATATGCCGTCTCAAACATGGCGGTCGCCGTCGGCTTTTCTGCCTATGTTGATAATCTTCTCAATACTTTCGGGCTGCACATGCCCGCTTCGCTGGCCAGTCCCGCGTACGACCCGATGGTTGGCTGGGCCTGGCACTTCAATATCCTCGGATTTTTGATTGTCATGTTTCTGACTGTTTTGCTGGTTCGCGGCATTCGTGAATCGGCGGGCGCAAACAACCTGATGGTTGGTATCAAACTTTTGGCCATTGTTGTCTTCTGCGTCGTCGCGAGCAAATATATCCAACCATCGAATTTGAAACCGTTTTTCCCAAATGGCTTTCAGGGTGTCCTGACCGGCGGAGCGATTGTCTTCTTCACTTACATTGGCTTCGACTCGGTATCGACCGCCGCAGAGGAGTGCCGGAATCCGAAGCGCGACGTGCCGATCGGTATCCTTATCTCGCTGTTCGTCTGCGCAATCTTCTACGTCGGCGTCGCTGTCGTGCTCACGGGCATCCAGAAGTGGGACACACTGAATAACGCAGCCCCAGTCGCAAACGCTCTCGAAGCTATCGGGCTGAAGCTCACGGACCGCTGGGTGACCGTGGGAGCCCTGATGGGAATGATCTCCTCAATCCTCGTTTTCCAGTTGGGGCAGGCTCGCGTGTGGTTCGCGATGTCTCGCGACGGGCTTTTGCCATCGATATTCTCGCGCGTCCACAAGACATTTCGCACGCCCGATTTCGCGACCTGGGTCGCTGGTTTTTTCGTCGCAATTCCTGCTGGAATTTTTGACATCGGCACCCTTGTGAACTTGACGAACATCGGCACGCTCTTCGCTTTCATTCTTGTTTCCGTGGCAGTTCTAATTCTGCGAAAACGACAGCCCGAACGGCAGCGTGGCTTCCGAGTTCCCTTTTCTCCTTGGATCCCCATTGCCTCCGTGATCCTGTGCTTTGTCCTCATGGCCAGCTTGACGGTGGAAAATTGGGTGCGGTTTTTCGTCTGGCTGACCATTGGACTGTTGTTTTATTTCGACTTCGGAGTCCGGCACAGCACGGCGGGACGCTCGGCCGATGCCCGGGCACAGCGCGCGCTTATGCTTGTTTCTGACAAGGCGCTAATGGCATTGAGCAGCGTGCTACTCTTACTGGCCATCGTGGGCGGAGCTGTTGTGTGGCAGGGGTTATTGCAGGCCGGGATACTCGAGGAGATAGGACTTTTCGTGGTCATGATTCTCGCCATTGTGTTTTTGTGGAAGGGCTACAGTCATTATCGCGAGGACTCACTCGCCCCAGAAAATTCATGATGCGCAACACAGAGAGTCCAGCCGACTTTGGCTGCTTGCCGCACATCTGCCCAAAACACTCGCCATGTTTCCAAACTGGTGCGTTTAGACGTACCAGCATCGCCATGCTGGTGATCACGAGTATTGTCTTGGCGCCGCCGGCGTTCGGCTGGGGCGAGAATGCGGACCGGTTGGTGGTGAACAACGCGGTGGCGACTTTGCCTCAAGAAATGCGGCCATTTTTTGACGCGAACCGGCAATATTTGGTGCAGCACGTCACGGATCCGACGGAAGCGGCGGTGAAAAATCCGGCGGAGGTGCACAACGAATATATTCGGCTGGACCACTACGGCGCGTATCCGTTTGCTGGCGTGCCTCGGGTTTACAAGGACGCGGCGCGGAAATTCAGCAAGCGGGCGCTGGATGCGAATGGATTATTGCCGTGGGAAGTTGGCCTGTACAGCGCGAAGCTCACGGACGATTTCCAATCGCGGAATTTTGCGGCGGCGAAGCTGGATGCCGCGCTGCTGGCGCACTATGTTTCGATGGCGCATGACCCTTTCAATACGACGATGAATGACGATGGGCGCCTTTCGGGCCAGTTGGGAGTGAACGACCGCTTCGGGAAGAAGCTGGTGAACCGGTACGCTCTGTTTTTTTATTTGCATCCGAATCCGGCGTCGTTTGTCACGGACCCGACCGATCGCGCATTCGAGATTTGCCTGACGGCGCATTCGCTGCTCGAAGGCGTTCTGCTGGCGGACCGGCGGTCGCGCGAAGGGCTGCAGGATTACAATGACGAATACTACGATCGCTTTTACAGCCAGGCGGGCGCCGTGCTCGTGCGGCAGATTTCGGATGCGGCGACAGACGTAGGTTCGTATTGGCTGACCGCGTGGGACAATGCCGGACGGCCGCCGCTGCCCGCGCAGTAGAACGATTGTAATGCGCTGATGCAATCCTCCGCTGGAATTCCCGCCGCAATACTTCAACTGCCCAAGGCCGAGCTTCACGTACATCTGGAAGGGTGCATGACGCCGGCGCTGCTGATGGAATTGGCTCGCAAGCACGGCGAGAAGATTGAACTGCGAACTGTCGAAGAACGGTACAATCCGCGAACTTTCGCGGAATTCCTGGAGTTATTCAAGTGGGCGACTTCGTATCTGCGCGTGCCGGAAGATTATGCGCGATTGGCGGAAGTGACGGCGGCGCGTATGAGCGAGGAGAATTGCGTTTATGCGGAGATAACGCTGTCCGTTGGAGTGATGTTGCTGCGAAAACAAAATGTGGAGAAGAATTTCGCGGCGACTCGGGAGGGCGTGGCGCGAGCGAGGCATGCGGCGGGGCGCGGCCTGCGCGTTCAGTGGATTCTCGATGCGGTGCGCCAATTCGGGGCTGAAAAAGCGATGGATGTGGCGCGAATTGCGGCGGAGATGAAATCCGAGAGCGTGGCGGCCTTTGGAATGGGTGGCGACGAAGAGTCGCTGCCAGCGGCGGATTTCCGGCGAGCGTACGAGTACGCGGCGAGCGAAGGACTGCATCGCTTGGTACATGCCGGTGAGATGGGCGGGCCAAAGGCGGTGCGCGACGCGATCGAGATACTTGGGGCGGAGCGCATTGGGCACGGAATCGCGAGCATGCGCGATGAAAAGTTGATGGAGATATTGATCGAGCGGCAAATTCCGTTGGAGATTTGCCCGCAGAGCAATCTGTGCACAGGAGCCCTCGCGAGATTGCTTGGCGTTACGGAGGCGCGGATTGAAGAGCATCCGCTGCTGGAATTCATCGCGCGAGGCGTTCCCGTGACGCTGTCAACGGACGACCCCGCGATGTTTCATACGAGCCTCAATGAAAGTTATCGAGCAACGGTGGAGCACATGGGCCTGAGCGCGGCGGAGCTGGTGGATTTGGCGGAGGCAAGTTTTCGATACGCATTTTTGCGCGACGATGAGAAAGGCAAGATGATTACGGATTTTCGCGCGGAAGCGGAGAGGCTGGGCCTGCTATAATGGCGCGCATGAAAGCTCACGTTTGGGTGATGCCGAAAACGACAGTGCTCGATCCGCAGGGACAAACGATTCATCATGCGTTGGCTTCGCTAGGGTATTCCAAAGTGCAGCGCGTGCGGCAAGGGAAATTTTTTGTGCTCGACCTCGATGGAGTGAGCGCGGAAGAAGCGAAGGCACAGGTGGAGAAAATCGCGCGTGAAGTGTTGACCAATCCAGTGATCGAGGAATTCCGCTACGAAATTGTTGTGTGAATTTTTAGCGGCGCAACTTCCCTCTCGTAAACTCGCAATCCCCCGCAAAGTTCAGTTCCCTCCAGCAACGTTCACTGATGCGCTGTGGCGTTTGTTTGCCGGCTCTTTGTGACCGCGCGGAATATGCTAACCTGAACGAATCGCGCAGCGCCGGATTCGGTGCGGGCGCGCAGCACGGAAAGAAAGCGAGCGACGGAACTTTATGTGCGGAATAGTGGGTTACATCGGGCCGAAAAAAGTTGTGCCGCTGATTCTTGACGGCCTGAAGCGGCTGGAATACCGCGGATACGACTCGGCGGGAATCGCCGTCGTGACGAAGGACGGCAAGCTGGATATCCGGCGCGCATCGGGGAAATTGCGGAATCTGGAAGAGGCGATACGCCTTTGTCCGCTCGACGGACTCTACGGAATCGGGCACACGCGCTGGGCCACGCATGGGCGTCCGACGGAAGAAAATGCGCATCCGCACCGCGACTGCAAAGGCGAAATCGTAGTGGTGCACAACGGAATTATCGAGAATTACCTGGAATTGAAGCAGCAGCTGATTCAAAAAGGGCACAAGTTTTTAACCGAAACGGACACGGAAGTGATCGCGCACCTGATTGAAGAGAATTTCAATGGCTCGCTCGAGGGCTCGGTGCAAAAAACGGTGAAGCAATTGACGGGCGTTTATGCGTTGGCGGTGATTTCGACGCGCGACCCGCGAAAAATCGTGGCGGCGCGCTGGGGCCCTCCGGCGGTGATCGGCTTGGGGCAGAACGAATATTTCGTGGCGAGCGATATTCCGGCCGTGCTGCATCACACCCGCGACGTCGTGTTTCTGGCGGACGGCGACATCGCTGTGATTACCGCCGACGGCGTGCGGCTGACGGATTTTGACGGCGCGGCGATTGAGCGTCCAGTCCAGCACATCACGTGGGACCCGATCATGGCGGAAAAGGGCGGGTTCAAGCATTTCATGCAGAAGGAAATCTTCGAGCAGCCGCGCGCGGTGCGAGACACATTGGTAGGACGGGTATCGCTCGATTCCGGAAAAGTTTTCTTGGACGAGATGGACATCACGGAGAAAGAATTTCGCGAATTCGAGAATATAAAAATTGTGGCGTGTGGAACGAGTTGGCACGCGGGGCTGGCCGGGAAATTCATGATGGAGAAGCTGGCGCAAATTCCGGTGGAAGTCGATTACGGAAGCGAATTCCGGTATCGCGATCCGATTGTCGATGGGCGCAGCTTGGTCGTCGTGATCAGCCAGTCCGGCGAGACCGCGGACACGCTGGCGGCGCAACGCGAGGCGCGCCAAAAGGGCGCGAAGACACTGGCGATTTGCAACGTGGTTGGATCGATGATCACGCGCGAAGCGAACGGGACAATTCTGACGCACGCGGGGCCGGAGATTGGTGTGGCGTCGACGAAGGCTTTCACGGGGCAACTGACGGCGCTGGCGATTCTCGCTTTGCACATCGGTGAACTGCGGTGCAAGACGTCTTCTGACGCGGGAAAGAAAATCGTGCAGGAAATGTCGCGCCTGCCGCACAAGATGGAAGCAGTGCTGCAACGGGATGAAGAATACGAGGCACTCGGCCGGCAATTCTTCCGGCATTCGGACTTTTTGTACCTGGGGCGCGGCATACATTACCCGATTGCGCTCGAAGGCGCGCTGAAGCTAAAGGAAATTTCGTACATTCACGCAGAGGGCTATCCCGCGGGAGAAATGAAACACGGGCCGAACGCGTTGATTGATGAGAATCTGCCTGTGGTGATTATTGCGACGCGGGACGAGAATGACGCGGCGTCGATGACGCGCTACGAAAAAACCGTGTCTAACATCAAAGAAGTGAAGGCGCGCGACGGAATTGTGATTGCGATTGTGACCGAGGGCGATCATTTGGCGCGCGAGGCCGCGGACCACGTGATCGAAATTCCCGCAGCTCCGGAGATTTTGACGCCCATCCTGGAAATTTTACCGCTGCAACTGCTCGCGTATCATATTGCCGTGCGGCGCGGATGCGACGTGGATCAGCCGCGAAATCTAGCGAAATCGGTGACGGTAGAATAAAAGAAAGGTCGTGCCCGTTTCCGGTTAGCCCGTCACTCGAGAGCGGCGGCCGGGAATGATTGTTCCGGAGAAGAGTTGCGCGCGATCTGTGAAGGGCTATTCGTACCGCAGCGCGACCATCGGATCGACGCTCATCGCACGGTGCGCCGGGAAATAACAAGCCAGCACGGCAACAAGCACCAGCAGCAGGGCCACTCCTGCAAATGTCAGCGGGTCGGTTGCGCTCACATCGAACAGGAGACTCGCCATCAAGCGCGTCAAAATCAACGCTCCAATCAGCCCGGCAGCTATGCCGACCAACGCCAGGCCCATGCCCTGTTGAAACACCAGCGAAAGGATGCTCCTCCGCTGCGCCCCCAGAGCCATGCGGATCGCAATGTCGGGAGTTCCCTGGGTCACTAGGAACGACATCACTCCATAGACTCCGACGGCCGCCAGGATCAGCGCAAAGCACGCAAGAGCGGCGAGCATGGCCATCGCAAAGCGCTGCCGCGCCACTGAATCATGAAACCGCTGTTGCATTGTCGCGACGTCGTATACCGGCACATCGGGATCGATGGCATGGGCTTGCTCGATAATGGGGTTCGTCATGCTGGCCGGGTCGGTGGTCGTTCGCGCCACCAGATACATCGAGCCGACAGCCAGCTGCGAATGAGGAAAATACACAACCATGCGCGTGTCGGTATCGAGTCCATATTCCTTCACCACTCCCACCACGCCGGCGATTGTCCTCCACGGTTGCTGTTCACCTTGACGCACACGCTTGCCCACCGCGTCGCCGTGCGGCCAGAATCGTTCCGCCATTTTTTGGTCCACGAGCACGACCGGCTGTGATTTCTCCGCATCACTGGTGGAGAAAAACCGGCCACTGATCAGCGGGATCTGCATCGAACGAAAATAATCTGGCGTGACCGCGCGTATGTCCACTTGCAACTCGGGTTGATTCAGCGGCGGGACATATCCTTCTACCGTCATTCCTCCCCATCCCACCGAAGGAGTCAACGGTAGCGCCGACACGGCTCCCTGTCCGGCAACTCCCGGCAAGTTTTTCACACGTTCCGCAAGATTCTGGTAGAACGCGGTTCTTTGCGCATCTTCCTTATATTTCGGGCCCTCGGCCGAAACCTGCATGGAGATCACGTGCTCGGGATTGAACCCTGGCGGCACGCTGATAAGGCGAGTGAAGCTGCGTATCAAGAGCCCCGCGCCGGCCAGCAGCGTAAGCGAAATCGCTAACTCGGCGATCACCAGGGCTCCGCGGAGCTTGTCGTGTTTCACGTTCAATCCTCCGCCGCTGCGTGAGCTTCTGCCACCCGCCTTCAGCGCCGAATTCAGGTCCACGCGCGAAGCGCGGAATGCGGGCGCTAGGCCAAACACGATTCCCGTCAGAATCGAAATCGCAAGTGTGAATGCCAGCACCGGGAAATTCATCCCGATTTCGTCCAGCCGTGGAATGTTTCCCGGATGGATCGCCCGCACCAGATACAAGCTCCACGCCGAGAGAATCAGCCCGGCTGC
This sequence comes from Candidatus Angelobacter sp., assembly GCA_035606955.1. Classification (GTDB taxonomy): domain Bacteria; phylum Acidobacteriota; class Terriglobia; order Acidiferrales; family UBA7541; genus DAHUXN01. The sequence goes on from DATNDO010000232.1 coordinate 17,954, forward strand.
GCCGCCCAACACGCCGAGCAGGACGCTTTCCGTCAGAAGCTGCAGTACCAGCCGGCTTCGTCCCGCCCCCAGAGCCGTGCGCACTGCGATTTCCTTCTGCCGCCCCGTCGCGCGAGAGAGCAGCAGGTTCGCCACATTGGCGCAGGCGATCAACAGCACCATCGCCACGGCCCCCAGTAAAATCAGAATCGAGCTGCGCGTGCCGCCGACGACCTGCTCCATCAACGGCACCACGCTGATCGTGAACGTGCGGTCGCGGTGCTTTTCCACGCGCAGCCGCGTGGCAATGATGTCGATGTCCGCCTGTGCCCGCCGCATCGTAACGCCGGGCTTCAGCCGCGCCAGAATATTGAAATTTTCGGGGCCGTAGTTCAATTCCTGTTTTGCGTCCATCGGGAGCGGCAGAAAGATTTCAGGTTTATCAATGCCGCCGACAGTGGGAATCACCTCGTGGTTCAGCGTGAAATCGGGACGCAGCACGCCGACGACCGCGCGAGGCTTTCCATCGAGCGTAACGCTCCGCTCCAGAATATGCGGATCGCCTCCGAAAGCTTGTTTCCACAGTCCGTACGTCAGCACGACGGAGTCAGGTTTCCCGGGCTTGTCTTCCTCCGGCAAGAATGTACGGCCCAGCAACGGTTTGGCGCCCAGCATAGGGAGTAAGCTCGAAGATGCCTCGATTCCGTCCACTTTTCTCGCCTGCGTGAGTCCGGTGAGCGTGTAGTTTGTACCGAGCGCGATCGCCGTCTCCTCGAACACGTGATTCTGCGTCTTGATGTCGTGGTATTGCCCGGGCGATGGCCAATCCTGGGGTATTCCGATTCCGGGCGAGCGCAACCAAAGAATCGCGAGCCGGTCCGCGTGCGGATACGGCAGCGGTTTCAGGAGCAGCGCGCTCGTCACGCTGAAGATCGCGGTGTTCGCGCCGATTCCGATTGCGAGCGAGAGCACAATCACCAGCGTCAGTCCCGGATTCTTCATCAACATCCGCACGCCGTAACGCAAGTCCTGAATCAGTGTTCCCATACTGCCTCCGTCTCTTAAGCAGACGCAAAGTGAAGTGATCGTACCGCAGGAAGGATGGAGATTCCAGCTTATGCGAGAGTTTGGAGCGGGCTGTCGGCAATCTGGCAGTGATGCGGGTTACGAGGCAAGAGCGGAAGCCAGTTCCGATGCCAATCGATTACAGAGCAGCCACCGGACTCGTCGGCGCATGTCTTCGATCATGCCGATATTTGCACCGCGGACCTGGGTGTCAAACACCACGTAGCGCCCGTCGCGGAAAACGTCGAAGTGATCCCGGGAGTTCCTCACCGATCGGAAACAGACCAAGCGAGTTCGCTTTGGCTCGCTTATGGCCGCCGCAACTCGAGATACGCCCGCGCATGTCCTCGACATTCATACTTTGACAATAAACGAAGTGTTGGCGCTGGGCAGCGGTACACTGCGCCGGTGCAGCCGCTGGTGACCTTTGGTTCCGATGCGCCGGTAGGAACAGAACCGTGGTTCACTGGTCTGTCTTAAATATTTGAACGCAAAGCGAGGTGCCATTTGAGAAAAGGCTGGATGACATTTGCATTGCTGGTTATCGCGGTGGTTTTTGCGCCCATGGGTCCACAGGCACAGTGGAAGACACCGTGGAGCTACAAAGGCGCAAACGGTCCCGAACATTGGGGCGACCTGGATCCGGAGTACGCCGCCTGCAACGGCAAAGAACAGTCTCCGATCGACATTCAAAGCGTGGAGAAAGCTGAACTCCCCGCGCTACGACTCGTAGACAAAAGCGGCCCGCTCAGAATTATTAACAACGGCTACACGGCGGTCCGAGTGAATTATCCTGCGGGAAACGGAAACTTTTTGCTCGTGGGAGACCAGCGCTATGAACTCACGCAATTCCACTTTCATCATCCCAGCGAAGAACAGATTCATGGCAAGCCATACGATATGGTGATCCACTTGATGTACGGAAGCAAAGACGGGAAGGTTGCTGGAGTTGCAGTTCTCGTAGAGGCGGGCAGCGCGAACTCCACCGTTCAACAGCTTTGGAAATATATGCCAAAGACCGCGGGTAAAGAACACGAGATTCCCGGAGTCGAAGTTAATCCCGCCGGCCTGCTGCCAAACAACACGGCGTATTACACGTACAGTGGATCGCTAACGGCTCCGCCGTGCACGGAGGGAGTTACGTGGTTCGTGCTGGAGAATCCGATGAGCGTCTCGGCAGAACAGATCGACGCGTTCGCCAAACTTTATCCGCACGATGTCCGGCCCGTTCAGGCGCTCAACGGACGCGTCGTAAAGGCGAGTCAGTAACGCGAGAATCGCATCGACCCGTCCCAGACGAATAGAGAGTTCCTATTCGGGCGCGTGTGCTTTAGAATTGTAGCGATGATTTGCTCTCCGCTGTACGCGCGCGGTACCCGATTGCTTCGGCGATGGTTGCCGGTTGGCGTTGCGCTAGCGCTGTTTGCGAATTTTTGTCCTTCCGCTTTGTCTCAAGAGGCATCGTCAACTCCCGATGCGAAACTCCTTTCGGTTACGCAGGTGGGCTCGCAGGCGTATTCGACGGAACAAGTGACGGCGTTGAGCGGATTGCAGAATACGGCGACGGTGAATCGGGACACGATACAGGCGGCGGCCGACCGGCTAGCGCATTCGGGACTGTTCTCGAGCGTGCGCTATCGCTACTCCGGAGAAGTGGGCGGCTTGCGCGTGACGTTTGAGTTGCAGGACGCGCCCACTTTTCCCGTGTCTTTCGACAATTTTCCGTGGTTTACGGACGATGAGCTGACGGCCGTTTTGAATCAGGCGGGGCTTCCCTTTCACGGCACCGCTCCGGCAACAGGCACGGTGCTCGACACAATGGCGCAAACACTCGAAAAAACGCTGGCCACGCGCGGCGTGCATGCCACGGTGAAACACCAAATGAGCTCGCGCCCCGGAACCGATCAAAAAACTTTGAGGTTTAGCGCGGAGGGAGCCGACTTAACGATCAGCGCGATTCAGTTCACGGATCCGCTGGCGACGAATGATCGCGGCGTCAAAGATGAATTGCAGAATCTGGTCGGGAAACCATTTTCGCGGGAGGAGGTCGAACGCTTCGATTTCGAGCATGTTCGGCCGATCTATTTCAGCCGAGGCTATCTGCGCGCGATTTTCGGGCGTCCCGAGGCGCGATTTGAGGCGGACCCGCGCGGTCCGCTGCCGAAAAGCGTCGTGGTAATCGTGCCCATCACGACAGGCCCGACCTATTCGTGGGGAGGAATCACTTGGAACGGGAATCACGCGTACACAAACAGCGATTTGGACGCGCTGGTGACGCAGAGCGGTCTGACGGTGGGGCAATCCGCGGACGGAATGAAAATCGTGGCGTTGCTGCAAAGAGTCGAGGACGCTTACGGGCATCGCGGCTATCTGGACGCAAACCTTGTGCCCAAGGAAACCTTCGACGACGCGGCGCATCGCGCTTCGTATCGCGTGGATATTTCCGAAGGCCAACAATACAAAATGGGCAAGCTGGTGCTGACAGGCCTTTCCATCGATGCCGAACGGAAACTTCGCGCGGCCTGGCGCATTCCGGAAGGACAAATGTTCGACAAGACTTTCTACGACTATTTTCTGGCGAAGGGAATTGGCGACGCGCTGAGGGGGCTGCCGGCGGCGCAAGATAAAGTTTCGAACTTTCTGCAGAAAAATTCCCAGCCGGCGACCGTGGACGTGATGCTCGATTTTCAATAGACAAATTCGCGCTATACTGTTCTCCGCATGCGCGACCTCACCCAAACTACAACACTGAAAGAAATTCAACCGACGGGAAAAATAACGCAATCGAATAGTGGTTGCGCGGAGCCTGGCGGGATTGACGAATCGCGACGCAAGCAGGAGCGAATGATTGCCGAGCTGCGGCAAATCGATTCGCTGTTGATTGCTTTTTCTGGTGGAGCTGACTCGGCGTATCTGGCTTGGGTGGCACACCAGGCGCTGGGTAAACGAGCGCTCGCCGTGACGGCGCTGTCGGCGAGTTTTTCGGAGCATGATCGCGAGGAAGCACAACGTTTCGCGGCGGCGGCGGGCATTCACCATGAATGCATTCGCACGGAAGAATTCGCGAATCCATTGTATGTGGCCAATCAGGCGGACCGTTGCTACCACTGCAAGGACGAACTCTTCGACAAGATGGAAGCGCTGGCGAGCGAACGCGGATTCGCGGCGATTGCTTATGGAATTAACGCGGACGACACGCACGAATTTCGTCCCGGGCATCGCGCGGCCGCGGAACATCGAGTGTTGGCGCCACTATTGAGCGCGGGATTGCGGAAAAATGAAATTCGCGCGCTGTCGCGCGAAGCGGGACTGACAACGTGGGACCGTCCAGCGGCGGCGTGCCTTTCGTCGCGCGTTGCGTATGGGACGGCGGTGACTCCTGAGCTGTTGGCGCGCATCGAGCATGGCGAGGATTTCATTCGCGGGCTTGGCTTCCGGCAATTTCGGTTGCGCGCGCACGGAGAATTGGCGCGCGTCGAGATTGCGCCGGAGGAGTTGCCGCGCGCGTTGGATGCGGAGACGATGCGGCGAATGGCGGCGGAGTTGAAGCAGCTAGGGTTCACGTACGTGACGCTGGATTTGGAAGGTTATCGCACAGGCTCGCTGAACGTGTCGCTGAAGAGCAAGTAAGAATGAGGTGTGGCAAGTCTTCAGCGGGTAAAACCCCGGTTCTGTTGCGCCCTAATGTCGCGGCTAAAACCGCGACCCCTAAAAGCCTTGCATCGACTTAACGCCTGCCGGTCTAATGCCGCGAAGCTACTCGTAGCGCAGGGCGACCATGGGATCGATGCGCATGGCGCGGCGCGCTGGAATCCAGCACGCGACTAACGCTACGACCGCCAGAATCACCGGAACAGCTACGAAGGTTGCGGGGTCGTTTGGCACCACGCCGTAGAGGAACCGCGCGAGCAAGCGTGTGAGCGCAAAAGCGCCGCCAATCCCGAGAGCGACGCCGATCAGCACTAGTTTGAGCCCGTCACCGATAATCATTTTCATGACATCGCCGCGCTGCGCGCCCAGCGCCAGCCGGATGCCGATTTCCGCAGTCCTTTGCGCCACTGAGTACGCCATCAGACCATAGAGTCCAATGATGGAAAGCAGCAGCGCGCTGGCCGCAAAAATTCCCAGCAGCATAGTCCGAAAACGCGGGTCGCTGACGGAAGTTGCGATGTTTTCCTGCATGGTGCGGAAATTCACCAGCGGCTGATTGGGATTCAAGTCGTGCACCGCGCTTCGCAGCGCCGACGCTTCCGAGTGGGGATCATTCGCGGTGCGCACGACGACCGACATGGTAAAAATCGGCAGCATGGCGTCCGCTTGCCGGTACGGAATGTACATCTCAGAGCTGGCCTCGGT
>DATNDO010000240.1:0-3347 GCA_035606955.1 Candidatus Angelobacter sp.
CATCATCACGGGCCGCTTCCTGCCACGCCGGTGCTCAACTTCGTAAGCCGCCAAATCATTTCGCTTGAGAGCCTCAGCGAGAGCCAGCGCCTGGCGGAAGGCCAGGGTCAATCCTTCGCCCGCAATCGCATCCACTGAACCCGACGCGTCCCCGATCAGTGCCACGGGAATCGCCGATTTTCGAGTCACCTCTGCCATCGTCAGCGATGACGAAACTCCTCCCATTTCAGGCGCGAGCGCGACAGCATGTTCCAAGCGTTTTGCTACGGATGGAAAAAACTTCAGCACGTCGGCGAGGCGGGATTTCGGATTCGCAGTAAGAACAGCTACGCAAATTTCCTGGCGGCCGATGGGAGTGACGTAGATCTGGCAATCACATCCCCAGTGAACTTCGACATAATCCGACCACGGCGTTTTTTGAAAATGGCTGCTGAAGCCGTAGCGAAGGCCCTTCTTGCGCGCAGGAGTAAACCGCGCCCACTGGCGGACGCGTGAGTTTTGCCCATCGGCGCCGATGATCCATCGCGCGCGTATCGCGCGCCCTTCCAGGGAAAATTCCCCATACTGTTGGGCGTTTTCGCTATTGTTTCCGTTCAGGACCCCATTTGGGACAACGACGCGCTTACCCCAATGCATCTCGACGCCCAAAGCCGCGGCGCGCTCAGCAAGAGCTGTGTGGAGTGTCGTGCGCCGAATCCCCCAGCCTCTTTCGTTGAGAAAATCAGATTGTGCCGCGAGATTCCCTTCGACGAATCGAATTCCTCGGAACGGAAAGCGTTGAGCAGCAGGGATTGTGACTCCAAGTTCGTGAAGGGCAGCTATGCCGTCGGGCATGAGACCTTCGCCGCATGCCTTGTCGACGGGCGGCGTCGCGCTGTCCGCGATGGCAACACGAAAGCCCTTTTGACGCGCGGCGATGGCAGCAGCAAGTCCAGCCGGACCACCGCCGACAATAAAAACGTCTGTTTCGAGGGGAGTTGCTTCTACGCTTGAATTCCGCATCGTCTATAGTTCGATGCGGCGGCGCTGCTAACGGATGCGCCCGCCAGCCCTAATGATTAACGTTCCACTGTTTGTATTTGCATTACCACTTGAGCAGCAATAATTCCGAGCAAAAGCCGGGTCCCATAGCTCCTAATATGCTGTACGTTCCGGGCTCGGGATGGTGGTTTTCAATTACATCTTCCAAGACCAACAAGACGGAGACCGACGAGATATTTCCGACTTTGTTCAAGCAGTCCCACGAAACAGCCAGCGCTTCGTCAGGAACATCCAGCGCGGCAGCGACCGCTTCCAACACTTTCGGGCCGCCCGTGTGAAAAATCCAACTTCCCACGTCTTTTCTCGTGAGGCCGTTGTTTCCCAAGAAAGTATCCACATCGTTTCCGAGATGCTCTTTCACGATTTCAGGAACAGCTGGCGACAAAACGATCTGAAATCCCTTTTCCGAAATGTCCCAGCCCATGGCACCCTCGGAGCCTGGATAAAAGACCGATTGCGTGGCGAGAATTTCGGGTCCCTGGGCAGTTAGTTGGTCTCCGGTGACAATCACGGCCGCGGCGCCGTCGCCGAAGAGACCGGCGGAAATCAAATTGGCCATTGAAACGTCGTCACGCTGAATCGTCAGCGAGCACAGTTCCACGGCCAGCAGAGCCGCCACTTGACCGGGATAGGCGCGGACGTAATCGGCGGCGCGAGAAATTCCCGCAGCGCCGGCAACGCATCCGAGGCCAAAAATCGGAACACGCTTGATGTTGGGGCAAAGGTCCATGCGGTTAATCAGCCGCGCGTCGAGCGACGGGCTCGCGATCCCCGTAACGGACACCACGAATAGCGCGTTGATGTCGCGCGCCGTCAAATTCGTCCGATCGACAGCCGACTGGATAGCTTGCTCTCCTATCTCCACGGCTGTCTCTATCCAAGCGGTGTTCGCTTCGCCCCACGTCGAAAGCGTTTCATAGCGCTCCAACGGCAGAGACATGTAGCGGCCACGAACATCCACGCGCGAGTGCAAACGATCCAGCACTTCAGGCTTGGGCAGGCGCTCGCCCCAATAGTGCTTAAGCGCCGCTACCAGAACCTCTTGGCTGAAATAATGCTTCGGGAATGCCCCTGCGACTCCTGCGATTTTCATTGGCACCGAGTATCCTCTCTAACTTTAATGCACCGGTCAATAAGCGAGCACGGTTCACTGCTCGCGCTTTATCTGATTCTGAAGCACGTGACGCAATATACCTACAGGAAATTGGAGCAGTGACGGGAGCCGCGCAAGCTCCTCTACATGAAGATGATTATCAGGAAATCGCTGAATTTGCCAGCGCAATGGAAATGAAGCGCAAAACATTCGATGTGTAAGCGCGCGGCACCGTTGTTTGTTCCATTTTGAACACCCTGTTCGGAGCGAGCCATCTGCCTTCATCCAAGCAGTCAATCGATTGGTTAACCCATCACGCTGACATGCTCGGGTTCAATTCTATAAAGAACACGCACTTCACCGGGCTGCCGGAACGGATAAACAGGCTTGCCCAGATACTTTTGCGAAAGCTTGTTGATGTGCTCGTCGGCGCCCTTCTCCGTGATCTCCACAACACGGCCGCGGATTTCGAGATAACGGTACGGATTCGCGGGATCCTGGATCGCGACCGACACGCGGGGGTCGCGGCGAATGTTCTTGTCCTTCACGCGCCCGAGCGCTGAATTGAACAGAATGTGACTCCCGTCGAAGTCCACCCATACGGGCGTGACCTGCGGACTGCCGTCGGGCATCACCGTGGCCAGATTGGCGAATGCGGGCTTCGTCAACAAGTCGGCGTACTTCTCGGGAATATTCTTCGCCATAAACAACTCCTCAGCAGCCTCCATACTCTATCAGAAAGTTGGACGGCCCATGCACACTGTGTTTTTCCGACAGCCCGATATGGCGTATTGGCTAGGGACTCAGCAGGCACCGTTTGCCCGGCATCAACTACCTCAAGAAGTCCGTTCTGTTTGAGTGCGCTCCGCCAGGCGAAATTCCTTGTTTTTGCACGGCGAGAAGAGTACAGACGCAAGGAGCGAGTGTGGCATTCAACCGAATAGGAGCTCCAGTGTCACCAGACTCAACGGATTCCAAGAAAACTCCTTTCAAGCTGCAGACTTCCACTCAAGAAGACGAGGTGACCGTACGGTGCATTGGTAAATTGACGGTCGAGCATGCGGGGATTTTGAAAAGCCATGTAAAGGGCATGATCCTACAAAAGAAGCGGATCATTCTTGACCTCAATGAAGTCACCGAGATGGACAGTTCAGGACTGGGCACACTCGTGAGTCTGTACGTTTCGGCCAGAAAAGGAAACTGTGATCTCCTT
>DATNDO010000245.1:0-54545 GCA_035606955.1 Candidatus Angelobacter sp.
AACGCAAAAAATATCCCGGAACTCATCGGAGTAAATCTCGATTGGCGCGTTCTCGTCTTTACGCTGATAGTCTCTGTGCTGACCGGCCTGTTATTTGGATTGGTTCCGGCGCTCGCGGGAATCAAAACGGACCTGAATGCCTCGCTCAAGGAAGCGGGCGCAGTTTCCACTGGCGCCAAGCACCGCATGTCGAACGAAAGTCTCATCGTCCTGCAATTCACGCTGGCCGTGATTCTGCTCGCGGGCGCGGGCTTGCTTGGCAATAGTTTTGTGCGCTTGCTGCGCGTGAATCCCGGATTTAATCCCAAGAATGTTTTGACGATGCAAGTTTTCCTCTCTCCCGTGCAGTTCCCCGAAGGAGATCCCAAAGGAGCAGTGGTGCTGCACCAGATGCTCGAGCGGGTTCGTGCCGTGCCCGGCGTACGCTCGGCGGGCCTTGTGATTTCGCTTCCGCTCACAGGAGGCCCCAGCACCGGCTTCGTGATTTCTGGACGGCCAGCGCCACGTCCGGGAGACGAACCATCTGCCGACATTCTCGTTATAGACCCGGGCTACCTGCAAACCATGCAGATCCCTCTTCTGGCTGGCCGCGAATTTACTGAGCGTGACAACCAAAACTCTGCTCGCGTCATGATAATCAACCAGACTATGGCTCGTCAGTTTTGGCCGCACGAAAGTCCCATCGGCAAGCGCGTTACGATGAAGGATTGGGGACCGCCGCTGACCGGCGAAGTTGTTGGCGTAGCCGGTGACGTTAAAATCAACGGACTGGACGCCGCAATCGGACCCGCGATTTACTGGCCATACTCCCAATTCCCCGTGAACTTCAATGCGATTGTCGTGCGCAGCGACGCTGATCCCCTGCGCCTCGTTTCCGCCGTGAAGAGTCAGATTTGGTCCGTCGACAAGAATCAGCCCATCTCGAAAATCGCGACCATGGAACAAGTGCTTTCTGATTCAATCGCGCAACGGCGTCTCTACCTGGTATTGCTGGGTGTTTTCGCCGGTGCGGCGCTGCTCCTCGCAGCCGTGGGAATCTACGGAGTAATGTCCTATTCGGTTAGTCAGCGCACACACGAAATAGGAATTCGGCTGGCTTTGGGAGCGGCGCAAAACGAAATCTTGAAACTCATTTTGGGACGAGGAGCGAAACTCGCGCTGCTCGGCGTAGCAATTGGAATTTTGGCGGCAACGGCGCTGACTCGATTGATGTCGACTTTGCTGTTTGGTGTGAGTCCGTCCGACCCTGCGACTCTGGCCGCCGTAGCGGTGCTGCTGATGCTGGTCGCAATGGCCGCTTGTTACATTCCGGCGCGGCGCGCGATGCGGGTTGACCCGATGATTGCGCTGCGCTATGAATGATGTAGCGCGTGGACTGTGCAATGGACCTCATTTCTAATCGGTACAGAAAATTATTTGAAATGAGCGTAAGTTATTGAAAATAAAGAAACGCTCCGAGTTCTGGCAATAATATACTTGACTAACCATCGCGTTCTTGCTACAGTTCTTGGCAGAGGACGCGAGAGATGGATAAGCCAAAGACACTCAGAGATGCTATCCGGTACTTTCAAGATGAGCAAGTCTGTATTAACGCGGTCGCTGAACTGCGCTGGCCGAATGGCCCAGTTTGCCCGAAGTGCGGCCATTGTGAGCATTACTACCTTGCCACGCAGAAGCGATGGAAGTGCAAGGCGTGCAAGAAGCAATTTTCCGTCAAGGTGGGAACGATTTTCGAGGATTCGCCAATCCCGCTCGATAAATGGCTTATCGCTCTGTGGATGCTCGTGAACTGCAAGAACGGTGTTAGCTCGTACGAAGTGGCTCGCGCTCTCGGCGTCACTCAGAAGTCTGCATGGTTCATGCTGCATCGTTTGCGCCTTGCGCTGCAAACCAAGTCGCTCGTGAAACTCGGCGGGCACGGCTCTGAGGTGGAAGTGGACGAGACGTTCATTGGCGGCAAAGCGCGGAACATGCACCCAAAAGTGCACCAACGCCGCATCGTGCAAGGTGGGCCACACGACAAGACAATCGTAATGGGCTTACTTGAGCGTGGCGGCGAAGTCCGCACGATGGTTCTTGCCAATCGCCGCAAGCCGCTTATTCAGAAGTCAGTCAGAGAGAACGTGACTCCGATGTCCGTGCTTCTGTCAGACAGGTTGCAATCGTACGAGGGGCTTATCCGTCATTACGCTCACTACATGATTGACCACGCGGAGCGGTACGTGGACGGCAAGGTTCACACAAATGGAATGGAAAACTTCTGGTCGCTTCTGAAGCGCGGATTGAAAGGCACATACGTTGCGGTCGAGCCTTTCCACCTGTTCCGCTATCTGGACGAGCAAGTGTTTCGCTACAACTATCGCAAGAATAGGCTTGGCAGGAAACTGAACGATGGAGAGCGATTCGACAAAGCCTTATCGCAGATCGCGGGGAAGCGGCTGACCTTCGCGGAGGTCACTGGCAAGGTGGGAGAAAGTGCGGTTAACTAAGCCCTGGCGATTGCAGCGTGGGAAGCGGAAGCGCGTTTAGTGCATTTCTTCTTTTCATTGTCGAGTTTGCTCTTGATTTTGGAATGCGAAACAGAAAGAACCTTTGTTAGCGCGGATTCAAACCGAGAGTATTCGTCGGTCTTGTTAGTAGATTTTTGCCGACTACCCATAAGCTCAAGATATACGGAGTTGTGTTGAAATGCAAACTTCAAATCTTCGTCGTAACAACGCCGATTACTGCCTCGACTTCCTTAAGCAACAAATCGAGGAGCGTCCGAATTTCTGTCATGCGGATTCCGGTTGGGCCAGCGTCATGGCTGACGCTTACAGAGAAGGCCGCCTCGTAATCGTAGTTCACATCGAGGGTGGGTGGTTGAATGGTAAACGCGAAAATATCAGCGCCATTCTGAATTTCTCCGCTGAAGTCACCGACCGTCTGGACGAAGTGCCAGCTAGGATGATGGATATTGGCCTTCGTGTTGAGTTTCTGACAAAAGGCTATCTTGATAATCCTGTGCTTGTCCCAATCGTCGAAATCCCGCAACAGGGCAAGCAAGGGCGGGTGCGTTGGATGTCTTCGGTTGTAAGGCTGTACGGATTCGATAGCTGTCCGCACTGCTTGGCTCAAGGGGGCGATTCTGTACCTTTGCGCATCGAAGGAATTCCCTTTGTTGCAGATGGGGAACTGAAGACTCCGCTTCTCGTCAACAGACAGGGCGGCCTTCTGAGAGACGGCTACGCCGTAGACCAAATGGTCGAGCGCAGAACGCAAGTTGTGAATGAAGTCACCGAAAAGCAAACCCCAGCTATCCCAGTCAGGGACCGGGTTGAGTTCGACTCTGAGCCAGTGAAAACCACCTTTCGAGTCATGGTGCTTGGTCAGGGAGTACGGCTCTTTTTTCTCCCAAGCACTAATTTCGTTACTGATGGTTTCGGCGTGTTCCTTTGCACGGCGGAGTTTCAGGACGTAACTGGCGGAATCTGGGATGGGGGCCACGGGGTGCAAGTCTCCACCAAGCCAGATTGGTTAGTCAACTATATTATTGCCCGAGTTCTAATCGGTACAAACTGGCGGTTCCGATTCCAGGGAGATGACACGTGATTCGAATGGTCGACGTTGAAAAGTTCTATGAATCAGGCGCGGGAAAAACGTGGGTGCTGCGCCGCATCAATCTGGATATTCGCGAGGGCGAATTCATCACCATCATGGGCCCTTCCGGCGCGGGCAAATCCACATTGATGGGCATTGTCGGGATGCTTGATGGCTCGTGGAAAGGGCAATTCGATTTCGCCGGCCACGAAGTGCATAAGCTCGACAATCGCAAGCGTGTGGAGCTGCACAAGAAATTTATCGGCTTCGTTTTCCAGCAATATCATCTGCTCGATAATCTCACCGTCGCGGAAAATCTCGATTTGCCTCTTTCGTATCGGGATATAAAAAAGTCCGAGCGCGACGGCATGGTGGCGGACATTCTCGACCGCTTCCAAATCGTCGGGAAAAAGGGCCTTTATCCCAATCAGCTCTCGGGCGGACAACAACAACTCGTTGCCGTGGCTCGCGCGGTCATCGGAAATCCGAAGCTCATTCTTGCCGATGAGCCCACCGGTAGCTTGCATTCCAGCCAAGGCAAAATGATCATGGACCTCCTCAAGAAGCTCAACGACGAAGGAACGACGATCATCCAGGTCACGCACAACGAGGCTTGGGCAGCTTACGGCAACCGGATAATTCAGCTGGCGGACGGCTGGATCGTCGATGGCGGCGCGCAAGCAACTAAAGCCTGACACGCGTTAGTTTTCGTGATTGGAATTCAGTCGTGCCTCAGAGGCGTCCCGCCAGTTGTGTCTTTCGACGCCAGTACTGGGGCCGCTGTTCGGAATCGCAACAGCCAAGTCCCGCAAGCGGGCGAACGACCCTCCCAAATGGCTCGCTCTAAACACTAAGCTACTTATAATCAATCGCATAGGAGACGGTCAGAGTGGCGCTTTAGCTGCCCTATACTGTTTCAGCAGATGGGACCTTTAGCTCCTTCTGCGGCCAAAACGAGGTAAAAACGTGGTGTGGGAATGTGCAGTGCAAGCAGAACCTAACTCTCAAATGAGCTCCGCAGCTGAATTGGCGGCAGGTCCGCGTGTGCTTGTCGCGGATGACCAAACGGACGTGCTCGAAGCGTTGCGTCTGCTGCTCAAGGGAGAAGGCTACGAACTGGAGATGGTGAATTCGCCCGCCGCTCTGCTTGGCGCGCTGTCTCGCCGCTCTTTTGATCTGCTGCTCATGGATTTGAATTACGCGCGTGATACCACGTCCGGGCAAGAAGGCCTCGATCTGCTTTCGCAGATTCATCAACTGGACGGCATGCTTCCCATCGTGGCTATGACCGCGTGGGGCAGCGTGGAGTTGGCGGTGGAGATTATGCGCGAGGGCGTGCGAGATTTCGTCCTGAAACCGTGGAACAACGGCAGACTGCTGAACACCGTTCGAAACGAGATCGAGAAAGGCCAACGCGCGCGCACGGCGAAAAAGAATCAGACGCAGAGCACCGCAGGCAATCATTCTCACGAAGACGGAGACTGGGAAGAAGCACAAAGAACACAACTCGGATTTTTGCCGAAAGAAATTCCGGAGATTCCCGGCTGCGAATTTTCAGGCGCTTGGCTGCCCGTTCACGGTATCGGCGGCGATTATTTCGACGTTCTGCGGCTTGACGGCAACTGCTTCGCGCTTTGCATTGCAGATGTCGCCGGAAAAGGAATCGCGGCTGCACTGCTGATGTCGAATCTGCAGGCGACGGTGCGTAGTCTCGCCGCGCAGAATTTGGAGCCGGCTGAATTGACGGAACGTGTTAATCGCCTGGTCGGCGAAAACACGGCGCCCGATCGTTTCATTACTTTCTTTTATGCCGTGTTCGATGCGCAGAATCGGCGAATGCTTTATACCAATGCCGGACATAACGCGCCGATCGTGCTGGGGCGCGACGGTTCTGTCAAGCGCTTGAGCTGTGGCGGCCAAGCACTCTCCATTTCCGAGGGGCAATACTACGAGCAAGAGGAAATTGTTTTAACCGAAGGCGACCGCCTGATTTTGTTTACCGATGGAATCACGGAGACCACGGACAGTCGTCGCGGTGAAGAATTCGGCGAGTCCAGATTGCTGGCTGTTCTCCAGGAAAACCGCGCGCTTGGCGCATCCAAGATTCAGAAAAATGTGCTCGGCCGAATTGCCGAATTTAATGGAGAGAACTTTCAGGATGATGCAACGCTGATCCTGCTGGCCGTTGGATAACTTGCGGGTTGGAGCCGCAACTGTTCCGATTGAAATTTTTGATAATTCTCAGGCGATGGATTAACGAATCCCAAATGCACGACGCAGGAGATGCTCACAATGGGAACACTCTGGCAGGATTTCCGCTATGGGCTCCGAATGCTCGCGAGGAACCGCGGCTTTGCGACTGTCGCGATTCTTTCTCTGGCGCTGGGAATCGGCGCAAACACGACCATTTTCACCGTCGTAAACGCTGTCCTGTTGCATCCACTGCCGGTGAAGGATTCTTCTCGGCTCGTCGAACTCGATACTGTGGACTCGAAGACAGCTCTGGGCGCACCGAACGCGGTGAAACTCGGCATGTCCTATCCGAACTTCCGCGATTATCGGGACAAAAGCACGGCATTTTCCGGGTTGTCCGTTTTCGCGTTCACAAACTTCACGTTGAGCGGCGAAGGCACTCCCAAACAGATTAGCGGCATGGTAGTCAGCGCGAATTATTTCGATGTGCTGGGAATCAAGCCGGCCATAGGCCGCACATTCTATCCAGATGAAGATCAAAAGCCGGGCGCAAACAATATCGCGGTTCTAAGTTTTTCACTATGGGCCAAGCAATTCGGCTCCGACCCAGGGATTATCGGCAAGACGCTGACGCTAAATTCTTACGCTTATACGGTGGTGGGAGTTGCCGCGCGGAACTTCAAAGGAACGATCAATCTGGTGCCGCCCGATGAAATCTGGGTTCCCGTGAGCATGTACAAGCAAGCGACGAGTGGAGAATTTGCAACAGACTTCGACGATCGCCGCGCCCTATTTGCCGCGGTCTTCGGCCGCCTCAAGCCGGGCGTCACGATGGCGCAGGCGGAAGCGTCGCTCAAGCCGCTCGCGTCGGCGCTCGAGAAAGAATATCCGATCGACAATGCAGGCCGCGGCGTCGCCTTGATGCTTCTGTCGGACACGGCAACCGGCGGAGCCAATGGTCACGACCAGTTTGCGCTGGCGGGAATGCTGATTATGGGCGTGGTGGGCCTGGTGCTGCTGATTGCGTGCGTCAACCTAGCCAATTTACTTCTTGCACAGGCCGCGAAGCGCGACCGTGAAATGAGCGTGCGCGCAGCACTGGGAGCAAGCTCTTCGCGACTGCTGCGGCAAATGCTGACGGAAAGTGTGACGCTGTCGATGCTCGGCGGCATCGCTGGTTTGATCATCGCTTATTGGGGACGCGCTCTTTTGTGGTCTTTCCGTCCGCCGTTCCTTGAACAAAATTCGATCAATCTTTCCTTCGACACGAACGTGCTTCTCTTCACTCTGGGAATTTCCGTGTTGACCGGCCTGCTTTTCGGCATAGCTCCGGCACTCAAGGTGGCGCGAATCGACCTGGCGGAAACTCTGAAGGTCGGCGGCCGCGGCTCGAGTTTGGGATTTCTGAAGAACCGTTTTCGCGGTTTGTTGATCGTCGGGGAGTTGGCTTTGGCGCTCATCGCACTGGTTGGAGCCGGACTGTTCGTGCGCAGCATGCAAGAAGCCCAAAAATTGAGTCCCGGCTTTGAGTCGAAGAATCTTTTCGTGTTTAATTTTGATCTGGGCGCCCAGCAGTACGCTCAAAATCGCGGCGAGCAGTTCTATCGCGATGCAGTCGAACGCGCCCAAAACGTCTCTGGCGTGGCACGCGCGACTGTGGCGTCAAACGCTCCATTTGGCGGCGGCTTCGCTCGCACGGTGTTTCCGGAAGGCGAACAGCAAGTTCCAGGACATGGCGGAATGTTGATTACGGTGGATGCCGTGCTGCCGGGTTTCTTTGACACGCTGCGGATTCCCATGTTTTCCGGACGGGATTTCAGCGATACCGATCAGCCAAACACCGTCCCCGTGGCCGTCATCAACTCCGCCATGGCGAAACACTTTTGGCCAAACGAAAACGCTATCGGAAAACGTTTCACATTCTTCGGCGACCAAAAGCTCATTCAAGTCGTCGGCGTGGTGGCAAATGCGACGCAGTTCGCGATTGGCGAAGTTCCCCAGCCGGAAGTCTATCTGCCGCTCGCGCAGTATTACACTCCGCAAGCTACGCTTCAGGTTCGCACGGCCAATGATCCCCGGACCGTGCTCGCGTCGGTGCGCGAACAAGTGCAAAATCTCGACAAGAGCCTTGCCATCACGGGCGTATTCACCATCGGCGAACTGCTCAGTCAGGGATTGTGGGCGCCCCGGATGGCGGCGGCGCTACTAAGTGTTTTCGGTTTGGTGGCGCTCGTCCTTGCAGCGATTGGGATTTATGGCGTGATGGCCTACTCAATTGCACAGCGCACACGCGAAGTGGGCATTCGCATGGCGCTGGGCGCGCAGCCGGGCGACGTTCTGAAATTGGTCATTGGCCAGGGCATGTTGCTCGCCGGAACGGGAGTCGTGGTTGGGCTAATTGCTGCGTTCGGCGTGGCGCGACTATTTACGAGTCTCCTCTTCGGTGTCAGCCCCACGGACCCATTGACCTTCGTTACCGTTGCCGCAGTTCTGTCTGTTTCAGCGCTTGCCGCATGCTATTTTCCAGCTCGCCGAGCCATGCGCGTCGATCCTATCGTTGCCCTCCGATACGAATAGAATAAACGGTATTGACTTATGATATATAAGGCTGCCAGCATAACCGGCGCGCAAGGCTTTTTGAGTGGCCGCTTCGCTTATCTAAGGTACAAATGGGCACCTTTTGGCAGGATTTGCAGTACGGCGGTCGCTTGCTTCTCAAAAGCCCGGCCTTCACTCTTATCGCCGTTGCCACGCTGGCGCTCGGCATCGGCGCCAACACTGCGATTTTTGGCATCGTAAACACGGTAATCCTTCGACCGCTGCCTTACCCGAACCAGCAACAACTGGTCAACGTGTGGGAGACCGACAGCAATCGAAAGATTAAGCACGGCAGCGTTCCGCCGGGCGATTTTTTCGACTGGCGCGCACAAAATCAGGTTTTTCAGAGTATTAGTGCATTCCAGTTTGATGTCTTCACTCTTACAGGAGTCGGCGAGCCAGAACAAGTTTGGGGCGGCCGCGTTTCCCCCAACTTTTTTGATTTGTTCGGAGTCAGACCGGTGGTGGGCCGGGCATTTCGCCCGGACGAAGAGCAGCCCGGACATGACCGCGTTGTAATTATAAGTCACGCGGTCTGGACGAGACACTTCGCCGCCGACCCGAACGTGGTGGGGCATAGTGTAACGATCAACGACAATCCGTACACCGTAATTGGAGTGCTCCCAGGTGATTTCAACCTTCTAGGTCTGAGCCGCCAGTTCGAGGTTTGGGTGCCGCTCGCGCTTTCAACCAGCGACATACGGCGCGACAATCCGTCGCTGATTGTTTTTGCGCGATTGAAACCCGATGTCACGATCGCGCGTGCTAATTTGGATATGGACGACATTTCCCACCGCTTGTCGATGGAATATCCGGCCACGAATCAGGGAGTAGGCACGTGGGTGGTTTCCATGCACGAGCTCATGAGCCGTGGGTTCGGAGATCCGCTTCTTCTCCTGCTTGCCTCGGTCGGCCTGGTGTTGCTGATTGCCTGCGCCAACGTAGCAAATCTGTTGCTCGCGCGCGCGGCTGGCAGAGAAAAAGAAGTGGCGATTCGGTCGACTTTGGGTGCCGGACGCCTGCGGCTTGTTCGCCAGCTTCTCACTGAAAGTGTCTTGCTGGGACTTGTAGGCGGCGCGGCTGGTCTTCTTGTTGGGTATGGCGGCCTGAAGATTCTGCCG
Source organism: Candidatus Angelobacter sp. (assembly GCA_035606955.1). Taxonomy (GTDB): domain Bacteria; phylum Acidobacteriota; class Terriglobia; order Acidiferrales; family UBA7541; genus DAHUXN01. Next base: position 9,492 of record DATNDO010000245.1, read on the forward strand.
GCAATTCTTCCCCCGGCTGGTGGGGTTGATGAAATACCGCGGATAAGTATGGCCGGAATAAGTGGGACTGTCTTCGCTTTCACCGTTGGCGTGGCAATCCTCACGGGGATTATTTTTGGCCTGGCTCCGGCTTTCCAATTCTCCAAGACGAATTTGGCTGAGTCTCTGAAGGAAAGCGGACGCAGTTCGACTGGCGGTTTGCAGCGGCGTGTTACCCGGAATTTTCTCGCAATCGTTGAGGTTGGATTGTCGCTTGTTCTTTTGATCGGCGCGGGGACGCTGATTCGCAGCCTCCGCAGTTTGCTCAACTCTAATCCGGGTTTCAATCCGAAGAACGTTCTTTCGATGCAGGTTTGGCTCCCTGAATCGCATCATCCAGGAACGGCGCCAACACGTGAATTCTTCCAACAGCTGATCGAGAGGATGCGCGCGTTACCCGGTGTCAATTCTGCCAGCGCCATTAATTTCCTGCCTTTGACTTCCTGGACAGACTTCGCCAATTTCGACATCGGCGGCCGAGCCTCGCCGCCGCCTCGCCACGAATTTGTCGCCCATTACCGCATAATCGATCCCCAATATTTCCAGACGATGCAAGTCCCGCTCGTTCGCGGACGCTACTTCAAGGAGACAGACAATCAGAATGCACAAGGGGTCGCGATCGTCAATCAGACTCTTGCCAGACAATATTGGCCGAATCAGGACGTCATCGGCCAGCAAGTGCGTATCCATCTGCAGGAATCGAAATCAGTACCGTGGCGGCCGGGAGCAAGCGAAGCCTGGCTGACAATCGTCGGGGTTGTCGCCGACACGAGCGAGCGAAAACCGGGCGACCGGGACACGGGACGACTTTATCTTCCCTATCTACAGACTCCATCACGGATGATGCGGATTGTCTTGCGCACAAGTGGGCCGCCGGAATTGCTTGCCAGCGCGGCAAGGCAAGCAGTCCAGTCGATCGACCCGAATCAACCAGTGACGGAAGTTCAATCCATGGAGCAACTCGTTTCCGCATCGGTTTCAAGCGAGTCACTCAATGCGATTTTGCTGACTTTTTTTGCGGCGCTGGCTCTGATCCTGGCGGGAATTGGAATTTATGGCGTTATGTCCTACGGCGTGGAGCAACGCAGGCACGAGATAGGAATTCGATTAGCGCTGGGAGCGCAGCCGCGGGACGTTGTGCACCTGATCGTTCGCCAGGGCGTGCGACTGGCTCTCATCGGCATCGTGATTGGATTCGCAGCGGCGTTTGGCGTCATTCGCGTGCTCTCTGTGGCGATGTTTGGCATTAAGTCCGTCGATCTCGAATCCTCGATAATCGCGGTGGTACTGCTCTTTTTGGTGGCATTTCTTGCATGCTACATCCCGGCGCGACGCGCAACCCGAATCGACCCCGTGCAGGCCTTGCGCTACGAGTGACGACAATGCCCTCCCGTGGTAGCTTCATGCTGTTCATTTCGGGTACGGCTCTGTCCGGAATCGGACACTCCTCCCGAATGCGCAATCGCTTCCTCTTGTGGTAAGCTCCTCAAAATATAATGGCTTACGCCCGGCGCTGGACTAGGCTAGGCACGTGCCTCAAGTTCCCCGGGGAGGTTTGGGTATGGAGACTCTGTGGCAGGACATCAAGTACGGTTTCCGTACGCTTGCGAAAAGCCCCGGCTTCACTGTGCTTATCATTCTGACGCTGGCGCTCGGCATCGGCGCGAACACCGCTATGTTCAGCGTCGTCTACGGCGTCCTGCTGAGGCCGCTGCCCTACCCCCAGGCCTACAGAATCGCCCAGCTTTCCATCAGCTACAAGGGCCAGCTTGATTATTCGGGATTCGACGCCCGAGAGTTCGATTTCTGGAAAACACACGACCAGCCATTCCAGTACCTTGCAGCAACCACAAGCGTGGGCTTCAACCTTTCCAGCGGAAGCCAACCTCTGCGCGTGCGCGCGCTTAGAGTTTCCGCGGATTATTTTCGGGTGTTAGGAGTGCAGCCCGTGTTGGGCCGCGAGTTTTCGCCGGATGATGACAGCCTGAACGGGCCGAACGTGGCAGTTCTGAGCTATGGGTTGTGGAAATCGCAATTCGGCGGAGATAAAAGATTGGTAGGCAAGACGGTCTCGCTCGATGGAACGCCGTATTCTGTCGTTGGGATTATGCCTGCAGGCTTTCAGAGCATTCCACCAGTCGACGTTTGGACGACGATTGGGCAAGTCGCCCACTCCATTGGAAGCGGAATCAACTACACGGTGATTGGCCGCCTGAAGACCGGAATCTCAGGTAAGCAGGCAGACAGCTACCTAAGCACGGCGAAAGACTCTTTCTTCAACGAATTCCGCCGTGGCTATTCCAAGTATCTCCAAGGCATCGCGTTCCATGCAGAGCCCCTCCGCTCCATGGTTTCTTTCAACTACCACACACCGCTGCTGGTGCTGTTCGGAGCAATCGGATTTGTGCTGCTCATCGCCTGCGTTAACGTGGCGAACTTGCTGATGTCTCGCGCGGCTGCGCGCGGCAAAGAAATTGCGATACGCACAGCGCTGGGAGCTGGCCGCGGGCGGTTGTTTCAGCAACTACTCACGGAGAGCCTGCTGCTTGCCGTTCTCGGAGGCGCATTAGGGTTGCTCTTTGCTTATTGGGGACTCGACCTGCTTCTTGCGCTGGCGCCGACGGATTTGCCTCGCGCAAATGCTATTTTCCTGGACGGCTGGGCGCTGGGTTTCACGGTGGTCGCTTCCCTGCTGACCGGTATCTTCTTCGGCCTGGCTCCTGCTCTTCAATCTTCAAAAACGGACCTTAACAATTCGCTGAAAGAGAACGTTGGACGCGCAACTTCAGGCACAGGCCGCCGCCGTCTCCGCAGCGCGTTGGCTGTTTCCGAGATCGCTCTTTCTCTAGTCCTGTTGACTGGAGCAGCGCTGCTCATCGAGACATTCACGAATCTTCTGCACACGAATCCGGGCTTCGATCCGCGCCCGATTCTGACTTTGCAAACATGGACCACCGCACAAAAATTCACTCCCTTGCCCGACAACGCCAGCGCCGTCCAGGAAAATGCGCGGGCGGCTGAAATCTTCAAGTTTTACCAAGGAATCTTGGGCAAAGTTCAGGGCATCCCAGGCGTCCAGAGCGCCGCCGTGGTGGGCGAAGGGCTGCCGCTTGAAACGGGCGGAAACGCATTTGTGTGGCTTCCCTCGGAAGGAGAATCTAAGGGAATCTCCGCGGATATTCGTAGCATTACTGTCGATTACTTCCGCGCGATGGGAATTCCGTTGTTGCAGGGGAGGCTATTCCTGGATGCGGATTCGGCTACTGCGGCGAAAGTGGCCATTATTAACCAAGCTTTCGTGCACGAGAAATTTCCGAATCGCAATCCGATTGGCCAGCACGCCGTGGTAAACGGCACGACGTGCGAGATCGTGGGCGTTGTCGGAGACGTCAAGTCCGCGATGGGAGACCCTGTTCCATCCACGGCTTTCATTCCTCTGGCACAGGACTCCGGTGCAATTCAAGGCTATCAAGCCTGGTTTCCTGTCGTGATCATCGTGCGTACGGCGCAGCCACCGTTGAGTCTGAGCCATGCCGTGGAAGCCGCGGTTCATGATGCCGAGCCGGATTTGCCCATCGGCCACATTCAATCGATGGAGCAAATTCTCTCCACTTCGCTCGCGTTTCAGCGATTCTTGATGACACTAATGAGTATTTTTGCGGCGTTGGCGCTGATACTCGCCGCCGTCGGGATTTACGGTGTGATGGCGTATTCCGTGGGCCAGCGGACGCATGAGATTGGTATTCGCATGGCGCTGGGCGCGCGGCCGCGCGACGTACTGGTGATGGTGGTGCGCCAGGGAATGCTCTTGACCGTTATGGGCCTAGTCGCTGGCCTCGCGGGAGCTTTCGCAACCACGAGAGTTCTCTCCGACCAACTGTACGGCGTACAAGCTACAGACCCAGTTGTGTTCGCCATTGTAGTTGCGGTGCTCGCGTTTATCGCATTCCTAGCGTGCTACATTCCCGCGCGGCGCGCCGCAAAAGTGGATCCGCTCATCGCTCTGCGTTACGAGTGATCAAGCAAAGTTCCGATTGAGATAGAAAGGCAGACTGAATGACAGTAACCGACAACCATCGTTCCCGCGTGCTTGTGGCTGACGATCAGCCAGACGTGCGCGAAGCGCTTCGTTTATTGCTGAAGGGGGAAGGCTTCGATATTGATGCAGTGGCGTCTCCCGCTGCGTTGCTGACGGTCTTGGAAACGCGCGAATTCGATGCCGTTCTCATGGACCTGAATTACGCCCGCGACACAACTTCCGGCCAGGAAGGACTCGACCTGCTCACGGAAATCCGCATACGCGACGGAAGCGTGCCCGTGATCGTGATGACAGCGTGGGGCACTCTGAATCTGGCAGTCGAGGCGATGCGCCGGGGAGCCAAAGATTTCATCCAGAAGCCGTGGGAAAACGCGCGCTTGCTAGCCGTGCTGCGAACGCAAATCGAGCTTGCGCGGGCCATTCGCAATAGTCTTCGGCTGGAAGCCGAGAACCGACTGCTGCGAGCCGACGGACGCCCTGTGCTGATTGCGGAATCCACTGTGATGCGTCCAGTGATGGAGTTGATGACGCGAGTCGGCCCATCCGACGCGAACATCCTGATCACTGGCGAGCACGGAACGGGAAAGGAAGTGATTGCGCGAACGTTGCAGGCTCTGTCGCCGCGCTCCGGGAAGCCGTTCGTCACAGTGAACGCCGGTGGCCTTCCCGAGGGCGTTTTCGAGAGTGAGCTTTTCGGCCACGTGAAAGGCGCGTTCACCGATGCCAAAACGGACCGCGTGGGGCGTTTCGAGCTGGCTGATGGCGGGACGCTCTTCTTGGACGAAATTGCCAATGTCCCGATGAATCTCCAGGCCAAGCTGCTCCGCGCACTCGAAGCCGGAGAGCTCGAGCGCGTGGGATCGTCTACAACGCGCCGCGTCGACGTGCGCATTCTCTCTGCCACTAACGCGGATGTACAAACAGAAGTGGAGGCGGGCCGCTTCCGTGAAGACTTGCTTTTCCGTCTGAATACGATTGAAATTCATCTGCCGCCATTGCGCGAGCGCAAAGAAGACATCCCACTGCTGGCGCTACATTTCCTGCGGCAATCGGCGCAGCGTTATCGCAAAGACCTCACAGGCTTCGAACCAACGGCTATGAAGCTTTTGCTTGAGCATCCGTGGCCCGGAAACGTGCGCGAACTCGACCATTCGATTGAGCGTTCGGTTTTGTTGGCGGAAGGCCCCGAAGTGCGCGCGGGGGATCTTGGACTGCGTCCGGTGCGCGAGGGAAGTCTGCGCATCGAAGATATGGGTTTGGAAGACGTGGAACGCGCATTGATTCAAAAAGCCATGAGCCGCTACGGCGGCAACGTCAGCCATGCGAGCAAAGCGCTGGGCCTGAGCCGCAGCGCGCTGTATCGCCGATTGCAAAAATACGGGCTGTGAAGCCTCTCGCTTACGAACGCCGCATCCTCATCCGCGCCCTGCTTGCGGGGCTGGTCGGATCCACGGCCGCGGTGATTCTCCTCTGGACGGGTAGTTACGATCCGAAAACCTCGTGGACGCTGACCATAATCATCATCGTGGCGTGGCTGAGTTTTGCTTTTAGCGCACAGAATCACGTTACGTTCCCGCTGCGAACTCTTTCCAATATGCTGGCCGCGCTGCACGAAGGTGACTTCTCTATCCGTGCACGCGGTGCTGGGCGTCATGATGCGTTGGGCGAAGTGATGAGCGAGGTCAATGCCCTGGGCGAGACTTTGCGCCAGCAAAGGCTTGGCGCTGTGGAAGCGACCGCGTTGCTGCGCAAGGTGATGGAGGAAATAGATGTGGCGGTTTTTGCCTTTGATTCGACCGATCGCCTACGGTTGCTCAATCGCGCCGGCGAGCGCATTCTGAACCGCCCCGCCGAACGTGCACTCGGCAGGACCGCAGACGAACTTGGAATTGAATTCTGCCTGACGGTAGAAACACCCCATGTGGCGCAAATTGCTTTCCCCGGGAAACTGGGCCGATGGGAAATCCATCGAGGCAGCTTTCGCGAAGGCGGCAAACCGCACCAGTTGGTTCTGATCTCGGATTTGAGCCAGGCTCTGCGCGAAGAAGAACGTTTGGCATGGCAAAGGCTGATTCGCGTGATCGGGCACGAGCTCAATAATTCCCTGGCGCCGATTAAGTCAGTGGCCGAGAGCTTGGCTGGAATGATGGCGCGTCCACAGAAACCCTCCGACTGGGAAGATGACATGAGCCGCGGACTTGCGGTGATTGCGAACCGCACGGACGGGCTGGCGCGTTTCATGAATGCGTACGCGCGACTGGCTCGATTGCCCGCTCCGCAGTTTCGCCCTGTGAATGTGAGCACATGGATTCAGCGCGTGGCGAGCCTCGATCTGCGCATGCAGATTCCTATTAAGACCGGGCCCGAACTGACAATACAGGCCGACCCCGACCAGTTGGACCAAGTGCTCATAAATCTGATCAAGAATGCGATTGATGCAGCAACTGAAACGAGCGGTGGGGTACGCTTGGGATGGGTAACGCGGAACGGCTTTCTGGAAGTCTGGGTACGCGACGAAGGACCTGGTATTCCAAACGCCGCCAACCTCTTTGTTCCGTTCTTCACTACTAAACCTGGAGGATCCGGAATTGGTCTGGTGCTCAGCCGACAAATCGCCGAGGCTCACGGAGGAAGTTTAAGTCTCGAGAACGTCGTATCCGGGCACGGATGCGAAGCGCGCCTGCGACTCCCCCTCGTCAAGAATTAATTGTCGAGCGAAAATCCTGGAATGAATGCAATTCGGGGAACTTAGGCCCGAGTTTTCCAGAAGGCGGGCGCCGGTTGCATAAAGGAAACGCTGACATGCAGGTGGGAGCGCCTCGGGTGATTCTTCAGCCCTACGACGTAGCACTCCTGTTCCTGTTTTGTCACGCGATTCATCAAAAGAAGCTTCTGGCCGCGGTGAACGTTGGCATCGAGCTTGAGAAGACCTCCATCCGCGCTCACTTCGAGCGTATGTGTATCTTGATGGAAAGGTTGCGAGGCGGAATCGTAGCCGTAGACAAAAAGAGGAACGTAGACGTTGCAGCGCGCACTCTTGCGCCGTTCTGATCTAGGGGCACATCCCGGAGCCGCACCCTGAGGGTCCTGTGTTTCGCTGTGATTCAGCAAGTCCCAGACAAAACTCACATGCCACCCCGTGCCAGGAAAGAAGAAGGACGATATTAATACTATACCGCTCCTACGCACGTAGCGCAATACCGCAAGACAAGCTAATAGGGAAATATGCGTCGCTCGGCGATAACAAAATGTGGCCCCAAGAGCCGTCTCCGAGCCACCGGGGTAGGCGAAGACCAGTTACTTGCCGAAGCTCTGCACGGCGGCGGTTTCGTTGTCGTACACGTCGAAAACCGTCATGAGCTTGGTCACCTGCAACACCTCTTTGAATTTCGCGCCCAGATTGCAAAGCTTGAGCGTCCCGCCCTGCGATCGGGCGCTGTGAAACGTCGCCACCAGCGTTCCCAATCCCGCACTGTCGATGTACGTCACATTCGACATGTTCAAGACGATCTTCTTGTGGTTGCTCGCGAGCAGACCCTTGACGCGTTCACGGAAAGAATTGCTTTCCTCGCCCAAAACGATTCGCCCGTCCAGATCCACGACGGTGACCCCGCTTACTTCACGATCCGTCATTCTCAGTGCCACGTTTTTCGCCTCCTGGCAAAATCAAGTTCTGATGGTATTATTCCGGCCCGCCGATGATGTCAGTAATAGTCCGAACACGACATATAATAACCGCAGGTACCACAAATCAACTTGCAGTGACTCTGCTGTAGTCGATGAAAGCATACGGGACAATGCATCGAGGCATTCGCCGGCTCGAACCGCGAATTCCCGAAGACCAGCCTACTCGGTTCGCTGGGCGGCGTTTTCGGTGCCGTTGTCATCAGTCGTTCCGTGCTCATCGGCCAAACGGTTATAGCATATCCCGTCCGAGTGGCAAAGCATCGAGCGAGATATCACAAAGCATAGGCTGCCGGTATGAAAAAGTATCACGCCGGAACGGTCCAGTGCGCTAGAATACGTGCAACCGGCACTCACGCAATGGCATCACCAGAGCAGTGTGAGGCGACCATGATTACACTCTCGAAGGAACCTTTTATCAGCTCGGCGATTCGAACCACAAAGGTCGCCCTCCTGGCGGTCGTAGGGCTGGCAATCTCGAGTGCTGCCTGGGCGCAGCGTGGTTTGGGTCATGTAATGGTATCCACGCCATCCGCGCATGTTGCCACTGGGCACACCGTGGGCGCGCCTCCAGTCGTTATGCGTTTACCCGTAACACCGGTGGCTCGGCGTACTGTGATTCCACGAAGCGCTTCTGCAACGTCGACGCAGACAATGCAGTCAAGTTCGCTTTCCAATTCCGCAAGCACCGAAGACCTCGTGGGGTTGCAAACAAACCTTGGCCAGCTCCTGAATCCTGTTCCTGGTTTGGGTTTTGACTATTCGAATCTGGCCGCGATCAATCACGATCTTGGAATCCGCGCCATTATTGACCCGATAACGCAACAAGAGCTTGCGCTTAGCCAGCGCCTGTTGCATTTGACACCAAGAACGCCGATAAGTTCCTCGTTCTTTGCGTCTGAGCCCGTTGTAATGCTCGAACAGCAGCCGCCTCAGGTAATCATCGTCCAACAGCCGCAGCAGCCTCCAGAACAGGCGACCGCTGAAGCTCCCCCGTCCTCCGAGCCAGCAGCGGTGGAACAACCGCCACTCCCAGACGTCGGGCAATTCGTTTTGGTCCAGCGTGATGGCACGCAAATCCAGGCCGTGGCGTTCACGCGGCAGGACGATCGCATTGTCTACATCACGACGGATGGGCGACGCAAGTCGATCGCAATCGGCGACCTGGATACGGCCGCTACGCGACGCCTCAACGACGAGCGTGGAACGCCGCTTCAGCTTTCTTTCTAGGAAGAAATTTCCCCCAACAAGAAAATCGTCATTTGTCCGATGGGCGGAGCGGTGCGGGCATGAAATAGCCTGCCTCGTGCGGCAGCCCGGCGCGCTCGAACTGAATCGTCGTGTGCGTGATATGGAAATACTGGGCCAGGCGCTCGCGAATGGCCATCAGGATTCGCTCGCTGTCTTCCATATGCATATCGGGAATCCGAACATGGCAGGAGATGGCTTGCAGATCCGTGCCAATAGTCCAAACGTGAATATCGTGGACTTCCTTCACGTTGTCGACGCCCAGTATCGTTTGCGCCACGCTATCCAGCTTCAAATTTCTCGGCAAACCTTCGAGCAAGATATGACTGCTCTCACGCAAAACTCCCAGAGCGCTCCACAAGACCATTACCCCGATGGCTATTCCAATAGCCGGATCCACCCAGCGTGCGCCAGTCCAACGAATCGCCAGGGCGCCCGCGAAAATCGCGATGTTCGACAACGCATCGCCAAAATTGTGAATCAGGATGCTGCGCAGGTTCAGATCTTTTCGCCCGTTAACCAGTCCCAGAGTGATTCCGCCATTGACGCATAGCGCGAACACAGCGACCCAGAGCATCAGCGTAGTGTGAACTTCGACCGGCCGTCGCAAACGCTCATACGATTCAAACAGAATGTAAACGGCTACCAGAATCAGCAGGATCGCATTTACGAACGCCGCTAAAATTCCCGAGCGATGATACCCATAGGTTTTCTCTTCCGTTGGCGGCCGTTCGGACAATCGAACCGCGATCCAGGAAATGAGGATCGTCGGGAGGTCGGTGAGATTGTGCACACCATCGCTGACCAGGGCGATGGAATGTCCCATCGTGCCCGCGACGAATTCAGCGACCACGAGCGCGAGCGTCGCCACCATTGCGCCGCCGAGCACGCTGCTCGAGCCGGCCGCGTGACCATGCGAATGCCTTGGTGCGTGATGATGGCTGTGCGAATGCATGACGCGATTCTACCCGTAGAAGGTCGCGATGCGTAGTCCCTCAGCACGCCAAATCGGTTGATTTAACAATAGTGGCGGAAGCTCACCAGCACGACACGAGCGCCGAACAAGCATTTGACTTCACTCACCTCCGCCCCTACGATGAAATCGATTTCAACTTTCCTCATTATGTCTGGGGGTGGGGTTTTTCCCGGAGTTTTCTATCCGACGATGACCCCGTTCGATGCACCGGAATGTCGCTAAGCTGGTTTTCTGGGGAGTACGCGGCTCTATTCCGACTCTAGATCGCGGAATGTGGCGCTATGGCGGAAACACGCCTTGCCTGGATATGACGGCGCCCGACGGCACGCGATTCGTGCTGGATTGCGGCACCGGCCTGCGCATGCTCGGCAATCATTGGGCAAATACCGAAGGCGACCGGCCGTTGCAAGCCCACGTTTTCGTCACGCACTATCATTGGGATCATATCCAAGGTATTCCTTTTTTCCGGCCATTCTATTTGCCGCAAAATGATTTTCATTTTTACAGCTTCCAATCCAAATATCTGGGACGCGACAGTCTTCGCCAAGTCCTGGAAGCGCAACTTGCCCGCCCCTACTTTCCCGTTGATTTGTCCCTGATGCATGCCGGGCGCGAGTTCTCAGAAATTTCCGGAGGTAATCAGTTCGATGTTAACGGCACCAAGGTGACGGCTCGATGGCTTAACCATCCGCAGGGATGTCTCGGGTATCGATTGGAAACGCCGGCTGGCACGATCGTCTACGCCACGGACAATGAGCCAGGAGTTCCAGAGATGGATAAGAATCTGCGCGAACTCGCCGCCGACGCCGATGTTTTGATCAACGACGCGCAGTGTTCGCCAGAACAATTGGCTTCGACGCGCAAAGGATGGGGCCATTCGAGTTGGCTCGAAGGCGTGAAGCTGGCGCGAGAATGCGGCGCGAAGAACCTGGTTTTGTTCCACCACGATCCGGATTCCTCCGACCGCGTGGTCGACGGGTATCTTTACGCAGCGCGACAGGAATTTCCGAACACCTGGGCGGCGACCGACGGCATGGGAATCCAACTTGAGGATCACAAGGTAGGATTCAAACTCCGCGAATCGCGCATCGGACAGCGCCGGCCCGTGCATTTCTCGGCAACGGTCAGCGGACATTCGCAGGATGGCGCGCCGTTTCAGGAATACGCCGTTCTCAAGGAATTGAATCTCCGCGGCGGCTACATGTGGCTGTCGCATGCGCCTCAATTGCAGTCGCAGATGAACATTCGTGTCGACTGTGGCACTCCGGAACATCCGAGCCCGATCATTCTGCGGGCGTGCGTGGTTCACTGCGACATTGGCCGCGACAAAGATCGCGTCGGGGTTGGTGTTACCTTCATTGACGAGAGCGAAAACCCGGTTCCTTTCGACTGAAATTGGTTCGAGATGGACTCACGACTCAACAGTCATGCCTTCAGCGCAGGAATTTCCCGCATTCTCGCGAACGCGCGCCGCACGTGCGGAATCGTAATTGACCCTCCCACGATCAGCGCCACATTCAACGCGTCGATCACTTCGTCGCGTTTCCACCCTTCCTCCGCGCATCGCTGGACGTGGTAGGTGATACAGTCGTCGCAGCGCAGTACTGCCGATGCCACCAGCCCGAGCAATTCTTTCGTCTTGCCTGGCAAGGCCCCCTCTTCATACGCCTGATGATCGAGCGCGAAGAATCGCTTCATCCCGAGATGTCCGCACTCGAGAATCTCCTTATTCATTTCGGCACGAAATTTTTCGAAATCCTCGATTCTGTCCGCCATCGCCGCCTCCCGATTTGTGACTCACGCCAGTTTAGCCGAGCGAGGCGTGTTTGAGAAATCGGCCGGCGTATATTCCCAAGTTGAGCACGCACACGGCGACCGCGAGCGCAACAAGCAGCGCCACTGGCACGTGAGGATAGACAGTTACGTCCAAACAGTGCAGCAAGAAAGGCCCGTGATATGGCAACGTGCCGGCGCGCGCCTCGCACCAGTTTTCTGCCAGCGTTAATGGACAGACCAACGGTGTTGTTTCCACAACAATTCCGTAAACAATCGTTATCACATGCACCCACGCCAACCGTGGGCGCCCTCGCGTTAGAAATGTGCCGAAAATTACCCACGCAATAAATGCGAGATGCACGATAAGCACGGCATCCGCCATGGCAAGATAAAATTCACTTCTCATTCGCGTTTACCGTGGTGAATTATATCCGCTCGCTTGACCATCGAACGGAAACGGGATAGAAAAGATCGGGCGCCGGTCGAATCCATTCCCGCCGCGCCGCGACTGCGTAAGGAATCCCGATCCCATGTCATCCCCATCGCGCGACATCGATGTCACTTTAATTCAGGAGTGGAATGATGGCCGCGTGCGCGCCGTTCAGGATTATCTTGTCGGCGAAGAGCCGCTGCAGATTCGCGTCGGCAAGCATCCCCTGAGCGTCACCATGCGAACGCCCGGTCACGACGTCGAGCTTGCCGCCGGGTTTCTGTTCACCGAAGGCATCATCCAGCGCCGTGAACAAATTGTCTCGCTCGACCATGCCGATGATTGCAAGCCAACAGAGCGCGGCAACATCATTCAAGTGGAACTTACTAATGATGTCGCGTTGGATTTCGAAAGCACGCAGCGCAATTTCTTTGCTTCTTCGAGCTGTGGCATTTGCGGCAAAGCATCCATTGAATCGGTGCGCGCGCGCGGCATTCGTGCACTGAATCCACATTTGCGTGTTGATGCTGAAGTACTTTGCTGCATCCCGGACACGCTGCGCTCCGCGCAGCAGATTTTCGGCCGCACAGGCGGTCTTCACGCGGCCGGCTTGTTCGACGCGAGCGGGAAACTCCTCGCCGAACGCGAGGACATTGGGCGTCACAATGCCGTGGACAAAATTATTGGCTGGGCGCTGCGCGAGAACGGCGTGCCGCTCTCCGAGAACGTTCTGATGGTCAGCGGACGCGGCGGCTTCGAGATTATTCAAAAGGCTGCGATGGCGGGTTTGCCCGTCGTAGCTTCGGTGTCGGCCTGTTCAAGTCTCGCGGTGCAGTTCGCGCGCGAAGTTGGCATGACGCTCATCGGGTTTTTGCGCGACAGACGTTTCGTTGTGTATTCAGGGGGCGAACGTCTGAGCGTGGCAATGGAGCAAGCTTCGCCTTCGGCCAAATTGTAAGAGAAAGATTGCAGGAGACGAGCAGATCGCCTGGCAGGCCAAAACGCAATTCGGGACAAGTGAGCCGAGTCCGCAACTCGGCGTCATGTCGCAGAAAATGAGGAGACACCGATGATGTCTGAACGCCTTCCGAATCGCTGGGGAATCGCCGTCGCCGCGGTCTGCATGCAGATTTGCCTGGGGGCTGTTTACGGCTGGAGCGTTTTCAAGAAACCTCTAATGGGCGCCGAACACTGGAGTGAAACCTCTGTGCAGTTGAACTTCACACTGGCGATCTTATTTTTGGGCTTCGGCACGATCATCGGCGGGTTGTGGCAGGATAAAGCCGGACCCCGCAAAGTCGCGACCACAGCCGGCCTGATTTACGGCTTGGGCTATATGGTCTCCGGCATCGCCGCCGCTCATCATTCGCTCAACTGGCTGTACATTGGCTATGGAGTCCTCACTGGAATCGGGATGGGCATGGGGTACATTTGCCCTGTGGCAACGCTCGTCAAATGGTTTCCGGACCGTCGCGGCCTGATGACCGGCGTTGCGGTTTGTGGCTACGGATTTGGAGCCGCTGTGATGGGACCCTTCGCTGCATGGGAAGTAATTCATTACGGCGTTCCGGCCACGTTCTGGACGCTCGGGATTGTCTACCTTCTCGCTGTTGTAATCGCCGCGCAGTTTTTTGCCAATCCTCCCGCAGGATGGCGTCTCGCAGGATGGGAACCGCGGACGTCCGTTGCGAAGGCGGCCACGGCAGTTGACTTCACCGTGGGCGAAGCGCTTGGTACCTGGCAGTTTTATCTTCTTTTTTTGCTGCTGTTCCTTAACGTCTCCGCCGGAATCATGATCATCAGTCAAGCATCGCCGATGGCACAGGAGATGGTCGGCATGACGGTGCTCAAGGCCGCTGCGATGGTCAGCGTGATTTCCCTTTGCAACGGCTTCGGCCGCGTTTTCTGGGCATGGGTCTCCGACTATCTCGGCCGGTCACGGGTGTATTTCCTGCTATTTCTCATCCAAGTCGCGATTTTCATTATGCTGCCGCGGACTCACAGTGTCTCGCTTTTTACCATCTGCTTCGCGATCATCGGACTTTGCTACGGCGGCGGTTTTGGAACCATGCCTTCATTCACTGCGGACTTTTTTGGTGCGAAGGCAATGGGTGGAATTTACGGCATCATATTGCTAGCTTGGGGACTGGCGGCAATTCCTTCGCCGATCATGATTGCGCACATTCATCAAGACCTGGGACGGTACGCGCCAGCGATTAACGTTATTGCGGTGGTCATGCTGATCGCGCTGATTTTTCCGATTCTTGCGCGCTGGCGTCCCGTGAAGCCCGCAGCAACGATCCCCGCGGTCGCAGGGCCTCGGTGAATCACGCATTGGATGCTGGAGAAACTTCGATGCCATCTGAGTCGAATGAGATTTACAATTTCCTTCTCGATACGTACGAAACCGAAACGCTGAAAACGCTCACTATCTGGTCCACGTTTCCGGATGACTCAATGGATTTTCGACCAGCGTCCAAGTCGCGCACCGTGCTTGAACAGATCGAGCATCAAATTCAGTCCGAAGGCGGTTGGATGGTCAGGATGCTCGGCATCGATGTCGGCGACTTCAATCCGAAAGAAAGGACAAAACGAGCCTGCATTGAAAAATATAAGGCTGACGCCGCACGTCGTCTGGAAATTCTACGCACCAAACCCGACGGCTGGTGGCGAGAAACCGCGGCGTTCTTCGATGTTCCTCGTTCTCGCGCGTGGATTTTCACGCGGCGACTGAATCATTCCACGCATCATCGTGGCCAGTTGATCGTGTATCTTCGACTGCTAGGCGCGCGCGTGCCGTCTGTATATGGTCCGACTGCGGATACGGGCGGCAAGGTTATTTACAAGTTTTGAGACGAAAATTCCGGTACCGCATGTGGTCAGAACTATTCGGGGTTTTGTCCGAGCACGACACGATTCCCGCCTGCCGCTTTCGCGCGGTACAAGGCCTGGTCGGCAACGCGCAGCAATGCCGCAGCCCCGGCTCCATGCACGGGGTAAGCGCTCACGCCCAACGACATTGAGCCTGGATTCAGGAACATGTCTCCATGCCGAATCACGATTCTCTTGAATTCCCGCTCGAGTAATTCCGCGCGGCGTTTTGCTGTATCCAGAGAAGCGTCCATCAGAATCAGTACGAATTCATCTCCGCCATAGCGGCACGCTATGTCGCCCGCGCGAACAACTTTTCCGACCAGATCGCCAAACGCCTTCAGCAACGAGTCGCCTGCCGCGTGTCCGTATGTGTCGTTGAATGCCTTGAAGGAGTCGAGGTCACACATGATGAGTCCCAGATGTTTTTCATCACGGCTGGCGCGGTGGATCTCTCGAGGCAGAGTTTCATCCAAGTAGCGGCGATTGAATAATCCCGTGACCGCATCACGAATGGATTGCGACCGCAGGCTTTCGCGCAACTTCAGATTCGCCAGCGCCAGGGCAATATGTCCAGCGACGGTTTCAGTTAGCTGTTGCCGCTCCGCCAGAATCCGTTCCTGTGTTTCCTTTGGCTGACCGAGTTCATACGGACTTCCCTGCACGCTAAGAACGCCCAGAGTTTCGCCAGAGGCAACCAACGGCGCACAAATCGAACTCGCTGGCGCAACGCGCGACAAGTGAGGGCACAACAGTGGAGTGGTGGGATTGGCAACGCGATGCACGTGCCCCCGCCGCAGGGCCCAACACTCTTCCGGCTCAAACACCGCCTCAGCCAAACGCGATTCGCCCCACTTTATGCTTGCTTCGAGCAAGTTCACGGAACTGTTTCGCTCGAACAGCGCGCCTGAACCGGCGGGAAATAACTTCGCGAGCGATTGTTCCAGAACCGGGTGCGCCTCTTGTGCGGTGAGGCAAGTTTGCAGTAGAGTACTTAACTGTTGCACGAGATTCATTTCTCGGGTGCGCTGTTCGAGGCTGCGCACGATTCGTGCGAGCTCATCATTGGCCCGCCGCAGCTCCGCCGCCTCTCCAGTGACTCCGAGAGTTTCGCGAGCAATAGCTGAAACGCCGGCGATCCTGCCTTCGGGGCTGCGAATCGGCGAGATTGACATCAGCACCGAAACTTCCGTCCCATCTTTTCGCAAGCAAATCGTCTCGCCGGCCGACGTTCGCCGATCGGTCGCCACATGCTCGATCAAATGCACCAAGTCACTTCCTTGAACCGCCGGAAGAACTAGCGACAGCGGGCAGCCGACAGCCTCTTCTTCCGTATAGCCATAAATGCGCGCCGCAGCGCGATTCCAGCTGACAATCACCCCGTCGAGCGTCGCACCGATAATCGCATCTCCGCACGACTCAACGATCTGTGCGAGCCAGACATCCCGATCGCCCGAATCAGATTGACCAGCCATATCGGCCTCGTCGCTTTCCGCGGGCTTTGGCATTTCAGGCCTCGATTTGAACCTCATAGGGGATTCAGTCCTCATTCGCAAGGCGAACGGGCGCACACTACCCAGGCGCAACTCTTGTTGCATATCTTGCTCGGACTCCCGCGCTATTTTCTCGATTTTTCTCATCCGAATGCTTGCGCGTCTCCAAACCTTCACTAATGTAATGTGCGCCAAGCGCAGATCTTATGCGCCTCCCGTGAAAGCCTTCGAACCTTCGCCCTCGGATCTGGGGCAAGATCTCTGAAATCGGGGCCCCCGTGCTCAAGAACGCATCGGCTCCGTAGCGCATTGCCGCATCGAATCACTCCCGGCACTAGAGCTTCCGACTGCGTCACTACAATCTTCAGCTGTGCGTTCCATTTAGAGGCTAAGTGAGCAGAGAAGTTCGCGCAATACAGGGAGTAATGGATTGATAGCCCTGCAAGGAACTGTACCGCTTGGATGTCTTGCCCTGACAGAAGCTGGGACGGAACGCGGTAGGCCGCACCCCGAAGGCAATTACGTCATTATTGTATGGGGTGGCACTTGGGCGAGACGCGGGCCCAGCTCAAGGGTTTACCTGGTCTTATATGCAGGAAAGACCGTATTGCCGGGAGTTAAACACCTCGTAACATGGGCTCCACGCAATACTGGGAGCCTCGCGCTCACGGAGAGAAGACTGGGAGGGTCCCCTGCCACTGCGGGACCCCTGAAGATTTAACTCCCTATCCCGGTCCCCACAAAACTTTTCCGGCGAGGCTCCCGCTTTCCGTTCCGTGTCTCTTAAACAGGGTGAGCCTAACTTGAGGTGTCGCGATAGGCTCAGCTTCTCGGCATTTCCGCTGCGCCCACGTCTTCCAAAGTGTAAGCTACGCGTCGCAGGCGGAGTTGCAGATTTGATGAGAGAACTTGCACTTCTTTCCGATGAGCCTCCAAATGCGCTTCGGACAATTCGTTTATTTGCCGGCCGAACCGATCAAGCGCATTCTCAGACTCGGCGTTTAGCGCGGACTTGCTTTGTTGCGCGGACGCAACCACCACGGCATTCAGCGTGGCCGCTGCCTGTTCGCTTAACGACTCACAGAATTTCTTTACAATCTGGTCGGAAAGAGTGTCGAGCCGCAGAGCGGTCTGATCGTAGAAGAAGTTCAGTCTGCCCTCAATATAACTACAAAACTCTCTGCATCTGCGGTCAAGCAGATCGCATAGCTGCGCATCCAGCTTCTGATCATTCTTCTGATCATTGGCCTGGGGGCTTTTGGCCTGAATCGCATTTTCAATGGCGGATGCGAGCGCTGCCCGAAAACTCCCGCGGGCGTCCATCTCACTCCCGCCACTCATTGAGAGTGCATTCGGCGCGGTCTCATCGCGTTCAGCCTCCAAGCAGGGAGTCGTAACAATTCCGCCGCATTGCTTGGTTGTCCGGTCCGCACTAAACTCCCGGACATTTGTCACCAGGACAGGACGCGAGTTTGACACGAGGCGCGAACCGTGACCGTCTTGAATAAGTTCTGTCGCCGGCAGCGGTTTCTGTTCCAGCGAGCGGCGGTCTGGCGCCCGTCCTCCCGCATTGCTTATGTCGCTCATTCGCGCACAACCATCCATGGCGCTCGAGCCCGTTTGAAAACTCGGCCTGTAAGTTGGATATAGCGGAGCCGTCAGAAAGGCAGAACTATTGCGCAACAACCCGAGCAGAGCCTGCTCGGCCATTGGCCAGCTTGAGCGGCGAAAGCGCACCCATTTGGTCGATAGGGCACGGCTCAGCCGACTCCCTGCATTGGCCAGCAGATTGTGGGGCCTTGACAGCCACCTCTGGTAATTCGCGCGCGGACTTGTCATTGGAAACCTCACCTTGACGAGAAGAATCACGAATTCCGTATTGTCGCATTTTATTCCATAACGTTTTAGTACTGATATGCAAGGCTCTGGCCGTTTCGGTTCGGTTCCAGCGCGACTTCGCCAGGCACTCCTCGATCATCCGGCGCTCTGCTTCGGCACGGACTGAATAGACGAGCTGCCTTAAACCGGGCTCGGAAGGCAGCCGTTCCGTGCCTTCGGGCTTGCGCTCTCGGAGTTCCGCAAGCGCCGCTTCATCGTCAGCTAAGACCAGGTACCTACACACAAAGTTTTTCAGTTCGCGCACATTCCCCGGCCAAGAATGTTTCACGCATGCATCCATGAGGCGCTTCGAAAATCGCCTCTGTGGGCAATTGAACTGAGCCGACAGGTGCTTCATGAAATAATCAAGAAACAATGGAATATCTTCGCGCCGCTCGCGCAGGGCAGGAATCCGAAGGGTGATGGTGTTCAGGCGATAATAAAGATCCGGACGAAATAGCTTTTCGCTTAAAGCCTTTTGGATATCGATGTTGGTAGCCGCCAAAATGCGCACATCCACGGTCAAGGTGCGCCGTCCGCCTAACCGGGAAAACTGCTGGTCTTGCAGGACGTGCAAAAGCTTGGCTTGGAGCGTCGAGGGCATCTCACCAATCTCGTCGAGAAGAATCGTTCCATGCTCGCAGAGTTCAAACTGGCCTGGCTTCGATTTCACCGCTCCTGTAAAAGCGCCGGCTTCATATCCGAAAAGCTCACTCTCCAACAGTTCCGAAGGCAGCGCCGCGCAATTCACTTTCAAGAACGTGTTCTGCGATCTGGGCGAACGAACGTGCAGAGCCCGGGCTACGAACTCTTTTCCGACTCCGGATTCCCCGAGCAGGAGCACTGGAACATCCACTTGAGCGACGCGGTCAATCTGTTGGCGCAATTCTTCCATCGCGGGACTGCGCGTAAATCGCAGTTCTTCTGGAGGCGCGAACGGCAAGGGCGTCCCTGCAGGAGTCTCCTTGAAGGAAATTACGCGGGGTGAAGCGCTCATCTATTAACTCCTCGAATTAAGAGCAGGGCGACTGCCTCCAGGCATCGTGACGTCGTGGTATGCACCCACAAGCGTTCATGGCAAGTCTGTTTTAGGCCCGCACACACCCTATTCCCAAATTGGCGAGTGCGCCATCGGTCCATGGCTGCATTCGCGGCAGGAAAAGTCCGTAGAACCGTGTAGGGGGTCCACTGACTTGACGGTATTTACGCCTGAACCAAGCCTCGACGGATGGCGTATCGCACCAACCCCGCAGTCTCGTGGATGTCGAGTTTCTCCATAAGCCGCGTGCGGTGCGTTTCCGCTGTTTTCACGCTGATGTTCAGGACGCCTGCGACTTCTTTGGTGGTCTTTCCTTCGGCGATCAACTGGAGCACTTGTCGTTCACGGGGGCTAAGCGGCTCCGAAGAGAGCTCGGTCTTGTTTTGGTACGCCTGCACGACAGCGCGAGAAACTTCAGGGCTCAAATACACACCGCCGCGCGACGCTTCGCGAATTGCCTGCACCAGATTCTCGGCGGCATGCGTTTTTACGACATATCCTTTTGCGCCTACTCGCAGCGCATCCAGAAGATAGGGGTCCTCGTCATGAATCGTAAGGAAAACAGTCTTTGTTTGCGGCGAGACTTTTTGAATTTCCTTCGCGGCATCAATGCCGTTCAGCACGGACATGCTTACGTCCAGTACTGCTACATCGGGATGCAGGGACTCCGCGATTCTGACCGCTTCTTGCCCGTTCGATGCCTCTCCAACAATTTTCAATCCTTCCCGCTCTAACAAGACCCTCAATGATTGCCGTATTATCTGATGATCGTCCGCGAGCATTACCTGTATGGGCATCCTAGACCTCCAAGGGAACCAGTATGTGAGTGCGAATCTCCTGCTCCATTAGATTCTGCCTTCTAACCTGAGTTCGGGGCTCCCGCATTCAGCTGAGTATTTTACAGATAACACAGGTATTGTGAATCCAGCGCTTTCCCATGCAAATATCGGGTGTTACACCTACAGCGGCTCCTGTAGACCGAATGCGGCTCTTTTGCGCACATTTCCTTTTAACGCAGAATTCAAACCTAAGTCATCGAGGATTGACACTTCCCGTTTAACACTGCTCCCGCGTTGATGCGAAATTTCGATTTTGGCGACCATTTGATTCCCTACGACCCGGCGAGAAAGAGCTAAGGAGGACATCTGTGTCTACCTCAGAAGCGATTCGTGTGTACGTGGGCCGCGCGTTTCTAACATTGTTAGTCGTCTCTCTTTTGATCTTGAGCATGCATCCCGCGGCGGCGCAAACGGACCGTGCCACATTAGAGGGCACGATCACCGATCCAAGCGGCGGAACTATCGCTGGTGCGAGCGTCAATGTCACAGAAGTGGCCACTGGCATCAGTCAAATACGCAAAACGAACTCACATGGCTACTACTTCTTTCCGGGTCTTGCCGTCGGCGAGTACACGATCAGCGTTTCAAACCCTGGGTTCAAGAGCAAAAACTTCGAAAGCGTCATACTGCAAGTGGGCGAGACGCGCACGTTCGATGTCCGACTCACAGTCGGTGAAGTGGATGAAGAAGTCGAAGTCGAAGCGGAAGCAAATCCGCTCGAGCGCACTTCTGCGGCGAGCGCGACCGTCATAAGCACTAACCAGATCGCTAATCTTCCAGTGAATGGCCGCGACTGGTCCGGGTTAACGCTACTTGCGCCGTTTGCGCAGGATGACGGTGGCGGCGATCAACGCACAATTCGATTTGCCGGTCGCGCCAGAGACGACGACAATTTCAATTTTGACGGCGTCGATGCCGGTGGCATTCAGGAGCAAGCCCAGAAATCGCAAGTCCGTCTGCAAATCTCCGAGGACGCTGTCGAAGAATACCGAGTTAACAGCGCTCTGTATGACGCGGAATATGGTACGCAAGCCGGCGGACAAATCAACGTCGTCACCAAATCTGGCGGCAACGATTTTCACGGCACTTTGTTCGGTTACTTCAGAAATTCCATTTTTGATGCTCGGAACTTCAACGATGGCACACCAGATCCGATCACCGGCGCTTTCGTTCCAACGTCGGTACTTCCCTTCCGCATGGGGCAGTATGGTTTAACCTTTGGCGGCCCTATCCAGAAAGACAAAACCTTCTTCTTCATCAGCTACGAAGGTCTGCGCCAGTTGCAGCAAGACACGTCAATCGGCACGATTTTCGTGCCCAGCGCAAGCTTTGTCCAAGACATCCTGGTAAACGGTCGAACGGTCACGAATAACGGAACGACCACGACATTCAACCCAACACCTCAAATGTGCGCAATTCTCCAGGGATATCCCTGGCGCGCTTCGACAGGAACAGTCGCAGGCTGCGCTCCAAAGGTCGTCTTCCCGGACAGCTTTTTCAGCAATTGCTCGTTGCCAGCCGCAAACTGCGGATTGCAACTGGGCCCGAACGACATGGCGACTGATATAGAGAACTTCACTCATCCAATCCAGACCACCGTACACGAAGACACCTGGCTCGTTCGCAGCGACCACAAGTTCAGCGATAAAACCACTCTCTACGGGCGCGCGCAGCGTGACATCAGCTTGGTTAACGCACAGATTGGCGTTACCGGCGGCCTCGACGATGCTGCAACAATCAATCATCCGGCGAACTATCTCTTGGCTCTTCAGCACGTGTTCACCTCAAACATTTTCAATGAGACCAAGTTCTACATCAATCGCTCGCCCTTCAATAATCCTCCATACTTCGATTATTTCGGCTCGGCTGCCGGGGACCCGAAGAGAGGCTATTACAGTTACGACCTGGGTGCCTGGCATATCATCGCGCTTAACGGAGAGTGCAAGAACGTCGGCGGGTGCCAAGCGGGTTCATCAGAAGAGCAATGGTTGAGGCAAGACTTGCAGTCCCACTCGGCGGCGTGCACATTGGCGTACTGGCATGAGCCGCGCTTCAGCTCGGGTGCCGCGCACGGCAACGACGCGGATTTCATTGCGTTCTGGCAGGACTTATACAGCGCGAGAGCCACGGTTGTGCTGAATGGACACGACCACGATTACGAACGATTCGCACCGCAAGATCCAGACGGCAAAGCCGACCCCGCGCGCGGCATCCGCGAATTTGTCGTCGGAACCGACGGAAACCATGAGCGAACTTTCGCTGCGTCGCCTGACCCGAACAGCGAAGTGCGCATGACGGGCATGTTCGGCGTTCTGAAGCTAACTCTGCATGCGCACAGCTACGACTGGGAATTTATTCCCGAAGCCGGCAAATCCTTCCAAGATTCGGGAAACGGCAACTGCCACTAATTCCAGCTGAACCCAAGATCACACATTAAATCCGATGGTTACTCAGTCGGCACCACAGGCGGACCCAAGCCTGGAGGCCGAGGCGGAAGCGTTCGGGCCGGTAGAACTCGTTCGGCGCGTGGATATTCTCGTCGGCGGTGCTGAACGAGAAGAAGACCGTATCAGCACCGAGCACGTCGCGAAAAGTGGTGACGATCGGGATAGTCCCGCCCATGCCGACGATCTCGGGCGGCATGCCGAAGACTTCGGTGAGCGTCTCGGCGGCCGCGCGTACCGCGGGCTTCTCAGGCGAAACGCGATAGGCCGTCGAGCCTTCGTGGCCATCTTCGATTGAGAGCGTGACGCCGGGCGGGCAGTGTCGTTCCAGATGCCGTCGCACCTTGGCAAGAACGTCGTCCGGCCGTTGATTGGGGACCAGGCGACACGTGAGTTTTACGTGCGCTTCGCTCGGCAGCACGGTTTTGCTGCCGGGCCCTTGATAGCCGCCATAAAGACCGTTAACTTCGAGCGTCGGGCGATACCACTGGCGGGCCAGCATGCTGTAGCCGCGCTCGCCGAATCCGACAGGCACGCCAACCTCAGCGAGATATTTTTTCTCATCGAACGTCAGGCGCTCGAGCGCTTTCGTCAACGCCGGCTCGATCTCCTCAACATCATCATAAAATCCTTCGACTGCAACCCTTCCGTCGTGGTGCAGCGAGGCGACGAGTTCCGCGGCTGCGTGCAATGGATTGGCTATGCCGCCGCCGTGACGGCCGGAGTGGAGGTCGTGACGCGGACCCCGCACCGTGAAGGAAAGCGCAGCCAAGCCCCGCGAACTTACCGTGATGCTCGGCGCTTCGGGGCGCCACATGCCGCCGTCGGCAGAAAACACCACGTCACACGCGAGCGCATCGCGCCGGGCACGCACAAGATCGGGAAGATTGATGCTGCCAATCTCCTCTTCGGCTTCGAAAAGGAAACGGAGATTGACAGGCGGTTTCTCTCCGGCAAGGAAGAAAGCTTCAGCCGCCAGGACAGGCAGCAGCAGCGACGCCTTGTCGTCGCTGACGCCGCGTCCGTAAAGACGTCCATTCCGTTCTGTGAGGACGAACGGCGGCGAGTGCCACAACTCGAGCGGCTCGGCGGGCTGCACGTCCACGTGGCCGTAGACGAGAACCGTCGGGGCACCGGGCGCGCCGTTCCAACGTCCGATGACAGCGGGGTGACGCGGCGTCTCCCATGTCTCGACCTCTATCGGACCGGCCTTGCGCAGCCGCTCCGCCACCCAATCGGCTGCTCGACGCACGTCGGCGGAATGAGCGGGATCGGTGCTGACTGACGGAATGCCAACGAACTCGGCGAGCTCGCGCAAGTATCGCCTTTCATTCTCAGCAATCGTCCTCAGAACGGCGTCCATGTGGTGGTTTACGCGCCGACGGCCAAAAGAGGATCCGCTTCGTTGATCGCCAACGATGTGACAATGAAAAGAACGACGCCATCTGCGGGGCTGTTCGCTGTCTGAAGCACGCGCCCTTCGCAGTTTTTCACGTACCCGAGGTTCTGCCCGGCTTTCACCGCTTCGTTCACTGCAACCGCCGGATACCAGAAACCTGCATGCTCGCTGCGCAGCCAGAGAAATCGTTCGAGCAACGTGACCGGCACGGGCTCCGGAGCACCGCCGGGAATCATGTCGAGATGGCGCAGCAAACGGTGGAGGCCGTTCGTGTGCAATGCGACGTCTTCGCGTGTCCAAATTCCCTGGCCGCCTGACTCCGCGAGGATCGACGGGATGCCAGCACGCGACGCGGCGCAAAATGTCGAGCCGGGCGTTTCGCTGCACACCAGGAAATGGATGCCGAAGATCTTCGCCATCTCCAGCGACATCTGGTCGACTCGCTCGTTGCCAGAGCGGAAAAAAATAGTGAAGGGAACAAGCGCCTCGATTAAATCGCCGCCGTGCAAGTCCACATAGTAATCGGCCTGCGAGATCACGTTGCGGAACACCCAATCGGCAATTTGCTCGGACGCGGTGCCGCGCAAATCGCCGGGAAACACGCGGTTAAGGTTCCGGCCGTCGAGAGGGCAGACGTAAATAGAGCGGGCTGTGAAGGCAGGCATGTTCATCACTGGCACCACGATCACCTGACCGCGCAGATTCCGCGGATCGAGAGAGCGGCCCAACTCGAGTGCCGCCGCGATGCTCGCGTATTCGGCGGCGTGCACGCCGCCCGTCACAACGAGTGTCGGGCCATCGACTTTCCCTTCGTCGCGACTTCCGTTGATCAGCCACATCGGAAGCCGATAAGGTTGGCCCTGCACCGGAAACTCGTTTACACCGTAACGCTTCTCTCCGTGTGCCGCAGCGAGCGCACCGACTTTCAGCACTTCATTCGACACGACAATTCTCCTTATCGCGCCCCGGACTTACCGCCCACCGTCAATCGACAGCGTCTGGCCGGTGATCCAGCCGGCGTGCTCGCTCGCAAAAAACAAGACGCCGTTGGCGATGTCCTGCGGCGAGCCGAGCCGCTTCAGCGCAATGTTCTCGACGAGCCGGCGTTGTCCGTCTTCGCCGTACGACTCCCACTGCTTTTCGGTGGTGGGGTTGGAGCGAACGAAGCCGGGGGCCACATTGTTTACGGTGATGCCCCATGGACCAAGTTCGTGCGCAAGCTGCCGCGTCAGGCCGATTTGCCCCGCCTTTGCCGAGGCGTACGCCTGAATGCCCGTGAGGCTGATGCCCAGGCCGGCGCCGCTGGAGATATTAACGATGCGGCCGTAGCGCGCCGCCTTCATTGCGGGAGCAACTGCCTGGCTACAATAAAACGCGCCATCGAGGTTCACGGCAAAGATGGCGCGCCAGTCTGCATCTGAGATTTCCTCGACCGGCCTGCCGACTTGGCCCATCACACCGCCCGCGTCGTTCACCAGAATGTCGATGCGGCCGCTGGCGTGAAGTGTCTCCGCGACCATCGCATGCACAGCCGCGCGATTGCTCACGTCGAGGACGCGGACTTCCAGCGGCGTTCCTTGTTCTTTCGCCAACTGCGCCGTTTCGTCGAGCTCGGATTTCAGTACGTCGCAAGCGACTACACGCGCGCCGAGGTTGGCGAAATTCAACGCGATGGCACGACCGAAGCCATGCGCTGCTCCGGTTACAATTGCCGTTCGACCATCAAAACGAATCTGCATAGAGTGCGCCAACATTCTGAATACCTGCTCTCGCGGGTTTAAGCATAAAAAAGAGGGACACGCTAACCATCCAGCTGCGCCAAATTGTCCAGCATCAGCGGGCGAGCACCGCCCTCCACCTCGCGCATTAGCGACACAAGGCGTTTCACGCGCGGAATGGCGATCCCGGATTGCCGCGCCAGCTTCAAGATCGGCGCGAACTGCGCGTCGCATTCAGTCTTGCGGTGGTGAATGACAATGTCACGCCAAATGCCGCTGTGCGTTTTCGCGGAGCGGCGGTTGAACGCTACCATTGCGTCGAAGGATGCATCGATCGCTGCGCCAGTTCCCTGCGGACCGAACGCTGCGGGATCGTAACCGTTGAAACCCATCGGCGTTACGCCTTCGGCCGCAGCCACGGCCATCACTTCGCGCGCCAGCGCCGTCAGCGTTGGTCGCGCATCGCGCGAGCCAAGCACTTCGACGATACTGGCCGGAGTGAGAGCTCCGGCGAAAAGCAGAGCGCCGTAACCCATCTTGCCCCAAAGGTAGCCCCAAATGTTGTCCGTGGTGATTGCGCCCGGCTCGAAGTGCATGAGCGCGCGGTGTACACGCGCAAGACGCTCTGTTTGGCGACCGTCTAGCTCGCCGACCACGACTGCGCCTCGGCCGCCGAAGTGCACCACGCCCGGTTCCAGCACATCGGCGCCGAAGTTTATAAAGGCGCCCATCGTGCGCCTGCGGCCGATCGCTTCTGCGATCGTCAGCTCGTTGAAGCCATTCTGCAGCGACACGACGACGCCATCCTCGGCAAGATGCGGTGCGAGTTGCCGCGCGGCCGCCTCCGTGTGCAGCGCCTTGACGCACAGAAATATCGTGTTCCAAACGCCTGCAAGTTTGTGTTGAGTGAAAACTGGCAGCGGCTGCGTGAAAGTCTCAATCGGGCCGGTAATGGCAAGGCCTCGTTCGCTGATCGCCTGCACGTGAGCCGCGTTCGCGTCCACGACGGTCACCTCAAGACCGGCGCGGCGCAAGTACGCTGCGACAGTGCCGCCAATCGCCCCTGCTCCCCAGGCTAGAATCCGGTCCGGCGAACCGACTCCGTCGGCGGTCACCGCCACGGACCTTCCAACGCCTCGCGCGTCTCCTCGACTCCTGCGTTCCACACTTTCATCATTTGGTCGTCGGGCTTCTGATACACGCCGCCGAAATTGCCGTCGCCCAAGTACGCCCGCACGCCAGCGGCGTCCATCATGCGCATGCGTGCGATGTCGATCATTGGCTTTTGGCCATCCGGGAGTTTCACGCCCGCGATCCGCGTCCACGGAAAGTTCTCCATCCAGGACGCGTGCGACGCAACGGAATCGATGGCTGCCACTTCGGCGGCGGTCCTCGGCGCGTTCCACCAGTTGTGCCACTTCACGGTTATTCCCGGATGATCGTTCATCCACTCCTGCAGGATCGAACCGCCCGGAATGTTGCCGCCGTGGCCGTTCACGAAGAGGATGCGCGTGAATCCGGTGCCGGCGAGACTTTCGAGGACGTCGGCGACGACGCGCTGATATGTGTCGAGGCGCAGGCTGATGCTGCCGGGATAACTGCGGAAGTAAGGCGTGATGCCATAGCTGAGTACGGGAAACACGGGCACGCCGAGCGGCTCCGCGGCTTCACAAGCAACGCGCTCGGCCAGGATCGCGTCGACAGTCAGACGCAGATATCCGTGCTGCTCGGTGCTCCCCATCGGCACGACGGCGCGGCCATCCTGCTTCAGCTTTTGTTCTACCTGCATCCAATTCATGTCAGAGATTTTCATTTGCGTTGTCCGGGAACTCTAAGCCACGCTGAATGTCTTCGTCAAGGTTGCAGCAGACTGTCGAAACTCGCGGGCAAGAGGGATTGCCCCGCAATGAAAGTCACAGCCGCGTGGTTATAGTCTCCAAGCCGTGCGAAGTTGGACCCGTTTCCACACGCCACAAAGCGAACGCGCACAGCACGGCCAAAACCGCAATCGCCGTGAACATTAACAAGCCGGCATGGTAGCCAGCCGCGTTGGTCGCGCTCGCCAGCCAGTGGTCGTTCGCCCAACCAATCAGCAGATTGATGACCACGAGCCCGAGTTGCTGCACGGAGTCCAACATGCCGTTGGCCAAGCCGAGTCGCGATTTTTCTACCACGTAGACAAGCGCCGGCCACATCACCGCCGGCACCAGCGCGAACGCCACACCCATCATGGCCATCGGAATTGCCGGCGGAATGTTGGAGAAGCCGAGCATGGGAAACACCGGCACGATGAGCAGTGAGCCGAACATCATGAGCAGTGATCGGTGGCCATAGCGATCGACAAGCAGGCCGAAGATCGGCATGCCGATCAGCGAAAAAAACGGCTCCATGCTCACCAGCAGCGATGCGGTTTGTGGAGTGACGTGCCGCGCCTCAATCAGGAATTTCTGTCCAAACGTCTCGAACGGGAATATGCAGCCGTAAAACGTGACGCACAGCGCTGCAATCAGCCAGAACGATCGATTGAAACGAAAGATTTCGCCGAGAGGGATCTTCGTGCTTCGTGCGGTATGTCCCAGAGCGAATCGGCGCTCACCGCGGTAATCGAGCATCCAGTAGAGCGCAGCGCCGAACAGACAGAGCCCGCCGAAGCCGACACCGAGAAGAAGAGGCCAGCGCCAATAAGTGTACGCACCAGCCGCCCATGCCGGGGAAGCTTGAGCACTCAGCGATCCCAGCCTCGCCGCCGACCCTCGGAGGCCGAACGCCAAGCTAAGCCCATCGTGCCAGAACCATCGGGCCACGCCGACGTTTGCGGCCAGTGCCAGCGCTTCGCCGCCCGAGCCAACGAATAGGCGGCCGACGATCATCATGCCCAGCCGCGGACTGAGCGCGGTAACGACAAGGCCAACGAAGATGAACCCACCGAAAATGGAAAGCGACTTTCGCGTTCCCAAACGGTCGATGATGACCCCGCAGACGAGCATCGCGACGATGCTGGGAAGGCTGTAGACGGCCTGGAGCCACCCGATGTCGGTATTTGAGAAGTGAAGTTGCCGGCTGAGAAGTGGCGCGAGCGGCCCAATGTAGTCGAACGCGTAGTAGCCGCCATAGCAGGCGATGCCGATCGCCGCGAGGATAATCCAGCGCCGCGCACGCGATGGGGGCGGCTTCTCGATCACTCCCGCATCCACCACAGAATTGGACATCCGCAGAAGCCTCTCCACGCGCGCCGAGCCTGTAGTTGCCCCGCGCCGGCGGAATCATCTCACAGAAATCGTCATTTGGATGAAAGCTGGAATGATGGCAACGGCAGTGGTGATTGTTAGACATCAAGAGCGACCGACACTAGCAACGGAGTGAGCGATTCCAAATTCGCTGCAGCGCGCCGGTTTTAGAGCACGCGAATCTTCCACCGATTCCTCTCAAATCGATATAACATCAACCGATTACAACTGCGGGGCCCGTAGCTCAACGGTTAGAGCAGCGGACTCATAATCCGTTGGTTCAAGGTTCAAATCCTTGCGGGCCCACCAAATTACCAACATTGGCTTTCTCGGCTTTCAACCGCGCGAAGAATTCCCCGCGGTCTGAATCTGAGCAAGCGGATTTCAGTGTATAATCGCGCGCATTCGCTTCCCGCGAGGAGGCTCATGGCTGTGCACAACGCTTCCACGATGTGGGTTCCTGTATGTTGCGGGCGCGTCATGCGCTGCAATATGTTCAGACAGGCGGATGGCGGCGCTTACGCAGCTCTTGTTTGTACAGTATGCAACAAGAACGTAACGCTTGAGCAAGAGCCCCTAGCGGCTGCGAATAACTTCGGGGAAGGCTCGACTGTTCTGAATCTGATCGGATCGCCCAAACCACCAAAGACGGAACGAAGAAAATCGTTCAAGGAAGCCGATCCCGACGATCCAACGCTGTAGTCTGAGCTGGCCGCTCACGCGAAATTTTGCCCGCCTATGATTGGTCAGACCATTTCGCACTATCGCATCCTGGAGCAACTCGGCGCCGGCGGGATGGGCGTCGTGTACAAGGCCCACGATAGCCGGCTTGACCGTGCGTTAGCGCTGAAACTCCTCCCTGAAGAACTGGCACAACAACCGCAGGCGCTCGAGCGGTTCCGACGCGAGGCGCGGGCCGCGTCCGCCCTAAACCATCCGGGCATTTGCACGATCTACGACATCGGCGAGCAGGATGGCCGCGCGTTCATCGCCATGGAGTTCATCGATGGCGAAACTCTGCGCAGTCACATCCATGGGAAACCGCTTCCTCTCGAAGAAATACTGAAGCTTGGGATCCAGATAGCGGAAGCCCTGGATGCGGCGCACGCCGAAGGAATTATTCACCGCGACATTAAACCCGCGAATATCTTCGTGACAAAGCGCGGACAAGCAAAAGTTCTCGATTTTGGGCTTGCGAAGCTCGTTCCCAAAGGCATCGCGGGAGTGGACGCGGCGCTCGGCGGCCAACCGTCGGATTCCAGTTCCATCGTTGGAATTATAAGCGGCACACTGTCCTACATGTCACCCGAGCAGGTACGCGGAGACGATCTGGACCCACGCACGGACATTTTCTCGCTGGGTCTCGTGCTGTATGAAATGGCAACAGGGCGCCAGGCATTTGGCGGCGGCGCGGGCGGCATGATTATCGAGGCTGTTTTGACGCGGCCACCTGTTTCCGTGCGGAGTATCAATCCCGATATTCCGCCGAGGCTGGAGAGCATCATCGACAAGGCTCTCCACAAGGATAGGAACCACCGTTACCAGCACGCAGCCGACATGCTTGCTGACCTCCAACGACTGAAACGAGATACAGATTCGGGCCAGAGAGATCGGGAAGGAGACGCGGAATCAGTCGTCACATCAACCACAAGTCCTTCATCTTCGAACAGCGAGCTGAAATCTGGGACTTCGACGGCGCAAACAAGAACGCTACGCCCAGGACGAGTTTCAAAGATCATTGGCTCACTTGCGGTTTTGCCTTTCGAGAACGTTAGTCGCGACCCTGAAAACGAATACCTCAGCGACGGGATTGCCGGGAGTCTTATCAATATCCTGGCGACGGTGCCAAGACTGCGCGTGATGGCGCAGAGCACTGTATTTCGGTACAAGGGCCGAGAGATTGACCCTCAAGCCGTGGGCCGCGAGCTCAATGTGCGCGCCGTGCTCACTGGAAGAATGATGCAAAGCGGCGGCTTCTTGCGCATTGGGACCGAGCTAGTCGATGTAGCAACAGGCGCACAATTGTGG
The DNA here is from genome assembly GCA_035606955.1 of Candidatus Angelobacter sp. Taxonomy (GTDB): domain Bacteria; phylum Acidobacteriota; class Terriglobia; order Acidiferrales; family UBA7541; genus DAHUXN01. The sequence continues at coordinate 40,620 of DATNDO010000245.1, forward strand.
GGCGCGCAATTCGATCGCAAACCTGGCGACATCTTTCTGATCCAAGACGAAATCTCCAACGAGATATCGGGGAAATTGCGTTTACAGCTAACGCGGGCTGAAAAAAAGCGGCTAATCAGACGCGATACAGAAGATGCCGAGGCTTACAGGCTCTACCTACAAGGCCGACATCATTGGAATAGATGGACGGAAGAAGGGTTCTACAAAGCGATCAGCTACTTTCAGCAAGCGGTCGAGAAGGACCCCAGCTACGCTCTCGCCTACACTGGTTTGGCTGAATCGTACGTGCTCTTGGGATGGAACAGCTATCTGCCGCCGAAGGACGCGTTCCCGAAAGGCAAAGCAGCCGCGATGACTGCCCTGCGGCTCGACCCGGATCTCGGCGAAGCCCACACGCCTCTCGCAGCCGCGTTGTGGCTTTACGATTGGCGGTGGCAAGAGGCTCAGGCAGAATTCAAACGCAGCCTTGAACTAAATCCCGCTTATCCAACCGCCAATCATTGGCATGCCGAGTATGTGATGACCATGGGCCATCAGTTAGAAGCTATCGCCAAGATGAAAAACAGCCAGGAGCTGGATCCGCTGTCCCTCATTATCAGTGTCGCCATCGGATGGGCCTTCTACATGGCCCGTCGATACGACGAAGCCATCGAACAACTCCTGCGAACTGTCGAATTGGATCCGAACTACCCCGTCACGCATTGGATTCTCGGCCTTCTGTACCGGAAAACTGGCAGCTACGACTTGGCCATCACCGCGGGTGAGAAGGGAGTGAACCTCTCAGGCGGTAGCCCTTTGATGCGCGCGGCGCTGGCGCATACTTACGGAGAGTCGGGAAAAACAAAGGAAGCACGGCAGGTGCTCGATGACCTGACGGAACTGGCAAAGCAAAAATATGTCGCGCCTCACTTCTTCGCTGGAATCCATATCGGCTTGGGAGAAAACGAGCGAGCGCTTGAATACTTGGAGAAATCCTGGGAGGACCACTCTCATTGGCTGATCTATCTTCATCTGGACCCGAGCATGGACGCTTTGCGGAGCAATCCTGCCTTCGAAGATCTGTTGAGACGCGTCGGCCTTCCCGCACTGGATTGACAGCGGACGACGATTTCGGCGCTAGACCTTGATCATGAGCTTGCCAAAATTCTCGCCCGTGAAAAGCTTGAGTAGCGTTTCGGGGAATGTCTCCAGGCCCTCGACGATATCCTCGCGCGATTTGAGTTTTCCTTGCGCCATCCAACCAGCCATCTCACGCGCGGCTTCGCCGTATCGGGCGGCGTAATCAGAAACCAAAAAGCCGATCATGCTGGCTCGATTGATTAGTAACGAAAGATAGTTCGATGGCCCTCTGATCGGAGTGGTGTTGTTGTACTGCGAGATAGCACCGCAGATGACGGCGCGCGCGCCGCGGGCAAGTTGCGCCAGTGCAATATTCAGTGTGTCCCCGCCAACGTTGTCAAAATAAACGTCAATGCCCCGCGGGCAATACTTCTGCAGAGCCTTTGCGAGATCCTCCGTCTTGTAATCAATGGCTGCGTCGAAGCCTAATTCGTTCACAACATAGCTGCATTTCTTCGCGCCGCCGGCGATGCCCACCACTCGGCAATCCTTGATTTTGGCTATCTGGCCGACCACACTACCAACAGCTCCGGCTGCGCCGGACACGACTACAGTCTGTCCTGGCTGTGGCTTCCCTACATCCAGCAGCGCAAAATAGGCAGTCATTCCCGGCATCCCTAACACGCTGAGGTAACCCGGGAGGGGCGCTATTCGAGGATCCACCTTCGCGATGGCTCTGCCGTCTGTGATGGCGAATTCTTGCACTCCCAACGGGCCGTAGACGTGATCCCCGACCGCAAAACTGGCATTCCTCGACGCGGAAACTCGGCCGAGCGCCAAAGCGCGCATCACCTCGCCAATGCCCACGGGGGGAACATACGACTTGCTCTCATTCATCCAACCCCGCATGGCTGGATCAAGCGAAATGTAAAGAATCTTTACCAGCACTTCCCCATCGCCCAATTCCCGTACCAACTCTTCTTTATAATTCCAATCGCTTCGTTTTGGCATGCCCACGGGACGAGCTGCCAGTTCAAATTTGTGATTGATAAGATTCATTGCCGTCGCTTTCACTACGGATTCTGCCGAATTCGAACTCGTCAAAAGCTGAGCCGAAGACCGAGTTGGATCTCGCGCTTGGGAAGCGCCGAGGTAAACCCCAACGGCTGGCTCGGCGAGAGCGCCGCGTTCCCGTGCACATTGAAAGTGGTGAAACCCGGCGTGAAGCCGAAAAAAGGGCCCACTTCGTTGTTCACGCTGGCAAAATTCGTGCGGTTCGCCAGATTGAATCCCTCCGCGGTGAGTTGGAGGTTGGTCTTTTCGCCGAGTTTGTGCTGCCACGTCAGGCGCATGTCGAAGTCGATATAATTCGGTCCGAGTCCGGAGTCGCGCGGAGCGCCAATGGGACGTTCATTGGTGGTGTGATTGTTGCCATTCACTTCTCCGCCGGCCAGCAAATTGAACGGATGTCCGCTGTGGTATGAAAAAATGGGAGAGAGCTGGAAGCCGGACAGCACGCTTTCCTTCCAAGGACTGTCGAACACTCCCGCGATCACCAGTTTATGACGCTCGTCAAATTCAGAGAGAGCGCGGTCGAGACCCAGGTTGGTCGGATCCTGCGGGCCGTAATCCGAATTGAAATCCGTCGAAGTGTCGTAGGCTTTGCTGTAGGTGTAATTCCCAAAAACCGTGTAGTGATTGCCAAAGCGTTTCTTGACTTCCACAATGCCACCCTCGTAAAGAGCGGATGCCGCGGAAGTGTACTGATTGTTTTGGACGATGAGCGGATTCACGAAACAAGCGAATGGATTTGGGGCACAGGGTAGTCCTTCCGCGCCGCCGAGCGGGTCGGTCGCGGGACTCGTGTTCCAATTCCGATAGGAAACATTCTTGCCATTGGCGAGGGTTACGGTGCTCGTCGGCGCCGGGAGTAGATTCGTGTCTATCGCCACAGGAAGCCTCTGAGTATGGGAATAAATCCCGCTGATCGAGACAGAGAGCCCATTCCCAATCTCACGCTCGATGCCCAGAGAGGCCTGCTGCGAATAGGGAGTCCTATAATTCGGTGGATTGCTGAAAATCACTTGAAGCGGCGAGAGCGCACCGCTATTGGCAACACGAATTCCAAATGGAGCCAGATCCGTGGGCGTTATGCACGCTGCGTTTCCCGCAGAGGGGCTTGTGCACTGGATCTTCCCTGTGGCGAAGAGTGTCTGGAAAACAACCGCTGAGTTTTGCAATCCGGGAATGCCGGTTGGAGTCAGTGGATCGATATAAATGGAAATGAAGCGCGTGCAGGGACTGCTGCCGTTCCCGGTGAAAGGCGAACCCGTGAATGCGATTCCGCAAGTATTGACTACGTTGTTGACCTGATCGGGAACCTGCTGTTTATTATTCTGGTTTTCAACCGTGCTGTAATTGCTATTCAAAACGCCCAGGCTCAGATCCACTTGAGGGATCTGCGCATCCACGGGGCCGTAGAAAATGCCGTACCCTCCGCGGATCACGGTTTTATGGTCGCTGAACGGGTCCCACGCGAACGATATACGCGGAGCGAAGTCGCGATACTCGCTGTTTAAGGGCAGGAATTGTTTGTCTGCCTGATATCGCAGCCCATAATTCAACGTGAAATTCGAACGCACTTTCCAGGAGTCCTGCCAGTATACGGAGGCCAACGGACGTGTATAGCCCGGATAGGCGGGATTCCCAAAACCCTGCTGGAATATCTGCGGCGCGCCGAGCGACGTAGCCTGGAGAGAATCAATTGCCGCAGGATTCAGCGTGCTAGGCAGGTTGCAACCGGCCGTTTGAGGATTAGCTGTGACTGGACCGTTGGGGTTTGCCAAGCACGGACTGAGCGCAACGCCGGGAAGTTCTCCAAAGACAAAGCGGCCCGGGAAAAATGTATGCGATTCCGTGTGGTTGCCACGAAGCAGAGCGGTCCCGCCGAATTTCATGGTGTGGGTTCCGCGAATCATCGTGACGTTGTCCGTGAATTCGTAGCGGCGCAAGATGGTCAGGTTCGGCAGAAAGATGTTCGTACCAAGACTGTTTGCGAAGCCAGGGATTTGCAGTCCTACTTCGCCCGGCTCGTTCGGAATCACGTTAAAGCTTTCATAGTCCCACTGTATTCGAGCCTCGTTTTGCGCTGTCGGACTGAACTCGTGATACCACGAGCCGAGCATGGTGCTGTCATAGGTGTGAATTGAACTGCCAGCGGAAAAACCGGTGAGCGATTGCACGTCCGGAGATTGCTCCAAATCATGCCCGTACCGGTAATCGAAGGACACCTGATTCGAGTCATTGAAATGGTGATCGAGGCGTCCCGAAACCAAGTATTCGCGTGTGTTGTAATTGAAGAGTCCGCCGTTTGACTCAAACTGGTTTATAAGGAAGTTGTTCAACCCGTTCTGGATGGGCGTCAAGCCAGTGACTGGACTAACCGTCAAGCCGCTCTGCAGCGCTCCAGCGCAAGTTTGTGCAGGCAAAGAAGTGATCGTGCCGTTAGGGTTGTTGATGCAAGGCACGAACGGGTTTCCCGGATCGGCAGCCAGCGCGCTGACGATCGCTTGCTGCGCGGCTCTCGGATCACCGGGCGCAAACGTAGTCGGGGCTGCGGCGGTGGGACCTGCAAAGATGAAACTGTTCGTCAGCAGAGGCACTGCATTCTGTGAGTCTTGTAGCAGACCTTCGAATCCTACGAACAGGAAGGTTTTGTCCTTGTGAATCGGCCCTCCCAACGTTCCGCCGTACTGATAACGGCTCAGCGAATTCTTAATCGGCTGACCCTGCGCTGTGAAGGAAAATGCTCCGCCGGGTTGCAACGCCTGACTGAAGGCGAATGGGTCACGCGCGTCCATCGCATCATTGCGGAAATAACCATACAAACTGCCATGCAGATCGTTCGTGCCGGATTTCGTCACGATGTTGATACTCGCGCCCGTGGCCCCTCCCAAATCAGCGGCATAGTTACTGCGATTGACCTGAAACTCCTGCACGGCATCCTGGCTCACAGTCAGGCGCACGCCGCCCGCATCGTCATTGGCTTCGCCGCCGTCCACTGTCACGCTGTTTCCTCTGCCGTTGCTTCCGTAAAACGAAAGTCCGCTTTGAGGCGTCTGCTTGACTCGAAAATCCTGGTCATCCGCCAAGCGTGTCGAGTTCGAAACGCCCGGCATCAATAGTGTAAAAGTGAGGTAATCGCGACGGTCGATGGGTAGGTCCGTGATATAGCGATCCGTTAGCGTGTCCGACTGGCTGCCGCGCTCTGTTTCAACGACGGGGGGCTGCGCGCTGACTTCCACTGTTTCGGCCGCAGTGGCCACTCTCAACCGAAAGTCCACAATGGCCGTGCCGCCTACGGTGACAACAACACTCTTCTGAACCACGGTTTGAAAGCTCGACACCTGAGCGGTCACGTCGTATGCTGCGGGCGGCAGACCGACGAACTGATACCGTCCTGCGTCGTCGCTCGTTGACGAATACCGAATTCCCCGGTCGGTTTCCAATGCAGTGATCGCCACATGGGGGATCGCGGCCCCCGAGGGATCGGTCACTGTTCCGCTGATGTTTCCAGAGGCTCCTACGCCTTGCGCGTGCGCCATGCCCCCCGCCAAGAACAGGCAGAACAATGCACATGCCAACAGTCTTGTGGATCTCATGGATTCTCCTCCTGGATGCGGACTTTGGAGCCGCAACACCTCACGGGAAACCACGCGCAGCCGAGGTCGATACCACCGGGCTTACCCCACGTCAGGTTCCCCGCTCAGACCCCGGATATTGTGTGATTCAGTATCACTTACCTTGCAGGACGTCAAGATAATCGCCAGATCTGAAACCCATAAATGCGACCTTGCGCAAATACGAGGCTCAACGCGTACGCGCACCTGCGGCGGGTACCGGCTCCCTATAATGCTTCGACTCCTGACCGCGACGTTGCGGGTCGCGCTATTGACTCACGACCGCTCTGCAATCCATTCATCAAATCTTCCGAGCGCCTTTTGCAGTTTTCCTGCGTCTTCGCCAAAGCCAATGCGCAAATACCCTGGCATTGCAAACTGCTCGCCCGGCACAAGCAATACGCCCTTCTTCACCCGCAATTCCTCAGCAATATCTGCCGAATTCCATTTGTTGCGAAATCCGATCCACGCAATCGCGCCCGCGCGCGGCGGCACGTGCGTGAACAAATCCTCGTGTTTGCGCAGCCAGTCGCGCATCGCCGGATAATTGTCGCGCAAAATCTTTCGCGTGCGCTCGAGCAATCGCGCGTGCCGCTCCGGTTTGAGGGCTAGCGCCGCAATCCGGTCCGTAAGCATTGTGGGTCCGATGCTTGTGTAATCGTGATAGCCCCACAATTTTTCCGCCATCTCGGCCGGCCCTACAAGCCATCCGGTCCGCAGCCCCGGTAATCCGTATGCCTTCGACAAACCCGCCGTGCACAGCACGCGCTCGTATCGTCCGTAAAAACTGGACGTCGTTTCCCCGCTGAATTCCGCGCCGCGATATACCTCATCGGCCAGAATCCATGCGCCAACTTTTCGCGCTGCCGCGCAAATCGCGTCCACTGCATTTTCACTCAACACCGCTCCGGTCGGATTGCTCGGATTGCAAACCGCGATCATCTTCGTTTTCCGCGTCACCACCCGCGACAGCTCATCGACACTCGGCGCCCATTGCAATTCTTCCCGTAGCCACCACGGCTTCAGCTCCGCTCCAAAACCGCGCGCCAATCCAGCCACCTGCATATAATTCGGCTGCATGAAAATCACTTCGTCACCGCGTTCGATTAGCCCCCAAGTCACCAAATAATTGGCTTCCGCGCCGCCGCATGTCAGCAGGACGTTCTCCGCCCTCGCACCTGGGTAAAGCGCCGCGATCCGTCCGCGTAGTTCTTCGCTGCCATTCGTTTGCGGATACCCCAAACGCGTATCAAGCACGCGCTCCAAATCCGCCGCATCCTCGACCAGTTCCCGCATGCTCAGTGGCTCAACGCCGCTCTCCGCGATATTCAGCTCGACGCGGTTCTCCCATACCGATTGCCACCGTTCCAGTTCAAACGCCTCGATCTGCATCCCTCACCTCGATTGGAAAATCACGCCAGCCTATTCCCCGCGCAACGCCAAGTCAACGAGCCCGCTCGCAAATTACTGCACCCACGTTTTGGCACGCTTCGCATTCTTACGCCGCTTGCCACCACAGAGGTGTTGGAGCAAAATGGCGCGCACATTGGAGAACGATTACTTTTCCGTAGCAAGCGGGCTTTTTTGCAATGTCATTCGTGAAAGGACACAACAAATGAAACGGCTCGTGTTTGCAGCGGCGCTCTTCGTTTTGAGTTTCTGCACCGCGCCTCACCTTCGCGCGCAAGCTTCTCCCTCGCTCGCCCCCGGCGTCCGAGAATTCGTCAAAGTCAGCGCGCCCGTCATCGCGCTCACACACGTCCGCGTCATCGATGGAACAGGCTCGGCGGCGCGCAACGACCAAACCATCATCATCTCCGGCGACAAAATCCAATCCATCGGCGACTCCTCAAGCGCATCGGTCCCCGCTGGTGCCCAGGTCCTCGATCTCTCCAACAAGACCGTCCTGCCCGGCTTAGTCGGCATGCACGAACACATGTTCTACCCCTCCGGCGGCCGCATCGCAGTAGCCATCTACAATGAGATGGGCTTCAGCTTTCCGCGCCTGTATCTCGCGAATGGCGTCACTTCGATGCGCACCACCGGCAGCATCGAACCCTACACCGACCTGGAATTGAAAAAATTGATCGACGCCGGCAATCTCGCTGGGCCGAAAATCCACGTCACTGGCCCGTATCTTGAGGGAGCGGGTTCGTTCACGCCGCAAATGCACGAGCTCACTGGTCCCGATGACGCGCGCAAGACCGTCGACTTCTGGGCCGACGAAGGCGTCACATCATTCAAGGCCTACATGCACATCACGCGCGCGGAACTCGGCGCCGCTATCCAAGAAGCGCATAAACGCGGTATCAAAGTCACTGGCCACTTGTGCTCAATCGGTTTCAAGGAAGCCGCCGCGCTTGGCATCGACGATCTTGAGCACGGACTCATGGTTGATACAGAATTCGACCCCGGCAAAACACCAGACGTCTGCCCTTCACAGCAGCTCACCGCAAAAACTCTCGCCGGGAGCGACATCGAAGGCGAGCCCGTACAGAGCACGATTCGCGATCTCGTGGCACATCACGTCGCCATCACGTCCACGATCGTGATTTTTGAAACGTCCGCCCCCAATCAGCCGCCGCTCGAACCCCGCGTGATCGATGCAATGCTTCCGCAAGCTGCCATCGACTATCTCGCGACGCGCTCTATCATTTCCGAAAATGCGAATTCCCCCTGGCCTGTGCTTCTCAAAAAAGAAATGCAGTTCGAGCGCGACTTTGTAAAAGCCGGCGGCGTTCTGCTCGCTGGCGAAGATCCAACTGGCTACGGAGGCGACCTCGCCGGCTTCGGCGACCAGCGCGAACTGGAACTTCTCGTCGATGCAGGCTTCACTCCCGCCGAAGCCATTCACATTTACACCGAAAACGGCGCGCGTTTCCTCGGCGAAGAAGATCACATCGGCACGCTCGCCGCCGGCAAGCAGGCAGATCTCATTGTCGTTGCCGGTGATCCGTCCACAGAAATCGCCGACATCGAAAAGACGGAACTCGTCTTCAAGGATGGCGTCGGTTACGACTCGGCCAAATTAATCGAATCGGTTCGCGGCTCGGTGGGACTCCACTGACCCCTCGCCGCCGTTCACGCGCGGGCCTGTTGGAAACTAGATTGGATGTCGCAAAAGTCACTTCAAAGAAAAGAGGAGTTCTATGCGAAGCTCACGACCCCTGCCTCACAAGTTCTTTAGTGCATTTCATCCATTCCTGGCTTCGCTCGCTGCATTTCTGCTCTTCTGCAGCGCTGCCACAGCGCAAGCTCCCGCACAGACGCAAGAAATCTCCTCTCAAACAGCGTCGCAAGACTCCTCACAAGTCTCTTCCTCCAAGGACTACAACCAAGGCCGATTGCTTTTCGGCAAGAATTTCCTGCGCGGCTACGGCGATTTCGAACTTGCGCCGCCGCACAATGAGCCCGATCTTGGCCGCTGTAACCAGCCTCAGCCAACGTGCAGCGCGTTTGCGCGTTACATCATCGGCGGTTACATCGAATTTCAACCGTTCGCCCGCACGCCACTCAAGCATGCTTATTTTTTCTTCCAGCCGAATTTCTTCTTCGGCAATAACATTCCCCAAGTGAAATATACATATTCGATGGCTCCTCTGGCATGGGAACGCACGATGGGCCTCGCCATTCAACTGCCCAAACATTTCGAATTGCGCGTCACCAATCATGGCGTCACGTCGTTCAGCCCATTCGATCAGAGTCTGGGAGCTTTCGACTCGGGTCCGAACAAAGAGCCCCTCGGCATTTACAACACAATTGGCGTCCGCTGGTATTTCGGAGGGTACGACCACTCGGCAACTTCATGGTGAAACGCGGATGCAATAGGTTTTACGGAAAAAATCCTATCGAAATGACGGGCAAACTCGACCGGCTGGAACGCCAAAGAAAGCTATTTCTTGAACGCCTTACGTTTTCCCTGTCCCGAACGCCAGCGCCAACAGCGTCTTCTGCTCCAACTCGTGCGCTTTTGCCGAGCCGGTCGCTGGACTGGCACTCGCTGAGCGCTTCACGGAACGCAACGCGTGCCCGCGCAGCACGCGCTTCAGCCGCGGCATCACAAAAGTCCATGCGCCCATATTTGCCGGCTCTTCCTGCACCCACACAAAATCTTGCGCCGACGAATATGCAGCCAGAACTTCCTCCAAGTCCTTCTCCGGGAACGGATACATTTGCTCGACAGGCACGATCGCCGTCGACACATCGTTCCGCCGCTTTCGCTCCGCAGCCAGTTCGTGCCCGATTTTCCCCGTACAAAACAGTACGCGCTCCGGCTGTTGCACTTCGACGTCCGGCAGCACTGTCTGGAATCGCGGACGTGAAAAATTCGCAATCGGCGACGCCGCTGCTGGATTGCGTAACATGCTCTTCGGCGTGAACGCGACTAACGGCTTGCGCCAGCGACGCAGTGCCTGGCGTCGCAACAAATGAAAATATTGCGCGGCATTCGACGGTTGGCACACCTGAATGTTGTCACGCGCCGCCAGTTGCAAATATCGCTCGATGCGTCCGCTTGAATGCTCGGGCCCTTGCCCTTCATAACCGTGAGGCAGCAACAGCGCGAGCCCCGAAAGCAGCCTCCATTTGTCTTCGCCCGCCGCAATAAATTGATCGATAACCACCTGCGCGCCATTCGCAAAATCTCCGAACTGCGCCTCCCACAGCACCAGCGCCTCCGGAAAATCGCGGCTAAATCCGTACTCGAACCCCATTGCTCCGGCTTCGGAAAGCGCTGTGTTGTACACTTCGAATCGCGCCTGTTCGGGCGACAAATTCGCCAGCGGGATGAATTCCGCCTCGGTTTGAGTATCGATCAGCGCCGCGTGCCGCTGATTGAATGTTCCGCGCTTGCTGTCTTCGCCGCTCAACCGCACGGGAACACCTTCGGTCAGCAATGAGCCAAACGCCAGCGCCTCCGCCATACCATAATCCACCAAACTCTTCCCCGCGCCCATGGCCGCGCGCTGTTCGAGCAGTTTTTTTATTTTCGGATGAATCGCAAAATCATTCGGATAGGTTGTGAGCTTCGCCGTAATCTCCCGAAGTTTGTCCTCCGGCACTCCCGTGTCCACTTCAAACTCCGGTTTATAGCGGCCACCCTTAAAATTGTTCCAGTACGGCGGGAGCTGCCACATCCTCGGAATTTTCTCGAAGTTCACGGCGTTTTTCTGCGCCGCCTCGAATTCAGAGCGAACTTCTTCGACCGTGCTCGCCGGATCCGCGCAGGTCTTCTCCGCGTATAGTTTCCACAGCGGAGGATGCGCCTGAATTTTCCTGTATCTCAACGGCTGAGTGATCGTGGGATCGTCGATTTCGCTGTGACCGTAGCGCCGGTAACCAATCAAATCGATTACCACGGGGCTTTGGAAGGCGTAGCGATACTCCACCGCGAGCCGCGCAATACGCACCACCGCGTCCGGATCTTCCGCGTTCACGTGGAAAATCGGAACAGGCAGCCGCTTCACGATGTCCGACGCGAACCTGGACGACTGGCACTCACTCGGCACAGCGGTGAATCCAATTAAATTATTCACAATAATATGCACGCTGCCGCCCACCGAAAACCCGTCAATCATCAGGAAATTCAGCGTCTCGGCCCAAATTCCTTGTCCGGCAAACGCGGCATCGCCGTGCAGCACCACCGGGAGTATTTGCGCGATTCCCTCTTCGCCGCGGCGCGTCTGTTTCGCGCGCGCTCGCCCCAGCGCAACCGGATCTACCGCTTCCAAATGGCTCGGATTCGACACTAGATGAATTCCCAACGTCCGCCCGTTGCGCGTCGTGTACTCACCCGTTGCGCCAATGTGATATTTCACGTCGCCGCCGCCCAGCTCGCTGCGCGCGTCCACTTCCTCGAATCGCGCGAAAATATCTTCTGCCGGCCGGCCCACGATGTGAATCATCACGTTCAGCCGCCCGCGATGGCTCATCCCGAGAACAATTTCCTCGACTCCGTTTTCCGCCGCCGTCTCCAGGGCTTCATCGAGCAACGGAATCAGCGCAGTTAATCCCTCGAGCGAAAACCTCTTATTACCGAGATACCGGCTCTGCACCACCTGTTCGAACAATTCCGCGCGCACCAGCCGCTCGAGAATTCGCGCGCGATCGGTCTCCGGCGCGGGCGCTTCCAGTCGTTCCTGAACCCAGCGCCGACGCTCGACGTCGAGGATGTGCATGAACTCGGCCCCGACTGTCCCGCAGTAAATCCGCCGCGCTTCATCGGCCGCTTCTCCCGTAAACTGCTCGAGCTCCGGCACTCGCTCCGGCTTGAAATCTCCCAGCGGATCGAGCGTCGCTTCGAGATAGCCCCAGCGCCGGAACGCTTCAAACACAGCTTCGCGCTTCTCGCTTGAAGCGCCGTTTGCTTCAATCACCGCAGATTTATTTTTCAATTCTGATTTCCTTGTCTGGTTTGAGGATTCCTGGCTTGTTTAATTCGCTAAGCGACCTCTACGCCTCGGCCCACGCTCCCAGCAGGCGCCGCAGCAAAACGACCTGTCCAAGGTGATACGCATTGTGATCGGCCAGCAGCAAAGCCTCGCGGAGGATTGTTTGCCCGTTGCCATGAGCAATGGGCGCGAACAGATCAGTCTTCGGATTGCTGACCAGTTTTTTCATCGCGGCCAAATCGCGCTCAACCGCTGCGACACTTTTAGCCCACGCCTCCGCGTTCGGAGGTGCTTCAGAAACCGGCCAGTAACCCTCCGGAAATTGCGGCGACACATGCTTCGGATTCCGCGAAAACTCCAGAATATCCCATTGCGCAATTCGGAAATGCTCGAGTAACTGCCATGCCGAATGCGGTGCACCAGCCGGCTTCACGCCGCGCTGGGCTTCCGGCAAATCCGAAAAAGCATGCTGTAAATCCGCATGCGCCTCGCCACCTTCGAGCAACTTCACCAGTTGCTCGCGGAGTTTCTTGTCGTCCACGCCGCCCGCAGGGGTCGCAGATCCAGCATGCTTAGCTTTCGCCGTTCGTCTCGCATTTTTCTTTTTCTTCACGCGTTTCATCTGGATATCTTAGGCTGCTGCGTAACACACGTCAAACACGGGCCCACTCATAAACTGTTCGCCACTCCTTCTATTTTACCACTCCGCTTGCGCATCACGACCGTCAGGCGGATAATCCGGCAAGTACGGTCGACATCGTTTGTCGAATTTCACTTTCTTGTCCTCTTGATCTTGGCGATTTTACAGTTTCGAGGAGGCTTAACATGTTTGCAGAATCTTCCAACTTAAAGTCAACGCGCCGTCAATTCGGCAAATCACTTAGCGCAATGCTTGCCGCTGCCTATGTCTCGCCGAGGCTAATTCAAGGTGTCGCTGGCGGCCGCCTCAAGGGCTTTTCGCGCGCCGATGCGATTCTCATCAATTCCAATGAGAATCCCTACGGCCCGTCGCCCCACGCCATCGCGGCGATCACAGGCTCGGAAGGCGTTGCCTGCCGCTATCCTGACGATCTCTACGCGCGCGCAAAACAGTCCATCGCCACACTTCACAAAGTTGAGACGGAAAATATCGCCCTGGGTTGCGGTTCCACGGAAATTCTACGCGTTTGCGACGCCGCGTTCGTCGGCCCGGACAAAAATCTCATCGTCGCCGAACCAACTTTCGAGGCCGTCACCTATTACGCGGAAGTCTCGCGCGCCAAGACGGTGAAAATCCCTCTCACATCCGATTTCCGCCACGACTTGCCGGCAATGGCCTCTGCGTGCTCGAACGGCACGGGCTTGGCCTACATCTGCAATCCGAACAATCCCACGGGCACTATCAACACGCGCGACGAATTCGCTGATTTCCTCGCGAAGGTCCCCGCTGCCACGTACGTTCTTGTGGACGAAGCCTATTTCCATTTCGTCGAAGATCCGCGCTACTCGAGCGTCGTGGACATGATTCCGCAGCATCGCAACCTCATCGTTGCGCGCACATTTTCGAAAGTGTACGGGATGGCGGGCATGCGCCTGGGCTACGCCGTCGCACAGAAGGAAACGATCGAAGCAATGCATTCGCAAGTGCTTTTCGATAATGGCAACGCTGCCGTGCTCGCCGCTGCTGTCGCCAGTCTCGACGATCCGGAAATCGTCCCGGTGAACAAAAAACGCCTGAACGAAACGCGCAAATGGGTGACCGGCGAAATCACGAAAGACGGCCACCGCGTGATTCCGTCCGAAGCGAATTTCTTCATGGT
>DATNDO010000254.1:0-9571 GCA_035606955.1 Candidatus Angelobacter sp.
GAACGCGCGCGTTCTCACCGAACTTGGCCGCCAACTCGATTTCGCAGTCGAATCCATTCCGCCCGTCGTGATTCGAGGAAAAATTGTTTCAAGCTCGGCTATTCGTGACGCGCTCCGCTCCGGCCGCGTCGCTCAGGCCGCGCGATTTCTCGGGCGACCCTTCTCGCTCGCTGGCGAAATTCGTCCTGGCACAGGTACAGGTCGCCGCTTCGTTTTTCCCACGCTCAATCTCGCAACCAAACAGGAATGTTTGCCCGCGCATGGCGTCTACGCAACTGAAACGCTGCTCGAAGGCCGCATCTATCGTTCGGCCACAAACGTGGGCGTGCGTCCCACGTTCGACGGCACGCACCTCACCATCGAAAGCCATCTCTTTAATTTTTCAGAGGAGATTAGTTCGGGCCCGCTGGAAGTCCGCTTCTGGCATCGTCTGCGCGACGAACAAAAATTCTCCGACCCTGACGCCCTGCGCGCGCAAATTCAGCGCGACCTGGCCCGCGCGCACTCCTTCTTCGCCCGCCTCGACTCAGCCCGACTCAACTCCGCTCGTCGTGCCACTTTGTAGCCACGGGGTTCAGGCAAATAGACGAGGCGACGAGCGTCCGAGGAGAAGAGCAGAGCCCAGCGAACTTCTGACGGTTCGAAAATCTCACGTCAAAGTGCCTTTGCGTGTTTATAAAACCAGTTCTTGACCTCTGTATATAGGACGGCTTAGCATCCTGTTCAAATCCAGGGCCGATTAAACGGGGACTCCGATGCCCGACGCTCCGACGCGCTCATCAGGCAAAGCTTGGAAATTTCGTGTGGCGGCGGTGGGCGTCAGTCTTCTCGCGCTCATCTCGGCTGGACAGTCGCTATCGCCGGGCGAAGTGAGCATACGAAGCTGGCCGTACAGCCCGTCTCCTCCGGTGCTGCGGGTCCGGACAAATGAAGTCCAGGTCGGCGTGGTTGTACAAGACAGCAAAGGGCATGTGGTCAGTGGCTTGACTCAGCGCGATTTTGCAATTTACGACGACGGCAAACAGCAATCACTTTCCAGCTTTTCCGTCGAGCATCGCCAGGTGTTCGACGCTTCCAGGGCCGTCGCGCCGCCCGCATCCGCGCAGCCAAATGCGCAACCCTCTGCGCCGCCGCGCCCTCGTTATGTCGCTCTGTACTTTGACGATCTGGACACCGAATTTGGCGACATGCGTCATGTGCAGCTTGCCGCTGAAAATTTTCTTCGCACCGGCATAGGTCCTAACGACAAAATCGCGCTTTTTACCGCTTCGGGATTGCAAACCGTGAGTTTCACGCCGAACGCTCCCGAAATCATCAGCGCCGTCGAGGAGCTGAAGTTTCACGGGCGCGCCATCAAGAGCAGCGGCTGCCCACGCATCACACCCTACGACGCCTATGTCATTTCCACCGAACCGAATCCGCCCATCAGCAGAGAGACGCCTGGGATGCCTACCCCGGCGGAGGGCTCTCCAACTTACCAGGCGGTTCTCACCGAGGCAATAAGGTGCAACTGCGCCGACACGGGCAATTTCGGTGACGGTGGCACGTGCGCGGCCAATCAGAGGCAGGTCATTGTAGCGGAGTCGCACCAGATATGGGACTCCGTTCGCCAGATGTCGCTCGACACGCTGAATTCTCTGCACGCCGCAGTTGACTTCCTGGCGGACCGGCCGGGCGAGCGTGTCCTCGTCTTGGCTTCCTCGGGCTTTTTGGCTGGCACACTGGAGGATAAGGTTGACTCGATCCTGAGTGACGCCCTGCACGCGGGCATTGTCATCAACTCGCTCGATGCGAAAGGCCTGTTCACTTATACGGAAACCGAAGACAGAAATGACGGGGCGTACCAGGCAGTCTACAGAGCAGAGAGCTTCGGTCAGTCCATGATGACCCTCACAGCCGCTATGGTCGACTTTGCGGTAGGCACCGGGGGCCGCTTTTTCCACAACCGCAACGACCTGGCCGCCGGCTACTATGCTCTTGCGGCCGCGCCGGAAACGGAATACCTGCTCGGCTTTGTCCCGGGAAAAGAAAAATTCAATGGGAAATTTCACAAGCTAAAAGTGACCGTCAGTGCGTCCGGAAAATTCAACGCACAGGCGCGGCCTGGGTATTTCGCGCCGACGAAGGAGACGAAGGAATCGAACGAGCCGACTCCGGAGGAGAAGATTGACGCCGAGGTGCACTCCTCGGAGCCGCGCAGCGATTTCCCGCTCACCGTCAGCGAGAGGCCCGCAACCGCCAGCGACGGCAACCATGAACTCAGCGTTCAGACGCGCGTAGACATTCAGAAACTTCCGTTCGAGCTACAGAAAGACCGACACGTGGATCTGCTGACGTTTGTGGTTGCGCTGTTTGATTCACAGGGAAAGATGGTCGCCGGCAAGGAAGCGCAGATGCAATTCGCGCTCAAGCCGGAGAGTTTCGAGCGGTTTTCAAAGAGCGGGATTAACGGCGCGATGTCGCTGGAAGCGCCTCCGGGGGCATACCGTTTGCGTGTGGTGGTAGAAGAAGCGCTGCATAGCGAGTTGAGCGCGACCAGCCGGCAGGTGCAAATCCAATAGCGTCAAAGTTCAAGTGGATCAGCGCTGGCAGGTCTTGCAGTAGCCGCCGACTTCGGTGCGCGACACGGTGATTTTCATTCCGCAGTCCTGCTCGATTTGTTGCTTAAGCTGCTCGTACAGCTCGCTCTCGAACTCGCGCACTTTGCCGCACCGCAAACAGGCGACGTGGATATGATCGCGCGGGCCGTGGCTTTCGTAAAAATGCCGGTGCCCGCGCAGATGCAGCAAATCGAGCTCGTCAATCAGGCCATGATGCTTGAGCAAATCGAGCGTGCGATATACCGTGACGCGCGTGATTCGCGGATCGATCTTCTGCGCACGCGCCAGAATTTCTCCCGCATCCAAATGATGCGGAGCCGTATCCATCACCTGCAGCACGACGCGCCGCTGCCGCGTCAGCCGAATCGACCGCGCAGCGAGCTGCTTCTGCAATTGACCTGGTTTTTCCTGGACGTTGATTCGTTCGCCGGTGGAGACCCGGCGTGCCGCGGTAGGAGCCATCTTAGTGGCCAGGCAAGAGCCTGACCACGTCATAGTACATCACGAAGCCGAAGACGGCGAGCAGGAAGACAAGGCCTACGGTGACGAAACGCTCTTTCACGGTGATGCTCAGGTCGCGCCGCAGAGATCCTTCAATCGCCAGCATCAGTACATGCCCGCCATCGAGAATCGGAATCGGAAGCAAATTCAAAATGCCCAGGTTCACGCTCAAAAACGCCATAAAAATGATGTATTCCGCGAACCCCAGCTTCGCCGCCTGCACCGACACGCTCACAATTCCCACCGGCCCGGCCAAGTCCTTGATCGAAACGCGCCCGGAGAACAAACCTGCCAGTACGGACAAAATGTCTTTGGTAATCGTAACGTTCTTGCCCCACGATTCCGCCGCCGCCTTGAAAAAGGGATATGACTCACGGACTGTTTCGCCCGGGCCAAAATTGGCGCCGATTACCCAGCGTTTACCTCCGCCATCTCCCGGGTCCGAGTAAACGGGACTCATCGACAGCGTGACTTCCTTCCCATCGCGTCTGACCCCGATGGTCAACGGCTTGCCGCCCGATTGCGTAATCGTACCCATCAAAATATCGCGATTGACCAGAGGCTCTCCATTGATTGACACCAGTTCGTCGCCCGGCTGCAAGCCGCTCTTTACT
Organism: Candidatus Angelobacter sp.; assembly: GCA_035606955.1. GTDB lineage: Bacteria > Acidobacteriota > Terriglobia > Acidiferrales > UBA7541 > DAHUXN01. The sequence goes on from DATNDO010000254.1 coordinate 3,716, forward strand.
GCGGGGTCGCCTCGCGTCACGGAATCCACCAGCACGCGCTGCTGCGGACATCCTAAAATATTGAAGCCGTCCGTCAGATTCTGCGGAACCACTTCCTTCACCGAAATCGTTGCTCCGCCGCGCTCCACATCAATCGAGAGTTCGTGTCCCGGCGTAATCGAAGGAACCGATAGCGCCTCATCCCAGTTCGCCACTTTCGTGCCGTCAATCGCGACTACCTTGTCTCCGGCCTTGATTCCCGCGGTCTCGGCCGGCGACTTCGGAATCACGCCCGCCACTTGCACCGGCTCGCGGGTATATGCCGGCGTCGGTATGCCCACCTTGTAGAGGCCCCACAGCAGCACAAATGCCAGCACGAAATTCATGAACGGCCCGGCAAGTATGATAAACAGGCGCTGCCATCGCGACTTCGCCAGAAATTCATCTGGCGCGCCTGAACGCTCCTCCGACGGATTGTCGCCCGCCATTTTCACGTAGCCGCCCAGCGGAAAAACGCTGATCCGGTAATCCGTGGGCCCGCGCCGCCAGCCGAAAATCCGGCTCCCATACCCAAGCGAGAACACATCCACGCGCACGCCGCAAATCCGCGCCGCGACGAAGTGGCCCCACTCGTGGACAAACACCATGACTCCCAAGCCAACCACTGCAGCGAGTATTCCCACCCATGTATGCGACATCGCGTTAATTCTTCCTTTTCTCGATTTCTTCCCGCGCTATTCTGCGCGCTTCCTTATCCGCTTCGAGCACATCATCCATCGATTGAAACGTCACGCGCGGCATTCGCTCCAGCACGCGTTCAATCACTTTCGGTATGCCCGTGAATCCCAGCCTGCCTTCCAGAAACGCCGCCACGCTTTCTTCATCCGCGGCATTCAGCGCGCACGGCAGCGCGCCTCCCCGCTCCATCGCCTCGCGCGCCAGCCGCAGGCACGGAAACTTCCTGATGGGCACCGGCTCAAAATCGAGTTTCTTCAGGCTCTTCCAGTCGAGCGCTACTCCATTCGATGCCACACGCTCCGGATAGGTTAGCGCATATTGGATCGGCATGCGCATATCCGTGGGGCCTAGCTGTGCCAGAATTGAACCATCCACGAATTCCACCATCGAGTGAATCGTCGACTGCGGGTGAATCACCACTTCAATTTGGTCGGGACGCACGCCGAATAGCCATCGCGCCTCGATAACCTCAAAACCTTTGTTCATCAAGGTCGCCGAATCGGTTGTGATTCTCTTCCCCATCTTCCAATTCGGATGCGCCAGCGCCTGTTCCGGCGTCACATCCTTGAATTTCGACGCGGGCGTCTTTCGAAACGGGCCGCCCGACGCTGTCAGCACCAGCTTTTTCACTTCGCGCCGCTCGCCAGCCCGCAGGCACTGGTGAATGGCGTTATGTTCGCTGTCGACGGGCAACACGGCCTTGCCCTGCTTTTCCGCTGCGGCCATCACCAATTCTCCCGCCGCTACCAATACTTCCTTGTTCGCCAGCGCCAGATTCTTCCCTTGCTGGACGGCTTTGTACGTCGCCGGCAATCCCACCACGCCGACCGCAGCGGAAAGAAGCGTATCCGCGTCTGGATGCGTCGCCACGCGCTCCATTCCGTCCGCGCCGCAAAGTATTTCCGGCAGCGGCTCCACTTTCATCGCTGCCAGACGGTCGCGAAGCTCTTTCGCGCCTTCGCATGTCGCGACGGAAACAATCTTCGGGCGGTGCTTCGCTGTTTGCTGCGCGGCAAGTTCTACGTTATTGCCCGCGGCTATCGCCACCACCTCGAATTTTCCGGGGAGCGAATCAACCACATTCAGGCATTGCCGCCCGATTGAGCCCGTCGATCCGAGAATGGAAATGCGTTTCACTAGGCGAGATGTATCACTGCCGGCCTTGCAGGAGCCATCCAGCGGCGAGCCACACCACCGGAGCGGCCAAAATCAGGCTGTCAATGCGGTCCAACATTCCTCCGTGTCCCGGAAGCAGCGCGCCAGAATCTTTCACTCCCGCGCCGCGCTTATATGCTGATTCTACCAGATCGCCCACCTGCCCCGCGATATTCGCCAGCGTCGCCGTCACCAGCCACGGCAATGGGTCGAACCGCAGCCCGCGCGCAAAGCAATATCCAACGATCAGCGACCCCAATAGATTTCCCGCCGCGCCTTCCCAAGTCTTCTTCGGAGAAAGCACCGGCGCCATCTTCGTTCGCCCAAGGAATTTCCCCACAAAATACGCTGCGGTGTCGCCCGCCCAAACAAGCGCCAGCGTAAAAAGCACCAACATCGAGCCTCGAGTTTCCTGTCCGTCCAACCGCACCAAGTAGCTGAATGGCAACGCCACAAAAATCAGCCCTGCCGCGCTCGCGCCGATTGCCGGCAACACGTCAGCGATCGGCACACGGTTCATGACACCGATGCACGCGCAGCCCAACACAAACAAAAGAAGAATCACCTCTGGCGATTCGTAGTTACCCGCCAGCCCGCGAATCACCTCTGTATTGGGCCCCAGCCAACGCACTTCGGTGATTCCCAGCAGCCATTGCACGCCGAACAATCCCACGATGCAGACCATCGTCCATTTGCGAAACGCGCGCAAGCCCATCTGCGCCGTCAGCTTGAAAAACTCCATCGTCGCCAGCAGCGCCACCGCCGCCGCCACGATCGCAACCACCCACGAAGGCGCCCAATACACTGCCAGCACCACGATGGGTATCAGCACCGCGCCGGTGACAATGCGTTTTAGCATCAGTTAGCGCGCACCATTGCCACTCCCGTGCTCTGAACTCAAGCCTCCATATCGCCGTTCTCTCTGCTGAAAATTGATAAACGCCTCGAGCAATCTTTCCCGCGTGAAATCCGGCCACAACGCGTCCGTGATATAAAGTTCCGCATACGCAATCTGCCACAACAGAAAATTGCTGACGCGCATCTCCCCGCTCGTGCGAATCAGCAAATCCGGATCGGGCAGGCCGGCGGTATATAGGTGGTCCGAAATGGTCTCCTCATCCGCCTGAAACGCCGCGAGTCCATTCAGCCGCACGCGATCCAAAATCGAGTTAAACGCGTCCACCAATTCCGCGCGCCCGCCATAATTCAACGCGACAATCAGCTTCATTCCCGTATTCTGCGCTGTCAGACGCATCGCCTTCTCGATGTCCTTCTGCACCGCCTCCGGCAGTTGCGCCGCGCGCCCTATGACCAGCAAGCGGATGTTATTTCGATGAATGGACGGCAGCTCTTTCTTCAGATATTCGCGCAGCAACCGCATCAAAAAATCAATTTCCGCCTTGGGCCGTCGCCAGTTTTCTAGGGAGAACGCGTATAACGTGAGCGCCGGCACTTTCAGCCGCGCGCAGGTTTCAATCACCTCGCGCGCCATTTTGACCCCCGCGCGATGCCCAGCGATTCTCGGCAAATGACGCCGCTGCGCCCACCGCCCGTTGCCATCCATAATGATCGCCACGTGCCTCGGGAGGCGTTTCAAATCAATTTGTTCAAGAAGCGCCGCTTCCGCGCGGCTCGTGGACTTCAGAAGTTCAGTGGCTGTCACCAAATTTTACTCGAGGAAATGCGGAAGAAAACGTAGCACAGCAACACACATCGAAGCAACCGCGCGCAATGCGCCTACACATCGTTTATGAAACTCACCCAAGTCCTGCGGCGCTGGGATTGAAAATCGCCTCATAGGCCAGCAAGACCGTGAGCACAATCATCGCGATGCTGATCGACCACGCGATCACGTTCAAGAACCGCCCGTTCACATGCTCGCCCATCAAACTCCGCCGGTTCACCAGCAGCAGCATGAAGACCAGCACTATGGGCAGCCATATTCCGTTACCTACCTGCGACAATATCAAAATCTTCAGCAGCGGCGCCTTCGGAATCAAAATGATTCCCGCTCCAGCCACGATCAGCGCCGTGTACAATCCGTAGAAAATACGCGCATCGCGGAACTTGTGATCGATTCCCGCTTCGAATCCCAATCCTTCGCAAATCACGTGCGCCGTGGAAAGCGGCAAAATCGACGCCGCGAATAGCGATGCGTTCAGCAATCCGAACGCAAATAGATACGCCGCAAATTTGCCTGCCAGAGGGACCAGCGCTTTCGCCGCATCTGCCGCGTCCGTGATATTCGTGTGCCCCGAAGCGTGCAGTGTCGCCGCCGTGCACACAATAATGAAAAACACGATGGCCATGCAGCTGATGCTCCCTACCAGCACGTCCAGGCGCGCCTGTTTGTATTGCCGCGGACCCACGCGCTTCTCCACGTATCCGGCCTGCAAATAAAAGAATTGCCACGGCGCAATACTCGTTCCGATCAGTCCCGTTAACATCAACAGGTACGCGGTGTTTGCGTGAATATCAGGAATCACCAACGAGCGCCCTGCCAGCAGCCAGTCGGGCTTCGCCAAAAATGCGGACGCCACGTATGACACATAAAATACGCACGCCACCAAAAAGATCTTCTCCACCTGCCGGTAGGTCCCGCGTATCACCATGATCCAAACCAGAATCGCCGCAATCGGCACGGCAATGTACTTGCTCACTCCAAAAATCTGCATCGACGCCGCCACGCCTGCGAATTCGGCCACGGTGTTCGCCAAATCCACCGCTAGCCCCGCTACCATCACGAAAAATGTCGAACGGAACCCGAACTCCTCACGGATCAGGTCCGAAAGCCCCTTCCCCGTCACCACGCCCATGCGCGCGCAAATCTCTTCGCTGACATATAACGCAATCGCAATCGGAATCAGCGACCACAGCATCGCGTAACCGAAGTGCGCTCCCACCACCGAATACGTGGCGATTCCGCCCGCGTCATTATCAACGTTCGAAGTAATCAGCCCCGGCCCAACCACAGCCAGGAACAGCGCCAACCTCTTCTGCCAATGCCGCCCCTGACGGCGCACGTGCGCGCCCCGGCTGCGCCAGGCTTCCAATCGTCCGCTGATGTCCGTCCAGTTCATCGTCTGTTTCTATTTCACCTTTGCGTGCAGCCGGCTCACGATGTCATCCACTGTAATCGCGCCAATCGGCTGCTGTTCCGCGTTGACGACGGTCAAGCTTCGCAAATTGTACTTATCGAAAAGCTCGAAAACTTCTCTTTCATCTGTTTGCGGGCCTACCGACACCAATGGGTCGCTCACCAGCGCCGCCATGCGCTGATCCTTTTCCGCAAGCATCAGCCTGGTCACCGAAACGGTTCCCACGAAAACGGCGTGCGTGTTGATCAAAATCACCGTGTCGAGCTGGTCGAGCGGCACGTCATGGAATCGGATGTAATCCACCACTTCGCCGCGCGTCGCATCTTCGCCCACCTGCACAACTTCCGTCGTCATCATGCCGCCGGCCGTGTGCCCCTCGAATTGCAACAGGCCCTTGACTTCCTCGGCCTCGCGCTTCGGCATCTCCTCCAGCAGTTCGCGGGATCTCTCCGGCGGCAAGTCAGCCAGCAAATCGGCCGCCTCGTCCGGAGGCATTTCCTCCAGAATATCCGCCGCTCTGCCCGGTTCGAGTGTTTCGACCAACTGCGTCTTCAACCTCTTATCCAATTCCGCAATCACTTCCGCTGCCGCCGTTTCGTCGAGTGTGGCGATTACCGAGCTTCTCTCATCCGGCGACAGCTCTTCCATCAATTCCGCCAAATCCGCCGGATGCATGTGCGCCAGCTTCGAGCTCGTCAGCCGCAGCTTCACCCGCCGCAGCGGGTCGGGTTCAATCAAGTTCACAAACTCCCACGGAATCATCCGCGGCGGCAACTTTTCCTGAATTCGCCGGATCAATGCCGGCGATGCGACACCTTGCAGCAATCGCCCCACAGCCCCCGGCAACCCCACGTCCACTCGCGTGACCCGCAACTCCACGTTCCCG